>CAYYYX010000067.1:0-10813 GCA_964476065.1 uncultured Verrucomicrobiota bacterium | reverse complement strand
AGTAGCAGTCGCGCGGTTCACCATTTTTATTTTTGGTGTGGCAGATGCTTCCACGCATAAGAGGGTCGTAAGAGGGTCGGTCCGATAATTTGACAACCCGGTGCTGGGGTCAGGTGCTGGGGTCAGGTGCTGGGGTCAGTCAGATAATTTGACAAACCGATTTTCCAATGTTTGGAATTTATGACGCCCACGGCGTTACTTTTCCGACCAATATTCCCAATGCTTGGAAACCATCTGCGTTTATCTGTGTTCATCTGCGGATCACTTTTCCAACCATAACAGCGTCTTGACGTTGTGACGTTGTGACGCTATTCTTCATGAAACGATGGAGAGCCCTTATGAGCACATTAACCAAACGAGCAACGGTCTATTTAGACCCCGATCTGCACAAGGCACTGCGCCTGCAGTCGGTGGAAACCTCACAATCTGTTTCCGAACTGATCAACAAAGCCGTCCGCGATGAACTGACGGAAGATCTCGATGATCTCGCCCTGTTCGATGCGCGGGAAAAAGAGCCGACGGTCGAATTCGAAAGCTTTGTGAAGGGGCTAAAGCGCGATGGCATCCTATAAGATCATCGTCAAAAAATCGGTTGCGAAGGATCTGAAGAGCATTCCGAAAACGGACGTTCAACGAATCCTTTCCGCCATCCAAAAACTGGCGGATGACCCCCGCCCTCCTCAGGCGAAAAAGCTTTCCGGACAGGAACGTTATCGAATCCGCCAAGGGAGCTACCGCATCCTCTACACGATTGAAGACGACCAACTGGTGATCTGCGTCGTAAAAGTCGGAAACCGCCGTGATGTGTACAGATAGCCGGATGATCCGGCGGCCTTTAACTTTTCCAATGCTTGGAAAAAGAAAACCCGGAGTTTCCAATGGTTGGAAAAATCCGGGTTCTTTGCGTCTTAGCGACTTTGCGAGAGAACTCTTAAGGATTCAAATTCTCTAACTGCTGCGTGTCGAGGTTGATGCGGCGGTAGTAGCAGTCGCGCGGTTCACCATTTTTATTTTTGGTGTGGCAGATGCTTCCACGGTTCGGGCGAACGACAAACAAGAGCGAGTTTTGTTCGCAGTTGACGCGCGCTTCGAGCAGGTCAAACGTTTCGCCGGAGGTGAGGCCTTTGATCCACAATTCCTGACGCGAGGAGCTCCACAAAACGAGCATTTTGCGTTTCAGCGATTCTTCAAATGCCTGTTGGTTGATGTAAGCGACGAGGATCACCTCTTTGGTGTCGGCGTGCTGAACGGCTACCGGAATGATGCCATTGCAGGCCGCGGCGGCTTTTTCAACTTTGTCCCAGTCGAGGGTCAGTACATTTCCTTCTTCGAGTTCTTTGCTCATAACGTCTTCCTTTTCAATTCAAATATTAAAACACCCGCTCACGGGTTCGCTTAAGACACGAAGTTCACACACAAAAATCCTTAGCGTCCTTTGTGCCTTCGTGTTTACTTTTTATCACAACCGAACCGTCACTCCTTTATCGCGCATCTGTTCTTTGACTTCCTGGATTGTGAATTCACCAAAGTGAAAAATGGAGGCGGCCAACACGGCATCGGCTTTGCCTTTGGTAACGGCATCGACCATGTGGTCGACCGTGCCCGCGCCACCGGAGGCGATGACGGGGACGCTGACCGCGTCGGATACCGCGCGGGTGAGTTCGAGATCGTAGCCGTCTTTGGTTCCGTCGGCATCCATGCTGGTGAGAAGAATTTCGCCCGCGCCGCGCGATACACCCTCTTTAGCCCAGGCCACCGCGTCGCGCTCGGTCGGATTGCGTCCGCCGTGCGTGTAGACGGTCCAGCCTTTCAAGGCGTCGTTGGCATCGTTGCGGCGCGCATCAATGGCGAGCACAGTGCACTGGCTGCCAAACTGCTTGGAGCATTCGTTGAGAATCTCGGGGTTCAGAAGCGCGGCGGTATTAAATGAAATCTTATCGGCCCCGGCGTTGAGCATGTTGCGGACATCGGCGGGCGTGCGGATGCCGCCGCCGACCGTGAGCGGCATAAACACCTGCTCTGCGACACTGCGGACGATGTCGATCATGGTGTTGCGATCATCGCTCGAAGCGGTGATGTCGAGGAACGTCAGTTCGTCCGCGCCCTGCGCCTCGTAGGCCTTGGCGCACTCGACGGGGTCGCCCGCGTCGATCAGGTCGACAAACTGGACGCCTTTGACCACGCGGCCACCGGTGACGTCGAGACAGGGTATAATTCGTTTTGCCAGCATTTGGATTCCTTTAGAAATTGAGGAATACGAATATCGGAAAGCGAAGAGAGTCTCAAGTCATAAAGTCAAAGGTCGAACGTCAGAGAAATAATTTTACATAGAGATAACGAAGCAAACAAAGAAGAATTCCCTTCGTTTCCTTTCTTTCCTCACTGTGAATTTTTCGATCTAAATACGAATCATTCCTGTTCGTTTTTTGTGGTTAAACCTCTCCCCTATCCAATGCAGGTGTGGCACCATTTGAGCCATGAAAAAAGTTGGTGTCATTGCAAACCCGAAACGCCCGCACGCCGCAGATGTCTTTGAGCGGCTCAGCCGAAAAGCCGAAAGCCTTCACTGGAAGCTCTTCGCCGATGCCGCTTCCGGAGAACACCTCCCTTCCGCCACGATCATTGAGATGGAGGACTTTTCCTCTACCGTAGACGTTCTGCTTGCAATGGGTGGCGACGGCACCGTGCTGTTCTGCTCCAAACTGCTCGATGGAACTGAAATCCCTATTCTTGGAATCAACCTCGGTAGCCTCGGATTTCTAACCGCGGTGAGCGAGGATGACCTCGAAGAGGCACTTGATGCGCTGCACGCCGGACACTGCAAATCCGTACCGCGCACCGTCGCCGACTGCGCGGTGATCCGCGACGGCAAGGCCGGAACCTCCTCGCGCATTCTCAACGATGCCGTTATTGGGTTTGGAGGTTCGTCGCACATCGCCACGCTCGATCTACGCATCGACGGCGAAACCATCAGCTCTTTTGCCTGCGACGGACTGATTGTCTGCACCCCGCTCGGAAGCACCGGCCACTCTCTCTCCGCCGGCGGCCCGATCCTGCAACCCGGCAGCTGCTCGTTTGGCATCAGCGTCATCTGCCCACACACCCTCAGCAACCGCCCCTTGGTTGTTCCCGACTCCAGCATCATTGAAGTCGCCGTACAGGCCTCCCGCAAAACCCTGCTGCTCTCCGCCGACGGGCAGGATATCGACGAACTTCTCACAGGGGACTCCATCCGCATCACCCGCAGCGCAAAACCGGTCTACTTCCTCTACCCGCCGAACTACAGCTACTTCTCCGTCCTCCGCCAAAAACTCCATTGGAGAGGATCGAGTCTGTAGGGAAGGGAATGGTGGAAGAGTGGAATGATGAAATGATGGAAAAGAGAAAAAACATCAACCGGGGATACATGCAGTTGCGGGTTTGGCAAGATGCTCGCGAGCTGTACATTCTGACTTGGTCTGTTGTTAAACATTTCCCATACGAACTGAAACGAATCACCTCACAACAAATTGCATCTGTTGATTCGATCCACCGAAACATTGCTGAAGGATATTGCCGAAGGGGAATCAAAGAATATTTGCAGTACTTAAATATCGCAATGGGATCTGCAGGAGAAAGCGTATCCGCCCTGCATGTCTATTGTCCTGCCGAGCACATCACCGAAGAACAATTTGAACAGATGGATGCACTGGCGTACAAACTTGAAAACGGTCTCAAAAAACTCGTCGAATCGATTCAATCCAAGCAGGTAAACAACGATTGGGACGATTCATTTATCATCAAAGAATCCAACGAGCTCTACACCACTAAAACCGACTAACCCTCCCTAACATTCTCCCATTCCAATATTCCATTACCCCAACCCCCATTATTCCAATGTTCCAGTGTTCCAACATTCCAATATCCTCCCTCCTTTCCGCCCACTGGACGCATGATCTGAACCCCATCCTTTTTGAAATCTGGGGGCCACTGGCCATCCGCTGGTACGGCCTCGCCTATCTACTCGGATTTCTCGGTGCCTATCTCATTCTCCGCACACTCGCCAAACGGAACGAATTCGCGGTTCCCGCTGAAGAGCTTTCCGGGTTCATGGTGAATCTCGCCATTTTTGGCGTCTTTCTTGGCGGACGCCTCGGCTACGTTTTTCTGTACGCGTGGGACACCTTTGTGCACGACCCGCTCTTCGCCTTCCGCGTCTGGGAAGGCGGCATGGCCAGCCACGGCGGCATGATCGGGGTACTCGCCATCCTTTTTTGGACCGCTCGAAAACAGAAATGCAGCTTCTGGAACCTATCCGACGGCCTCGCGCTCGTCGCCCCGGTCGGTCTCTTCTTTGGGCGCGTCGCCAACTTTATCAATGGCGAGCTGTGGGGACGCCCAACACAGGTTGCATGGGCCGTCATCTTTCCGCAAGCGGGCGATGCCACCCCCACCCCGCGCCACCCGTCGCAACTCTACGAAGCCTTCGGCGAAGGACTGTTTCTATTTGCCGCTCTCTGGCTGATTCGGCGAACCCCTTGGGGAAAACGCGAGGGACGAACGAGCGCCCTGTTCCTCTTAATCTATGCCGCCGCGCGCATCTCGATCGAATTTTTCCGCGAACCCGACAGTACGGTTTACCTCGGCTGGCTCACCAAAGGTCAGCTTTACTCCGGGTTTATGATACTCGGCGGACTTGCAATTCTCATTGGGAAGAGCCGGAAAAATGGAATAGTGGAATGATGGAATGGAATAATTCAACTACCCTGCTCTCTGGATCATTCTGCCTATAAATTATTCTGCCCACATCTCCTCATTCTGCTACTCTCCAATTCATGAACAATCTTCGAACATTCCAACATTCCACTCTCCCCTCCATTCTCATCAAGAATGCCGACATCGTGAACGAAGGCCGCAGCTTCGCGGGCGACGTGCTCATTCGCCACGGACGAATCGACCGGATTGACAGCCAACTCTCTGCCGATGCCGACATCGTCATCGATGCGGCGGGCAAAGCCCTTCTGCCCGGCATGCTCGACTGCCACGTCCATTTCCGCGAACCGGGCCTCACCCAAAAAGGCGACATGAACTCCGAATCGGCCGCCGCCGTCGCGGGCGGGGTCACCTCCGTCATGGAAATGCCCAACACCAGCCCACCGACCATCACCAACGAGCGGCTCGAAGAAAAATTTGCCAGTGCCGCCGACAAAATGGCCACGAACTACTCCTTCTACCTCGGAGCCTCCCTCAACAACCTCGACGAAATCAAAGCCGTCAATCCGACGAATGTCTGCGGCGTAAAAGTCTACATGGGCTCCTCCACCGGCGATATGCTGGTCGCCCGTTTCCAAACCTTGGAAAATCTATTCCGTGAATGCCCGATCAACCTCGCCACGCACTGCGAAGATGCCAACATTGTTTCGCAGAACGAAAAAATATATCGCGAGAAATATGGCGACGAGACTCCCTTCTCCGCCCACCCGCTGATCCGGAGCGTAGACGCCTGCTATCAATCGTCGAAGTTGGCCGTTGATCTCGCCCGCAAACACGATACCCGCCTGCACATTTTACACATTAGCACGGCGCGCGAACTTGAACTGTTTCAGGGGAAAACCGTCCACATCTCGACGGCGCGCGAAAACGAAATGTACGAAGAAAACGTAGCGAAAAATGTCACCGCCGAGGCCTGCGTCCACCATCTCTTCTTCGACGACTCCGCCTATGAAAACCAAGGGGCACTCGTCAAATGCAACCCCGCCATCAAAAGCGCCGCCGACCGCGAAGCACTTCTGCGCGGACTGCTCACCGACCGCCTCGACACCATCGGCACCGACCACGCCCCGCACACGTTGGAAGAAAAACAGGGAACCTACTGGGAAGCACCCTCCGGCATCCCCGTCATCCAGTCCGCCCTGCCCTCCGTGCTCGAAAAATTCCACGACAACCTTCTGAGCCTCGAAGTCATCGCCGAAAAAATCGCGCATGCCCCCGCGCGGATTTTCAACGTGAAGGAGCGCGGCTTCATCCGCGAGGGCTACTGGGCCGACCTTGTCCTCGTCGACCTCAACCGCCCGACCCCTGTCACGAAAGAAAACATCCTCTACAAATGCGGCTGGTCCCCCTTCGAAGGCACCACCTTCCGCTCCTCCGTCGACACCACCATCGTCTCCGGACAAATCGCCTACCAAAACGGGCAGGTTGAAAAAGCAGTCCGTGGCCAGCGCCTCATCTTCAACCGCTAAATCTCTTGTAGCCGCGATCCATGATCGCGGAGGCGGGGTCTCGGACCCCGCCCTACAAATATAAAGATTCTCCAATACAAATTACGACTTACGGCGCAATGGCTTCTTCGCGCGGTATTCGGCCGGTTCTTCGGCGACCGCCAGCTCGTCGGCAGCGAACGGTGCCCTGCGTTCCCGTGCGACTTCACGGGCGAGATAGATTTTGGCCAGACTCTGATACGGCACGTCCTTTTTGTTCGCCAAAATCTTCAGCTCATCAATCAAAGATTCCGGCAAGCGGATGGAAATCGACTTCGTGGTCGGTTTGAGGTTCGGGAAACTCATCCGCCGCGCTGTAGAAATATCAAAATAATCCAGCGCTGAATGAGTAGCCCAGAAGTCGCGCTCCTCATCTTCGGTTTTAAACTTTGGAATTTTTTTGGGTTTAGCTGTCATAGAACTTCCTCTCCTTCCCGTGCATGTCGCGGGCGGATATCACACGATATTTCGTTTTTCGAACGGTAAAAATGAGATGCAGTCTTCGCCCCGCATCGGTCACCCCATGCGCCGCATATTGCTGTTCTTCTTTTGAATGCTTGTGGTCCTCTAAAACAATCAGCGGCTGATTGAAAAAGATCTCTTCGCACTCCCCGTTCGACACTTTGTGTTTCAGCCGGTTCTTATCGCGATTTCCCTCGTCCCACTCAAAACCATCTAACTGACTTAATCCACTCTGCATGGCTAAAACGTATACCTCTCCCATATACGCATCAAGCGGTTATTTTTCCAAACATTGATGCCACCGACAAAAGTCAGGCTCAAGAATTACCATCATAAAATTTTATCAGCATTTCAAAACCTTAATCACCTTATACACAATCGGTTACGACTATTTCTGTTCCATACATTCAAATGTATGGGACAGACCATAAAAACTTCCATAACCATCTTTACTAAAACATGTTGCGACTTTTTATGTCACACGTTTAAAGGTGTGATTTGATATGAAATCGACTTTTGTCGGTGGCATCAAACATTGGAAAAACTTGGGCGAAAAGTTCCAAGGCCTGGA
Source organism: uncultured Verrucomicrobiota bacterium (assembly GCA_964476065.1). GTDB lineage: Bacteria > Verrucomicrobiota > Kiritimatiellia > Kiritimatiellales > Tichowtungiaceae > Tichowtungia. Next base: position 3,541 of record CAYYYX010000067.1, on the reverse strand, counting down.
AAACCCAATCGAAAATCAGAAATCATCAATCGCCAATGTCTCCCACCCGGGGAGCGTGAGGATTTTTTCGAGAAGAACGGCGCTGGCGATGGCATCGTAAAGCGCGTCGTGCGCATCACGGTTCGGACAGAGTTCGCGCACGCGCGGCTCCAGCCCAAGACCGGAGACTAAATCACCCAACTTATGAGACGGCGCGTTCGGCCACGCCTTCCGTGCGAGCGCCAACGTATCGATCCACGGGCCGAAGCGGTGCATCGGAGCCATTCGACGTAAAAACTTTTTTTCTACCGACACGTTGTGCGCGACCAGCGGACAGCCAGTTACCCAGAGCTCCATCTTTTTCCAAACCTTGGAAACGTTCGGCGCTGCGGCAATTTCGTCGCGCAGTTTGTGATGCGTTCCCGGTGCATACGCACTGAACGGACGGTTGACATCGACGCGGATCAGGCTCTCAAATGTCTGCTGCGGATCCACGCGGCCCTTGACGAGCCGTACGGCACCGATCTGCCACGGTTCGGTGTCGAAACCTGGCACCGAACCGGTGGTTTCGAAGTCCAGTACTGTTAGGGTTGTTTCACAAATCTGCATCGGTGGAGGTTACGGGATGCCGCCCCGCAGAAACAAGGTTTCACAAGGCAAGAATGCGGGATGCGAGAATAACGGGATGCCGACATCTTGAAACCATACCTTGCAAGGTATGGTTTAATCAGTTTTTCAAAATTTAGAACATTCGATTAAATTTAGTTTGTACAACCCACAGTATTTGCCTATTTTGCGAAATAGACAAATAAGATTCTTTAGCGGATATTTTGGCTAATGGATTGGGAGAGCAAGATGGAACTCTATGATGTAAAAAGAATGAATTATGACGCGCAGGCGAAGGTGATGAAGGCGCTGGCCCATCCGTCGCGACTGCTGATTGCCCACGCTCTGCTCGACCACGAGCTGTGCGTCTGCGAACTGCGCGAACTGCTCAAGCACAACCTCTCCACCGTTTCGCGCCATCTGTCGGTTCTCAAAAACGCAGGACTGCTGGTGGAAGAAAAACGCGGCCTCTACGTCTACTACCACCTCTGTTGCGGTGGCCTGCGCAACTTTTTGATTTCTATGAATAACCTCGTTGGAGAAACCTGCTCATGAAAAAAGCATTTGTAAAAAAACTGATCACAATTGCCCTACTGATCGTCGCTGTGGTTGCGGTCGTCGAACTCCAGAAAGTTATGAAAAGCCGCACGGCAGAATGCGTCGATGGGCAATGCAAAATTCCCGCAGAAAATGCAGGCATCCTTGTCGGCCCGCAAAGCGTACCGATGTTCAATAAACCCTCCTCGCAAAAAGATGAAACGCCCCTCCCCCAGCTGATTGATTTTGGAGCAGGCACCTGCGCGACCTGCAAAATGATGGAGGTTGTACTCACCGAACTCAGCGCAGAACACGGCGACCAGGTCAACATCCGCTTTGTCGATGTCTGGGAAAATGAAGAGGCGAGCGAGGCGTATTCAATTCGAATGATCCCGACGCAGGTTTTTCTGGATGCTGAAGGCAATGAGCTCTTCCGTCATGAAGGGTTCATTTCCAAAGAAGACATCCTGGGGAAATGGGCTGAGCTGGGAATCCGCCTAAGAGGCGGGGGAAATTTGTAGAAAGTAGGAAGTGAGATGTTGGACGTCCTACATTCCACATCCAACAAAACCCTATTCGTTAGGAAAAAATTATGACCGAACTGTTCACACAATTCACTCACGCCATTGAAGGATCGGCCGGTATCGCACTGAGCGCGGCCTTTGTTTGGGGAATCCTAAGCGTACTGCTGAGTCCCTGTCATTTGGCGGCGATCCCTCTGATCATCGGACTCGTCGACGAACAGGGCCGAAGCACCCCCCGCCGCGCCTTTAACACCTCGCTCCTTTTCGCCGTCGGCATTTTGCTCAGCATCGCCCTCATTGGAGTGATCACCGCGACCGCCGGTCGTATTCTGGGCGACATCGGGCAGTACGGAAGCTGGATCGCCGCGCTCATCTTTTTCGTGATGGGTCTACAGTTGATGGGTGTACTTTCCAGCCCGTGGAAAAAACCGGAGCAGAAAACCCCAGCACGAAACGGGCTTCTGGCGGCGTTGCTGACCGGTCTTATTTTCGGCATTGCCCTCGGCCCCTGCACCTTCGCCTTTATGGCCCCAGTACTGGCTGTCACATTCAAACTAAGCACTGAGTCCCCGATTTTCGCTGGGTCACTGGTTCTTCTGTACGGCATGGGCCACTGCACCGTGATTGTTTTGGCCGGAACCTCTGCGGAAAGCATTCAACGCTATCTCAACTGGAACGAGAATTCGAAGGGCGCCATGCGGCTTCGTAAAATCTGCGGCGTACTCGTTCTGCTCGCTGGGCTCTACATGGTCTACACCGCTCTCTAAGAGGAAACGAAAATGAAAAAACTGAACATTCTATTCTTATGCACAGGAAACTCCTGTCGAAGTCAAATGGCCGAGGGCTGGGCGCACGCGCTGAAAAGCGATGTATTGAACCCCTACTCCGCCGGCATCGAAACCCACGGGCTCAATCCCAATGCCGTTAATGTGATGGCGGAAGCCGGAGTCGACATCACGGGACAGAAATCAGAGAACATCAACGACCTGCTCGACATCCCGTTCGATGTCGTCATCACCGTCTGCGGACACGCCCACGAAAACTGCCCGATCTTTCCCGCCAACGCCCGCGTCGTGCATGTCGGCTTCGATGATCCGCCCAAACTGTCCCCGCCTGATGCCACCGACGAAGAAAAGCTCGACGGGTTTCGACGCGTCCGCGATGAAATCAAAGCCTTCGTCGAGCAGCTCCCCGGAAACCTCGAAGAAAACGCATCGTAATGAAAAACCCTGCTCCAGATTTCGGCTCCGCCGGAGGCGTCGCCCTACCCAATAATGCAGACCGGCAAGGTAGGGCGAGCTCTCCGAGCGAGCCGCTCCCTGAACGAAAAAAGCTACCACATGAAATTCCGGCCTGGGTAAAACAAGGCGAGCGGCACTTCATCACCATTAACAGTGAACAGCGGAACAGAGATGAATTAATTAAAAACGATACAGCAACTCGTCTGCTGGAAAATGCTCTTCATTACGAAAATATTGGCAAGTGGTATCTATGTCTGTTGCTAGTCATGCCAGATCACATTCACTTCATCGCCACCTTTGATCTACAACAAGGGCTCAAATCGACCGTCAGTGCATGGAAGAGATACCAGACAACAAATTTAAATATTCATTGGCAATCCGACTTTTTTGAACATCGCCTCCGCAACAACTCAGAGTTCGATGAAAAGTGCCATTACATACGAATGAATCCGGTGCGCAAAGGACTCGTTTCTTTACCCGAAGAATGGCCGCATGTTCTGGATCGCTTATTATTAGATGGCGGCTCGCCCGGAGGTCTCGCCCTACCTAATGGTACGAAATACAAAGGTAGGGCGAACTCTCCGAGCGAGCCGTTAGACAGGAATGACGGCTCCGCCGGAGGCGTCGCCCTACCGAAAACCTCTCAGGAGATGT
>CAYYYX010000066.1:4387-11442 GCA_964476065.1 uncultured Verrucomicrobiota bacterium | reverse complement strand
TTTGCGGGTGATGCGACCATGGGCAAACCGGCGATGACCGTCTCCGCGCTGTCCGGATGCGGCCCGTCTATGGTCTACTTCGCGCAGGCGCTCGGCGAGGCGGCCGATCAAGATGCCGGCTTCGGCACAGCATCCCGGACAACCATCTTCGACTACTGGGGACTGAAAAACATGAACCGCTGGGCCAACAACGGGGCCTATGACGGCGGACGGCTTACCCAAGCCGAAAAAGCGCTACGAAAGCATTACACCACCCTGCTCTCCTTCAGCGCAAAAAACTCGGCCCTCAACGGCCACTATATGGATCTGCACAAACACAACCTGATCCACACAGAAGACTACAGTGAAAAACTATTTTCTTTTGCCCGGTGGTCCAATGATTCTAAGATTGCGGTGTTAGCCAGTTTTGAGCGAAACAGATCAACCGAGGTTGAACTGAGGCTTCCGAAAGAACTCGTTCGGAAATGGAAACTTCAGGATGGAACCTACTGTATGGAAAATATCTTTAGTGGCACCCCGGGCAAGCTCACTGTGAAAAATGGACACGGAATCCTCCGCACCTCGCTTGCGCCAATGGAATCACAGGTTTTCCTTTTGGATCACAGCGCCGACCTTTCAGAAGTACAGAAACGAACTAGTTAACTGCAGTTGTTAAAAAAACGAAGGAGTTTGAGCATGAGCAATGAACTTGAAAACGAAGAAATTAAAACCATTTTCTCAACGAAGATAGATGCTAAAAAGGCGATCCTGATTACATTCATCGCGTTTCTATTTTGCGGGTTTCAGGCGGCGATCTATGGAATGACGACCGTGTCTGTTGCCGAGTTTTTCGGCAAAGACTCTGGGCGGATTATTTTTTATGATTCGTTCGGAATGTGGGGTCAGATTCTGGCGATGGCCACCGGTGGGTTTGTTATATCCAAGATCAAAGGAAAAAACACGCTGCTGCTCGCCGGGGGCATGATGCTCGTTGCCTCAACTCTTATCGTACTGTTTCCTGTCCTGCCCATCTACATGTCGATGTCGTTCATCTGCAATATGGCCATCGGATTTGTGCTGGTCGCTTGTTATTACATGACCATGGGTACCGTCCGTCACAAAGGAGAAGGCGAAGGAAAACTGGCCATCATGAACGTATTTTTCAGTGCGGGGTTTATGCTCAGCCCGATCATCAATGGCTTTATCATCGCCGCTGCCGACTGGCGAGCCGTCTTCGGCCTCATCGCCATCCTATTCGTTCTCTTCGTCATCATCCTCCTCTTCATGAACATCAGCGAACTCGCCGACAAAGAGATCAACGACCGGAAAACAGAGAAGCAGGCCTCCAAAGAAAAAGAGAGCTTCCTTTCGATTCCGCTAGTACTGACCGCAATCGCCTTCTTCCTGTTTGTCTATGTGGAACAGATCATGAACAACTTGAACCAGCCGCGCATGCTGCAGGACTTAGGGTTTAACATCAAACTGGTCGGGGCTCTAGTAACCACCTATGCCCTGTCGCAGATGGTCGGCCGCCTTGTCTTTGGTAAATTCCTGCTGCCGAAAGTGCAAACCCACAAATACATTATCATCTCCTCGCTGCTGTTCGGCGCGTTCATTCTGGTGTTTGTGAACCTCACAAACCTGTACGCGGTGATCCCCTTCATGGTGCTCCTCGGCCTGGCCAATTCATGCATCTACCCAGCGATTGCCGGGTACGGCTTAGATCTGATCGGGCACGCCAGCCCCAAAGCCACCTCATTCATCATCACGTGCGGCTCCATCGGGATTCCCGTCGGCACCATGATGTCCGGCCTGATCGGCGAACACTTTGGCCGGGCAAATGCCATGATGGTCGGGCCGGCACTGCTGATCGTGGTGGTTCTGCTGATTGTTACCGTAAGAAAAATGTCCGTAAAAAAACAGATCGCTCAATAAGGCGCACGTCGCCTTCGCGTCATCAGGCGGCCGCTTTCGGCCGCCTGCTTAATTTTATCAAAGATGGAGATTCATAGATGTTCAAAGCATGTTTGTTCGACCTCGACGGGGTCATTGTTGATACGGCGGTTTACCATTACAAGGCCTGGAGCCTGGTGGCCGATAAATACGGGTTTGAATTTACCGAGGAGCACAACGAACGGCTCAAGGGCGTCAGCCGGATGGACTCGCTCGATATCCTGCTGGAAGTCGGCGGCAAGGAGTTGAGCCAAGAGCAGAAGGAAAAAGATGCGACTTGGAAAAATGAAGTTTATTGTGAGTACATTTCCCGGCTCCAACCCGATGAGATTTTACCGGGCGCGGTCGAGTTGCTCGACGATCTACGCGCCAGAGGCATCCAAATCGCGCTGGGTTCCGCCAGCAAAAATGCGCCAACGATTCTGGAGCGGCTGGGTCTGACCGATTGTTTCGACGCCGTGATCGACGGCAACAAAGTTTCCAAGGCCAAGCCCGACCCCGAGGTATTCCTAAAAGGGGCCGCGGCGCTCGGAGTGCCGCCGGAAACATGCATCGTGTTCGAGGACGCTTTCGCTGGAGTCGAGGCGGCCCAAGCGGGCGGGATGCACTGCGTAGGCATCGGATCACCGGATGTGCTCGGCGCTGCCGACTGGGTGGTCGCAGGACTTCATGAAGTGAGCTTTGAAAAATTAGCTGAGTTGTTTGAGGGGGCGGCTGTATGAACGATTATTTAAAAGCAGATGAGTGGAGCATCATTGAAGAAGGATTCGATGCAGAAACCCACATGGCATCCGAGAGCATCTTCAGCCTCGGAAATGGTCGGTTCGGCCAGCGCGCCAATTTTGAAGAGACCTATTCTGGCGACACATTACAGGGTAGCTACGTGGGCGGAATCTACTACCCCGACAAAACCCGCGTCGGCTGGTGGAAAAATGGCTATCCCGAATATTTTGCCAAGGTGATGAATTCCCCCAACTGGACGGGCATCGGCATTACCGTGGACGGCGAGTCTCTCGACCTGTCCAAATGCAAGGTCGAGGATTTCATCAGAACGCTCAATATGAAAGAAGGAACGCTGTCGCGCAGCTTTAAAGCGACGCTAGAAAACGGCTGTGAAGTCCGCGTAGAGGCATTGCGCTTCATCAGCGTGTTCGACAAGGAAAACGCGGCGATCTCCTACTCCGTTACTCCGCTCAACTCCGAGGCAACACTGACCTTCTCCCCTGAACTCGACGGCGATGTCTACAACGAGGACTCCAACTACGGCGAGCAATTCTGGTCGGTGATTGAAACGCAGGCGGACGGTGCAGAAGGCTATCTGCAAGCGCGCACCAACAAACTGGATTTCCATTGTGCCTATGGCATGAAGAGCGTGCTAGATCTCGACGGAGAAATTACGGTTCAATCCGACGAAAAGAGCGCAACCTGTATTTTCACAGTGTCGGCAGAACGCGGAAAAACCGTATCCTTAACTAAATACGCCAGCGTACTCAGCTCGCTCAATCACCCGGTCGAGGCGCTGAAAACAAATGCACTGGCTAGCGTACATGCCGCAGCCGAAAAAGGCTTCGCCGCGATGCTGGCCGACCACAAAGCGGTGTGGGCGAAGAAATGGGAACTGTGTGATATTCGCATCGAAGGCGATGTGGCCGCTCAGCAGGCCATTCGTTTCAATATTTTCCAGTTGCATCAAACCTATACCGGGGATGACGCGCGCCTGAACGTGGGTCCCAAAGGATTCACCGGCGAAAAATACGGCGGAGCAACCTACTGGGACACGGAGGCCTACTGTGTTCCGTTCTTCCTCTGCACCGCGCCGCCAGAAGTGACGCGCAACCTGCTTGAGTACCGCTACCTCCAGCTCGACCGTGCCATCGAGAATGCTGCGAAGCTCGGCTTCACCGATGGCGCCGCGCTCTATCCGATGGTCACGATGAACGGCGAGGAGTGCCACAACGAGTGGGAGATCACCTTCGAGGAGATCCACCGCAACGGTGCCATTGCTTATGCGGTGTATAACTACATTCGCCACACGGGCGACGAAGACTATCTGCTCAACGGCGGGCTGGACGTGCTGGTCGGGATTTCCCGTTTCTGGAGCCAGCGGGTCACTTGGTCGGCGGCACGCGGCAAGTTTGTAATGCTGGGCGTCACGGGGCCGAACGAGTACGAAAACAATATCAACAACAACTGGTACACCAACCGCATGGCGGTCTGGTGCATGAAGTACACCATCCAATGCCTGGAAAAAATGGACGCCATGGACAAGTTTCCAACCATTGGAAACGAGCTCCCCCGTTGGAAAGAGATCATCGAGAAGCTCCATTTTCCGCAGGATGAGAAGCGTAACATCTTCCTGCAGCAGGACGGCTACCTGGATAAGGAGCAGGTTTTGGCGGACGATCTGGATCCGGTAATTCGCCCGATCAACCAGTTCTGGTCGTGGGACCGCATTCTGCGTTCCTGTTTCATCAAGCAGGCCGACACCCTGCAGGGCATTTATGCCTTTGAAGAGGAATTCGACACCGAAACCATCCGGCGGAACTTTGACTTCTATGAACCGCGAACGGTGCACGAATCGTCCCTCTCCCCCTGCGTGCATTCAATCCTTGCCACCCGCATCGGGCGCACAGAAAAGGCGTACGAAATGTATCTGCGGACCGCCCGACTGGATCTCGATGACTACAACTGCGAGGTGCATGAAGGGCTGCATATCACCAGCATGGCCGGCACTTGGATGTCGGTCGTCGAGGGCTTCGGCGGCAAGCGTGTGCAGGATGGCGAACTGCGCCTGAACCCATCAATCCCCAAACCGTGGAACGGCTACGCCTTCAAGATTCTCTTCAAGGGAAGTGTTGTTGAGGTTCGTGTGAACCAAGACGAAGTGACACTCTCTGCCGACAAGGCAATCCGCATCGCACTGTATGGACAGAACGTAACGCTGGAGCCGGGCGCTGAACACCAATGCGCCGTTCAGGGCTTCCCAGCCTGATGAAACCCGAATAACGAAATACCCATCGCAGCAGAGCCCCAACCAAAATTTAGAGGAAGAGTATGGCAAAATCATGGACAGCAGAATCATTTTTCCAAACCTTGGAACAAATCTGGCAAAAAGTTCCACCCCTTGGAACTTTGACCGTAAAATCATCCAAGCCTTGGAAGTTCACCTCCGATGATTGCCGCTCGCGGTCGGCGCTCTGCACCAGCCTCACATCCGCACTTTATCTCAGCCTTGTTTTAGCAGGCGGCGTTTCGGCGCGTGACGGGATCGACCGACCATGGAAGAACGATGTCATTTATTTTGTGATGACCGACCGTTTCCATGACGGCGACCCAGAAAACAATCGCCCGCCCGGCTCCGACCCGGCGTTGTACGATGCCGCGCAAAAAAATATCGACCTCTATCACGGCGGCGATTTCCGAGGATTGGAAAACGCGCTGGTCGACGGCTATTTCACCGATCTCGGAATCAGCGCCATCTGGATTACGCCGCCGGTGCGCAATGCGTGGATGTCGCTCCACGATCTGGGCGGAAGCAAGAGCGGCTACCACGGCTACTGGGCGCAGGATTTCACGGACATTGATCCGCATCTGACGAGCCGTACCCGCCTTTCAGGCGAACCCTACAAGGCCGGGCGCGAAGGCCGCCTGCAACATTACAAAGATCTGATCGATCTGGCCCATGAAAACAACATCAAGGTGGTGCAAGATATTGTCTGCAACCACATCGGACCCCTGTTCTACTACGATCTGGACGGCAACGGCACAGATGAGGGGAAAGCCGCCGAGTGGATGCCGCCCTATCGCGAGGATGGATCCTATATTCAAACCGCACGCTGGGCCGATGAACCGCAATGGAACATAAGCAAACTGGCACCCGAGGGCCTTTTTCAGAACTTAACTATTTACTGGGGCAAGGGCTTCAGCCCGAATAGCCTCGGGAAAGAGGACGGCGAAGAGCAACGATGCGACTTTCTTTCACTGCGCGCGATCAACACATCGCCGGACACCCCTCACTTCGACCAGCTCGTCGATGAATTTGTCGAGATCTACCATTTCTACATTGATGTGCTGGGCGTAGACGGGTTGCGCATCGATACGGTCAAGCATGTCCATAAGGAGTTCTGGGACGCCTTCACATCGCGGCTACGCAAGCGGTTGGGCCGTGATGCCGACCCCGTGATTCTGTTCGGCGAGGTGTATGGAAACTCGATTTCGGACATCAACTATTATGCAGGAAACAGCGCCGATCAAAGCCGGGGCCTTGATTCCCTGCTCAACTTTCAGTTTACCTGGGCGGTGCGCGATGTGCTGCGGCAGGAAACCTTTGGGGACGCCAATCCACTACGCCGGTTCATCGAACAGATGAATACCGAAGTGAAAACAGTCGGTAACTATGACGCTCAGGAGATGCGCCGCAACTCGGTCAACTTTATCGGCAATCACGACGGACTGAACCGTTTTCTGGTGAAGGGAATCAGCGAAGAAAACAATGACCTTGCCCTCGCGGTGCTTCTGACATTTGAGGGCATCCCCTGCATCTACTACGGTTCCGAGCTGGCGGTGCGCGACGATCAGGTCGACCGCAGCCCGCAGAGCGAAACCGGCCGGTTCACTCTGTTTGATAATCAGGGAAAACGCGGGTTCGGCATCCGCAAAACCAATCCGCACTTTAAGATGATTTCCGAATTGATTGCCCTGCGCAAGCGGCTGCCAGCGCTGGTCGATGGCGACAGTTCCGTATTCCCGCTCGAAGGAATCCACATCGAAGAAGGAGTATTGGCCTATCGGCGAGGTGCCGCGTTGGTGGTGCTCAATGCCAGCCATCAGCCGCAGCACATTTCCATTCCCGACACGACCCTGCTCTATTCAAACGGGCAGGTCGAAAATACGGCCTGCGTCGAAAAAGGTACTGTTCCGGCTAAAACACTACAGGTCTACCGCCTGGAGTAAGAACCCGCTTCCGTCTCAGCTGAAGCTTCCTTTCCAAAAGATCGCGAGTTTTCAACCTTCGCAAAGCTACGACGCGACAAGTCGGCCTGACAGGATGGCGAGATAGGCTAATAACAACGATGCGACGGCTGTTTTCTAACCACTAATCCACACTAATTCACCACGACGCC
>CAYYYX010000066.1:0-4287 GCA_964476065.1 uncultured Verrucomicrobiota bacterium | reverse complement strand
CTATTAAGACCCACCCCGGCCTGCGGCCACCCCTCCCAGGAGGGGATTGCTTGCGACGGCTTTATTATAAGGAGATCCCCTCCTGGGAGGGGTCCGCGAAGCGGGGGTGGGTTCTTTCAGAGCCCTTCACCTGGCGCCATTCGGGGCCGTCCAGAAGTTTAGAAATCTTCGACGAGTCGGTTCTCCAGCCTAGTTACCGACCACTCAAGCTTCCGATGTGTTTTGAACTTTCAAGGCCGCCTCGGTGCGTGAGTGTACGTGCAGCTTTTCATAGATATGCTGGAGGTGAAATTTAACGGTCGCAACCGTGACGCTCATGTGATCGGCGATTCCCTTGTTCGTCATGCCGTGTTTTACATGCCGCAACACTTCGTTTTCCCGTGATGTTAGATTCTCCACATCCGATGCCGTTTGAGCTTTAGATTGAAACTCTCCAATCACTTTCCGGGCAATCTCCGGTGTCATCGGCACATCGCCTTCATTGGCTTCCCGGATGGCCTGAACAATGCGCTCCGGTTTTGAACGCTTGAGCAGATAGCCGCAGGCTCCGGCCTGCAGGGCCCGAAAGATCCGATCGGAGTCCTCGTAGACCGTGACGACCACGACCTGCATTTTTGGCATCTGCTCTTTAATGCTTGAGGTACATTCGATCCCAGTGCCGTCAGGTAGCTGAATATCCATCAACACCACATCCGGCTTGGCTTGCGGTATGTTCTTCAATGCTTCACCTACCGTGCTGCATGTGCAGACGCATTGCATGCCGTCCGCGCGGTTGATGAGTATTTCAAACCCTTCGCGCAATGTCCTATTATCTTCAACTATCCCAACGTTTATCATTCCATAGCCTTCTGTATTGGCGCCTGCAAACGGACGATGGTTCCCGTTTCCGGGTCGCTTTCTATGGTGCATTGTCCATTCAAGGCAGCCAGGCGTCCCTTCATGTTGACCAACCCGTCGGCACCGGCTTCCCGTTCGCCGGGAATAAAACCTGAGCCATCATCGGATATGATAACCACCAGATCATTGTGTTGCAAAAAAATGCGGAGCCAAACTTTTCCGGCACGGGCATGCTGGATAATGTTTGCCAGTGCTTCCTTGAACGCCAGAAAGACTTCCTGCCGAAACCGAGAATCCAATGAGGTTTCAGGCAGACTGTCGGCCACGTCCAGTCCGCAATGGATCGAAGCCAGTTCGAGCAGGCGCTGGGCATACGCCCCAAAATATCCAGCCAGAGAAGACACCGTATCGTTGCGCGGGTTCACCGCCCAGACGATTTCGTCGAGCGAAGTGACCATGTGCAAAGCGATATCACTCAATTCATCCGTATATTTCTTTCTTTCTTCGGCGGTCGCATCCGGACTGTCGATGAGTGAGGCGAGCATGTTCACCTCGGTCAGGTGGGCGCCGAGATCGTCATGAAGGTCATGGGCCAGACGGGCGCGTTCCTGCTCGATTTCACGCTGGTTCTCGGCACGCTGCCGCTCGCGAATCTGATTGCCCAGCTCCTCGGTTCGCTGCTCCACCTTCCGATGCAGCAGTTTAATCCAGATCAATGCGGCAACAAGTACTGCCGTGAGCAGGCCGACCACACTCAGCATGCGCTGCAGGTTCCACCAGGACGGACGCGATAGAATCGTGATATCGGCATCGCTGTTGAGCAAAAGCTTGAATGAGTTGATCGGTTGGCCGAGCACCCGGTTCCCGCCCAGCCCGATGTAGGCTCCCGTCAGTTCAAGGCGGCTGCCAGGCACCAGCGCCTTGGCATCCAACTCGCCGTTCAATTCCGCCACAAAGCGGCGCAATCCGTTCTGCAGTTCCAGCACAACTTGGCCGGGTTTTTCACTGAGGTCCAACAGAATGCCTTCGACCTTCACGTAGGTCGCGTCATGCTCATCCTGCAGCAGGTCATCCGAATCCAAAGGATTGGGCTCGGGCATTTCGGCATGCTCCGTGGTTCTCACCATGGCTTCGCGCAACACCGGCGATCCGCCACCCAGCTCCAGGAAACCCGCCACATCTACCCTATCGCCTACTGCGGCATGAATTTCGTTTGCCGGCACAAATCTCAAGCCACTGCGACCATCCATCAGGCAACAGATGTCCCGGCCTTTGTGAATCAGCACGCCATAGACCCTTACACGTTGCAATGCGCCGGCCTCGGGATCGAACTGGAGAAGGTCGTCCACCCGCTTGTATCCCACTCTAAACGGATCATCGGGAGCCGGTTGAACCACCGTTATCCAGCGTTGATCAAGAAATATTGACCCCACCATCACCCGGCGGGAAATCCCGTCCCAGTCCGCACGCAGGCAACCGCGCAACCGAACCGTTGCACCGAGGGCATTGTGCGGCATTTTCGCCCCCGCAGGGTTCAGTCTGACGTTGATACGCCCGCCACGGGTCAGCAAAGTAATTCGGTCATTATCAATGAAAGTAACGACGCCCTCCAGCTCGACATAGTTGCAGTGCAGACTCCCGTTAATCAATTGGTCCCACGACGGTTCAACGGGCTCCGGCAGACTGCCGGCTCCCAGCACTTCAACATGGGAGGCGTCAATGTACGGGGAAAACGTATACGGTCCTGTCGTCCCTTCGATTTCACAATAGTCGCCGACCTGCAGGTGGATGGGTCCGTCCAGGGCCACATAGATTCCGCGGGAAGAATCCTGCAGAACCGCGCCGTTGTTTTCCATCGGGCTGGTGATGACCCCTCGAACCTTAACCGGATATCTGCGGGAAGACTCTTCGAGGCTGATCTGGTAAATTTGATTGATGGTCGTCAGAACGGGGAGACGGTCGGCCTCGGCCTCTTCCCCGTTTTGGGGCTGAGTGTTCTGGGGTCCGGGATTTTCCAACCGTTGGATAAAAAATTCGCCACGCACCCAGTTGCCCCCGGAATTACGAATGCGGCGGCTGACCCCTGCTGCTCGGAGACGGTCAGGCAGCTTCAGAGCCAAGGAACCGGCGGAAACGTCAGCCACCTTGACACGTACCAATCCGGCCTTTGTCATCACCTCAAGTTCCTGCGTATGTTGAGACGTGTAGACCGCAACAACATCTCCCTCGACTTCCGACCATTGGAACTCCGGCTCGTCCGGGAAAATTCCATGTGCGGATGCGGGCTGTGGAGCAGGAAGCGTTCCGCCCCCTTTTGTAGAAAGCTTCAGCGAAGAGGGTCCAATGAATAGACGGCTGCCATCATCGGAGCGAACCGTAAACGTGTAGTCGCCAGCGCGCGGTATGTTGAGAGTTCCGGAAAATTGAAGCCCGACATGATTGTCCCGGCTTCTGATGCCTATATCAAAATTATCCGTCACCCCCGAACCGGCCGTTGCCATGTGGTCAAAGTTAGGGAGCCGGCGCCACCACGGACCTTCGAAACATCGATAGTTCAGCCCGTTAACATCGTCCGTTGCTCCCGAGGTCGGTCCATCCTGCAGGCGGTAGAGTTCTGTATTGGGGATGGGCTGCCGGGAAATTTCCGGCCCTTCATATTCCACGTCCAACCCATATGAATCTGTTCGGTTGAACCAGGCCACCTGAATGGGATGCCTTCCGGCTTCCAGATGAACTTTTCCTGACTTTTCGATAAAGGCATGGAGACCGTTGTTTTCCACCACAGGGACGGAGGACAGCGTAATGGCATCTCTCGCCTTCAGCACCACACATTCACCCTCCAGACGTAGCTGATCGCCAAACTCCGGCATCCGACAGGGAAGATGCAGTTCCAACTGAACCGTTGCGGTTGCATCATGGAGAATGACCCGACCCTCCGCTTCACTGGACCAAAGAACCGTTCCGTCAAGTTGTATGGGAACATTGCGGGGTTGAATCGCATCGGCCAATGCCGCCAACTGCGCGAGGTTTTCCACTACCGGGGCATTTGTGGATGCCATCGTCTCGGATTGACCCTTGCAAGAAAACAAGACCCATCCAAACAGGAAGCAACCCATCAACAACCGCTTCGTTGTGGGCGGCGCGAATCCAAATGAACCAGCTTTGATTTTGGGCGTTTTCATCTTATGGGGTTGCGCAGTTTACGATGGCGAACCGAGTCTTGCAACCTGAAGCTTTCTCCGTTGTCTTCGAGAATGTTGCCCCGACGTTCTTTTGCACCCGCTAGAAAAATATGAGCAGACTCGATCAACGTGAGAGAGGCCGCGTTAGTACGCGGCAGTTAAATGGCAAAATCATTTATGGGCAAAATCATTACTCATCAAGGTGCTGCTATTTATAAAGCGGGGTATCAAGTTGACGCAAGTGGCCCCTGCATATAGATTTGCAGCA
>CAYYYX010000065.1:0-11463 GCA_964476065.1 uncultured Verrucomicrobiota bacterium | reverse complement strand
TCTGGCATGAGGCTCTTTGCATTCCAATTCGGACACTTTGATTTACAGTCTGCCAGCGGGACACCGAACCTTAAAACCAGTGAAAAAGGTTTGTAGTTCCGGCTTCAGCCGGTCTGGAGAGATGACCGCAAAGCCACAATGAGAATGGCTGTTTCCAAACAGAGGAGCGCGCGCAGATTTTTTGCGCCTCTATGCAATAGCGTTTCCAATGGCGAACCACTCCCTGTGGGTCGTTATTTTACCTGTGGTAAAATTGCCGCGCCCTAGGCGCTTCTTTTGGAAATACCAAAAGCACGTTCGGAATACCTCAGGTATCTATCGCTCCGCTTTCGGGGAAATTCCGGTTCAGGAGGATCTCGGCTCAGCCCGCTCGCTTTGGTAAAATAAAGCATTTAGATCCCGAAGGAGTCCCTCGTTGAAATGAGTGAAGAGCTGAACCCCGATCCCGAAGTCTTTCGCAAGCTGGTCACGGCGACGATGCCGTTTGGAAAGTATGCGGGCACAAAATTAATCAATTTACCGGAGCCCTACGTGGTTTGGTTCAAACAGAAGGGCTTCCCGAAAGGGGAGCTGGGTCAACTGCTCGAAACGGTTTACACCATTAAAGCCAACGGCCTCGAATATTTATTCCGTCCCGGCGCAAAAAATCCTGAGCAGAAATAAACCCTTCAAACCTCAGGCGTCGCTTTCCGTTTCCGCCGTCGTGTTACGCGGCGGGAAAACGCGGCTATAGCGACGCGAAGCGTTGTAGAGCAACGAAGTTGCTTCCAATGCTTGGAAAAAACAGGGTATCTTTTTTCCAATGTCTGAACCTGAGCTATTGCAAAGTGCTTTTTGTACCCCAAAAAGAAGCGACCTGCAGGGGAGAGGCAAAAAAACAGCAAGCACCGGCTCAGCCGGTTCCGATGATTGGAAAACCCATGGATGAAGAAACCCCAGTGCCGACGACCGAAGGCCGCTCCGGCGTGATCGCAGTGATCGGGCGGACGAATGTCGGCAAATCGACGTTGCTCAATGCGCTGCTCGGCGAAAAGGTCAGCATTGTCAGCGACACAGTGCAGACGACCCGTAATGTGATCCGCGCGATTTTCACCGAAGATCGCGGACAGCTCGTCTTCCTCGATACCCCCGGCGTGCATAAGGCCGAAGGCGAGATGGGCAAGAATCTCAATAAAATGGCGCGCTCTTCTGTGGGCGGGGCCGATGCCATTTTGCTCGTGCTCGATGCCTCCAGAAAATCGTGGCAAGAGGATGAGGGTTGGATGCGTCGCCTAATGAAGGATGACACCCCCTGCATATTGCTCTTCAATAAAACTGATCTTGGAACCGGATTCATTGCGAGCTACAAAGAGCTCTGGGCGAAGGTCGCCGAAGAAAAAGAATGCGATTTGAAGCCGGTCTGGCTCGAAGCCTCCGCGCTAAAGGGCCAGGGGCTCTCCGCGCTGACCGATACACTCTTCTCCATCGTTCCCGACGGGCCGCATCTTTTTCCGGAAGAAATCCTGACCGATTATCCGCGAAAACTGAACATGGCCGATGTGATCCGCGAAAAGTATTTCGAGCGCCTTCACGATGAGCTTCCGCATTGTCTGGCCATTTGGATTGAGGACATCGAGGAGACACCGGCCAAATGGACGATTCAGGCCGTGGTTTATGTGGAGCGCCATTCCCAGAAAGGGATTGTGATCGGCGAGAAGGGTCGGTTGCTCAAGAGCGTGCAGTATCAGGCCGAAAAAGAACTGTCTGAGATGTATGCTGTAAAGATGAAGGTAAAGCTCTGGGTGAAGGTCGAAAAAAACTGGCGCAAGAACTTCTTCTTTTTGAAGAAACTGGGCTACGCATAAAAAAGCCGCTCCGGATTCCGGAGCGGCTTTCTTTGAAGAACAACGGGTTATTTCCCGAGCAGTCCGCCGAATCCCTTTTTGAGGGCACCCCCAACATCTTTTACTGCATCGGTTGCTGCGCCCGCGGCCTCTTTTGCGGCATCAACCGTTTGGCCGGGATCTTTGATGAGATCGCCGGTTCCTTTTAGCGCATCACCAGCGAGTGCGCTGGTTCCCTTTAATGCATCGCTAGCGAGATTCCCCGAGGCGGCAACGGCTTGTCCGACGCTTTTGGTGATGGCGCCGAAAACCTCGTTGACCACTTCCGTGATCGATGCGCCGTCTGAGGCTTTTCCAATGTCTTCGAGGTGGATGGTTGCCAGCGGAACGGTTAGCTGTTTGCCGCCGGCGAGTGTGATGCTGACGTTGACCTTCCCGTTTTCGAAAAGGAAGTCTTCAATGACCACCTTCTTGGCGGGGGCTTTCTTTTTCTTGGCCATTTTTTCTTCCGGCTCTTCGGCCGGAGCCTTCTCGTCCGGCGCTAGGTTTTTCTGGAGGGTACTGAAGTTACTGGATCTCAGGGCTTGCTCATAGGTGATCTGCGGGCCGTCGATATGGATTTTTTTAATGACAAGGGTATCGGTGAAGAGCGAGCCCATATCCAGGTCGACCACAAACTGATTGAGTTCCATGAGGCTGGGGGTTTTGAAGCCTTCCGGGTTCCCGATGATCAGTCCTTTGAGCGTCACGTTTCCGGAGAACAGATTGACGCCAGCTTTCTCAAGAGTGATGTCCACACCCGCGACTTGCGGGCCGATGGTTTCAACAGCGCCCTTAATGATGGGGCCGAGGAATAGGGCTGCGACGACGAAGAGAACGACTAGCGCAATGCCAATCCCGATGAGTACTTTTTTGAGAACCTGCATAAGAACCTCCTTGTTAACGATGGCCATTCTCTTCGCCAGGTCGTAGACCGGCAAGCCAGAACTCGAGGTGTTTCAGGAGTGTAAAATAAAAAAACGCCCCGAAATTCGGGGCGTTTTCGTGAAGAGGGTAACGGAGTTCTACTTGAACTGGTTGTCGTAGTAGACGATTTCGTTATTCACCGCGAAGAGAGTGGCTTTGGCGAATACTTTATGTTTTTTGCGCGCTTTGTCGCATTTGATAGCGGCATTTTTGGCGGCTTCCTTAAGGGAATCGCGGTCGTGATCGGAGCCAAAGGCCCAGTTTCCGCCCATGTCGATGGCGACCACCATGGTTTTCTCTCCAGGAAGTTCCTGGTAGCGGAGCCAGATGGGATTAAAGGAATCTGGCGGTTGCAGAAGGGTTTCATATTTCTCGTCCGTGGTCGTGCACCCGAAGAGAACGGAAAGCAACACCGATAAAAGGAGCAGGTTAATAATCTTTTTCATGATAATTCCTCCGGAGAGTTAAGTGCGCCTAGCAAACCGAAAAAGGGTCGAAGAGTCAAGTCGAAAGCCGATGAGACGATCCGGCTAGTGGAGGTGGAGATCTTTAGGGAGATCCTCTTTGCGGATGAAGAGGAGCGGGAAGACGATATCGCTGAGGCAGCAGGGAATCCAGACAGCGACGAACAGGAACAGGGCAATGCCAACGCCTTCGAGAAGGCTGAAGGTTCCGGCCTGACCGCGCAAAATGTGGAAGAGAGAGGCCGCCATACTCAACAGAACATGCCCCGTGTGCGGGAAGTGGGTCTTCGGATACCAATAGGCAAAGCCGACTCCAAAGAGCGCGGCGAAGTTGATAATGATCGGCATTTCGATAATCCCGATATGCGCATGCGTATGGCCCATTCCCAGCAGTATTTCGCCCCAGTGGGGAATCAGGCAGTCGCTGAGCGTGGCGATGCCGATCGATCCGAAGTAGCCGATCAGAATCACCGCAAACATTCCCCCACGGGAGTGTTTCGTTTTTGAACGGTAGTTGCGGTAGAGCGATGCGGTCACCATCGCGCTGAGCACCACGTGTAGCGGATGGGTAAACTCAAATAGATCCGCTGCGCGGTCGGTCGAGAGAAAGTCCGGGGCCCAGAGGCGAAGAAGCATAATCACCGCAACACTGCCGAGTGCACCGAGCAACGTGAACGGTCCGTGATGCCGCAGTTCCTGTAGAACAATTGATTTCATGACGCCTATTGTTTTTCGATGACGGCGGCGCCGAAGGTGAAGCCTCCGCCGAAAGCGGTGAGGCCGATCAGCGCGTCTTTTTCCATCCCGGGCATGAGCTCATTCAGCGCCAGCGGGAGGGTATTCGAGGAGGTGTTGCCATATTTGGCAATGTGGTTGAACATTTTTTCTGGCGGGCAGTGGATCGTTTTGCGGATGGCTTCGATGATCCGCTCGTTGGCCTGGTGCGGCACAATCTTGTCGAGCTCATCGACGGCGATACCGCGCGCTATACAGGCATCGTCGAGCATGTTGATCATCTTCTTGATGGCGATTTTGAAGACCGTCAGCCCTTCCATTTCAATCTTTTCTTCGCCGCCCATATTCGGGACGTAGAGGATTTTATCTTCCACGCCTTTGGCCGACAAAACCGGACGGTTGATCAATGCGTTGACGTCGCCGTTGCGCGGCTCGCACGAGAGGAGCGAGGCGGTGGCGGCGTCGCCGAAGAGGACGCTGGTCTTCGGGTCGTCGTGGTTGATCATCGGCGAAAGCGTTTCAGCGGTGATGACGATGACTTTTTTAGACGGGTCGTCTCGTAAAATATCGCAGGCGGTTTGCAGGGCGTACATGTAGCCAGAGCAGGCGGCGCTGATATCGTGCGCCTGCATGAGGACTTCGCCTTTTTCGGGGCTTAGCTCGCGAAGGACGCTACAGGCGAGCGAAGGGGTCATGGCGAGCGGAGTGCCGGTGGCGCAAACCAAGGCGTCGATTTGATCAATGGCAAGGCCCTCTTTTTCGAGCAGGTCGCGCGCCGCTTTCACCGCCAGGGTGGTGACGGTTTCGTCGCCGTCGATCCAGTAGCGGGTTTCGATGCCGGTTCGTTTGCGGATGGCCTCGGAGTTCCAGGCATCATCGGGGTCCACCAGCTCCTCGTTGGTGACTTTGCGTGAGCCGAGTACGGTGGCGATGGAGGAGAGCAAAACAGGCTTCGCCTCGGCCGCGTCACTTTTTCCAACCCCTGGAAGAGCGGCGTTGCGTTCGAGGATCGGCGTGCCGGGATTTTCTTCGGTGACCGGTTTTTTGATGAGATCGGTTTCGTCGGTGGCGATGCGAGCGAGCGGGGTGCCCACGTCCACCACATCGCCTTCGGCGAGCAGCAGTTCTTCGACGGTTCCGGTGACGGGCGTCGAGATTTCCATCGTCGCTTTGTCGGCCTCGACGGAGGCGAGTAGCTCGCCCGCTTCAACGGTCTGCCCGACGGCGATGTGCAATTCGGCGAGGGTGACGGTTTTGTCGGACGGGCTCGAGCCAATCGCATTGACCGTGACGGAGCCTTCGGCTTCTTCGACCGGCTTCTGCCAGCTCAAGGAGAGATCGAGCATTTCGGCGGCTTTGCTGAGTACGCTTTTGAAGGAGGGCAACACTTCGATCTGTGTTTCGAATAGATAGGGGATGTAGGTGTCGTGGCGTGTGACGCGTGCCATTTGAATGGGGACCCCCGCTTTTTCGGCAACGGTGGCGAGAATTTCCCCGCCGAGTCCACAGGTCTGGTTGTCTTCGTGGACGACGAGCAGCTTGCCGGTTTTCTTTGCGGAGGCGATGATGGTTTCTTCGTCCCACGGAACGAGAGTCCGCAGGTCGATGATTTCGGCGGAGGCGCCGGCTTCGTCGAGCGCGGTGGCGGTTTTTTCGCACAGCGGCAGGGTGCTGCCCCAGCTGACCATCGTGAGGTCTTTGCCGGAGCGGGTGACGCGGGCTTTACCGATCGGTACAAACTGGTCTGCGGCATCGTCGGCGCAGGTGACGGTGCGGTCGTTGATCAAATTTTTCGGGAAAAGGAAAATGGTCGGGCGGCCGGAGTCGAACGAGGCGTTGAGTAGGCCGGCGGCATCGGCGGCGGTCGAGGGCATCAGCACATCGAGGCCGGGGATATGCGCGAAGGTGGAATCGAACGTTTGCGCGTGGTACGGGCCGAGGCCGGGGCGGTAGGCGCCGCAGATGGCCATGACGATGACGGGGCATTCCCACTGACCATTGGTGCGCCAGTACATGGCCCCGAGTTCGGAGGCAATCTGATTGAAGGCGGGGAGCATGAAGTCGGCAAACTGAATGCAGGCCACGGGCTTTTTGCCCACGAGGGCCTGCCCGATGGCGGCGCCGACGATGGTGCTTTCGCTCAACGGGGCATTGGTGATCTGTTTCGGGAAGTCCGTGCCGAGTCCGCGCGTGAGACCGAACACGTCGCCCTTGGGATCCGCGATGTCTTCGCCATACATATAAACATCTTGATCTGCGTTGAGGCGCGCGCGGAGTGTGGCGCGCATCGCTTCGATCATCGTGAGCGCGTCGCCGTCTTCGCGGTGCTCGTCCTGGGCGGGCGGCAGCGGTTTTTTTGCGGAGAGTTCGACCGTCGCATTGTCGGCTCTACGCGCCGCGGCGAAGGCTTCGTCGATCTCGTGATTGAGTTCGTGCTCAATCGCTTTGAGATCGGCTTCGGGAATTCCGGCGGCGATTAACTTTTCAGCGAGGTTGAGAATGGGGTCGCCGTTTTCGCGCATGTCGCGGATGTCGTCGGCGGAGCGATAGAGGGTGTGGTCGTCGGCGTTGGTGTGGCTTCCGAGTCGTTCCACCTCCATCACGACGATCTGCGGGCCGCGGGTTTTCCGAATCGTGGAAACCGCCTCGCCAAAGACGCGGTGCGTGTCGACCGCGTCGGTTCCATCGGCTCTCAAAATTGGCAGGCCGTAGAATTCGTCGGCATCGCCGTCGGGCCGGGAGAAGAAGGTGCGTCCGGCGGAGGGGGTGGAGAGGGCGTAGCGGTTGTTCTGCACTACGAAGAGAACGGGGAGTTGCGAGCGGACGGCTTCGGCCACGGCTTCGAAAAATTCGCCTTCCTGTGTGCCGCCATCGCCAATACCGCAGTAGACAATTTCCGAGCTACTCTTGATGGCTTGAGCGATCCCGACGGCCTGAAGCGCGTTGCTGGCAACGCCGGTTGGGACGCTGAGGAGGCGGAGTTCGCGGTTACAGGCAAAGCCGGGCATCCGGCGGCCTTCAGAGGGCGACCCGGTTTTGCCGAGCAGGCCGCGCAAAAGCATTTCCTGTGTGACGCCGCGGGCGAGGATCAGGGCGCGGTCGCGGTAGTGGCAGTGGAGCCAGTCGGTCGGCGTTAGGTGCGGAGCCAGCGCCGCCATCGACTCGTGGCCGGACGACGGGATGTAGAAAAATGCCTCGCCGCGTTGGGCGGCATCCGCTTGCACCGCATCGGCCTTGCGCGATGCGAGCATGTGGCGATAGATTTTTAGAAAGAGAGTCGTGTCGAGTTTTTGCATGAGTCAGCTTTGTTATTTAAAGCGCCATAGTAGGGAGACGCTCGGGGCAGGTCGAATCAATTTTCCTGCCGTCTGCATCCGATTTTGGCGCGGCGCGGGGCGGGTTCCAACCCGTGGAAAACGAACATCTTTTTTTCCAATGCTTGGAAAGAATCGTTCGAAAAGTTCCGAGGGTTGGACCCGAGCGAAGCGAGAGTGACAAACTTTTCTTCCAACCCTTGGAAAAAGAGGATAGAAGTATTTTATGGGTAAAACAAATGTAGAGATGATCTGTGACGTCGCGGAGCTGTCCGCTCTTTTTGAAAAGAGCAGTAGCTTGGACGATTTTTTGCAATCGGCGGTGAGCACGGTGGCCTGGCATATGAAGGCGGCCGTCTGTTCCATTTATATTTATGACGATGTGACCCGCATGCTGACCCTGCGCGCGACGCAGGGGCTGAGTGTGGATGCGATTGGCAAGGTTCAGTTGCGTCTGGGGCAGGGGATTGCCGGGATGGCCCTGAAGGAGTTGCGCTCGGTTTGTGCGGGGTGCGCCTCGAAAAACCCGATCTTCAAACCGGTGAAGGGGATTGGGGAAGAAAAGTACGAGGCGTTTCTGGCCGTGCCGATTCGCCGGCAGCTCACGCGGGTCGGCGTGCTGGTGGTGCAGGATGTGAAGACGGATTACTTTGATGGGGCCGACGAGCAGGCGTTGCGCGCCATTGCCGGGCAGCTGGCCACGGTGATTGAAAATGCCGACTTGCTGATGGCTCTCCATCGGCGGGAGGAGACCGTGGTGCCGGTCGCTGCGCAGGGCACGAAGCTGATTAAGGGGCGTCCCGCCAGCGACGGGGTGGCGCAAGGCCGGGCTAGTTTTATGATTTCGGGCCGGGCGGGGAGATTCCGGGCCCCGGATTCGGTGGCTGAAAATCTGACGATGGCCGATTTTGATCGCGCCTTAAAGGAGAGTGAGCGGCAGCTGAAGGATCTACAGCGCGAGGCCAATGAAGATCTTTCCGATGTGGCACAACTGATTTTCAGCGCCCACTTATTGATTTTGGCGGACGAAGAGTTTTCGGGCGAAATCCGCCATAAAATCGAAGGGGGCGCTTCGCCTGTCGATGCGTTGGTCGACGTGGTGAATCGGTACATTGAAATTTTCGCCGCCAGCCCCAATCTGCGGTTGCAGGAAAAAGAGCATGACCTGAAAGATTTGGGTCATCGCCTTCTTGAAAACCTGATGGGGATTGGGCGTACCCCGGGGGACTACAGTGGGCAGATTATTCTGGCGGACTCCCTGCTGCCTTCTGATGTACTAAAGCTTGCCACCGAAAAGGCTCAGGGGTTTGTGGTGCAGGGCGGGATGACCTCGCATATTGCGATCATCTGTCGGTCACTTCAAAAGCCGATGGTCATGGTAGACCCGCAACAGTTCGCGCTGTTTCGCGAGTCGTGTGAGCTGCTGATCGATGGGTCGCAGGGAACGGTTTATATCCGCCCCTCCCGCAAGGTGCTTGATGAGTATGAAGAGCATCGACGCGCGGTCACCGAGCTGGAGGCCGCGCCATCGGTTAGGGCGGAGACGCATACGGCGGATGGTGTCCGTATTCAGTTGTTTGCCAACATCAACCTGCTGAGCGACCTGAAATTGGCGGAGCAATTTCGCGCGGAAGGGGTTGGGCTCTACCGCAGTGAGTTCCCGTTTATCATTCGTAATGCGTTTCCGTCGGAGGAGGAGCAATATCAGGTGTATTGCCGTTTGGTGGAGGCGATGGCCGGGCGAGAAGTGACGTTCCGAGCGCTGGATATCGGCGGGGATAAGTTGATGGCGCATCCGAGCGAGGTGGAGGAGGCCAACCCCTTCCTCGGTTTGCGCGGGATTCGGTTTTTGCTCCAGAACAGGGAAGTGTTTGCGGAACAGATCTGCGCCATGCTTCGCGCGGGCGAGGGCGGCAACACGCGGATCATGTTTCCTCTGATTTCCTCGGTGGATGAGTTTGTGGAAGCACGTGAGGTGGTCAAGGAGTGCATGAAACAGCTCGACGACCGAGGGGTCTCGTATAATCGGGAAACGAAGCTGGGAATCATGGTGGAGCTGCCGTCGGCCGTGACGCTGGTGGAGGATCTGGCGCACGAGGTCGATTTCATGTCCATTGGAACCAACGACCTGATTCAATATATGCTGGCGGTCGATCGAACCAACGAGATGGTTTCCAAGCTCTATCTTTCGCACCATCCCGCTATTCTGCGCGCGATTGAGCGCGTGGCCGCCGTGGCGCGGAGTCATCGAACGGACGTTTCGATCTGCGGCGATATCGCCCGCGATGCGAAGATGATTCCCTTCTTGCTGGGAGCGGGCATTACCAAATTCAGTATCGCGCCGCGCCGGATTCCCGACATTCAAAAAGCGGTGGAAGCCGTCAGTATGGAAAAAGCGGTCTACACCGCGCGACAGATGCTCGGATTCAGCCTGATTTCGGAGGTCGAATCCTTCCTTTACAGTACATAAATGTATCTATCTTTTAGATAGAAACAAATATGTATTTATATCTCCCGGTGCGTGTATTCTGTAAATCATTTATATTCAATGGGTTAAGACATCAATGCCTCCGTTTTTTCTTCTTGGCCTGCTTCCTGCTTTAAGGGTTCACATCAAATCGCCGATATGGGCGGATTTTTGGATGTTTAACCTAAGGAGGACGTTATGAGTAGATGGAAAAAGACCCTGTTGTTGATGGCTGGTGCAGTGGCACTCGGCGCAGCCGGGTATGCGGAAGAGGCCGTGCCGGAGATCACGGCGGCAGATGCCATGTTTACCGCGAACAATATTTGGATGATGGTTTCCATCTTTTTGGTCTTCATCATGCATCTGGGATTCGCAACGGTAGAGACGGGGCTGACCCGTGCAAAAAATACCGTCAACATCTTGTTCAAGAATACCGCGATTGTCGCGATCGGTCTGCTGACCTATGCGCTGATCGGTTTCAATCTGATGTATCCCGGTGAATTTTCAATCGCCGGAATCTTCGGGTTTTCCGGATTCGGTATCGCGGCGCCAGAAGGTGCGGCCGGCTTGATCGACTATGCCGACGGGGCGTACACCTACTGGACAGACTTCTTGTTCCAGGGCATGTTCGCCGCCACCGCTGCGACCATCGTTTCCGGTGCCGTTGCAGAACGCATCAAGCTCGGGGCGTTTCTGACCTTCTCGGCCATTTATATTGCGCTCGTGTACCCGTTTGTTGGCTCCTGGGTCTGGGGCGGCGGATGGCTCGCAGAAATGAACTTCCATGATTTTGCCGGTTCCACGCTCGTTCACTCGGTCGGTGGCTGGGCTGCGCTCGCCGCGATTTTGCTACTTGGGCCGCGGATTGGCAAATATGTCAATGGACAGGTTAAAGCCATCATGGGCCACAACATGCCCTTGCTCACCATCGGGGTGTTCCTGCTCTGGCTCGGTTGGTTCGGCTTTAACGGCGGTTCGGTTCTCTCCGGCGATCCGGGCAGGGTCTCCTACGTTCTCGTCACCACCTGTATGGCCGCGGCCGCCGGAATCATTGGCGCCATGAGCACCACATGGACGATCCATAAAAAACCCGACCTCACGATGGTCCTCAACGGCTGTTTAGCCGGGTTGGTGGGTATCACCGCGGGTGCGGACGTGGTCTCCGTGAGTGCGGCGATCCTCATCGGACTCATTTGCGGCGCGGTCGCAGTGGTTTCCGTCATGATGTTTGACAAAATGAAAATCGACGACCCCGTCGGTGCAACCACCGTCCATCTCGTATGTGGTGTGTTGGGAACCTTGTTTGTCGGTGTATTCAGTGCCGAGTACAGCTTCCTGACCCAGTTGATCGGTGTGGTCGCCTACGGAGCCGTCTGCTTCCCTGCCGCATTCCTGATTTTCTTCCTCCTGAAGAAAACCATCGGGATTCGCGTAAGCGAGGACGAAGAACTCAAGGGGCTCGACATCGGCGAGCACGGCATGGAGGCCTACAGCGGGTTCCAGATCTTCACCAACAGCTAATTCACTAAGGAGAAAAATCATGAAACTGATTATTGCATATATACAGCCACAGAAACTGACCGCCGTGAAACAGGCGCTCTACGAGAAAGGCGTCTTCAAACTGTCCGTGACCAACGCTCTAGGCTGCGGTCAGCAGAAGGGATATCACGAGACCTACCGCGGTGCGGACATTG
>CAYYYX010000064.1:5398-11727 GCA_964476065.1 uncultured Verrucomicrobiota bacterium | reverse complement strand
GCCTTCTGCGCGTCTCCGTCGGCCCGCTTCGCCTCGAAAAACTTCGCTCCGGCGAGCACCGCAACCTCGACCCGTGGGAAGTGGAGAAATTAAGAAAAGCCGTTGGTTTATAGCAGTTCGCGTCACTCTGAGCGGGCGGAGTCCGCGATAGGGTTAATGCGGTGGTTCGAGATTATTGCTTTTTAATTTTAGAGGGGTGGAGTTCGTTGACTTCTTCCTCTGACATCTCTCTTGCTGTGATCCCAGTATCAGTATTCCACAGATCAATGGTCGTTTCCTGTACTATTGAAGTAACCTTAGTGGGTCGACCGCATCCACCAATTGCGCGAATAGACAGCTCAGGGGATTCCGCCGCTATGTATCTTTTTTCGCCAGTTTCTGTAAGGGTTAGCTCATAAGTCTTCATGATAAATTTATCCGTTCGATCGATTCTGTTTTTATGGCTTCAACGTCATTGCCCAATGGCTTCTCTGTAGGCCCGACTCGTGGCTCCCAGATTGTTTATTCAGCCTGTATGTAATTCAAAATGCTAGTTTCTAGCTTTCCTGTAGATATGCTTTTCCCAGTTTTCCGCATATCTTTCCCCCACCATCCATCTAGAGCATGAATTTCATATGTTCCGAAGAAGTTAACACTTACTTTGGTTTTATTCGCATCAATTTCACGAACCGTGACATTGAGAGATCCATGCTCCTCAATACTAGTAATATGCGCCATGCTAGCTTCTACTTTTCCATGATCCAGATAGTCTGAGGTTGAAACGTCAATTAGGTATTTTGCTGTAATTAAACCAGAGTCTTTCTCTATTTTTTCAATAACCACATTGTGGTCGGCAAACCAATCTACTGCTTTTAGCCAAGCTACACCGTAAGGTTTGTTGTAAACACGGGTTGATTCGAACGTTTGTTTTTCAGGGTGTGTGATGGTTATAACACTTGCACATCCGGTGAGGATACTGAGGGCTAAAAGCATGATGATATTTTTCATATTATCCTTATGTTTATCGCATCGAACGTTTAATGAGCGTCATGACGTACTATCACGGCTGAAACTCCGGCAAGGCTATAGGCATTTGAAAATTTCGTCAATTTGTTAGGTTTCCAAAACTATTTCCTGCTTTTCGGTGGCGGAACGGTTGGCCCGTTGCGCCTCGAAAAGCTCCGCAAAGCCGTTGGGTTGTAGGGCGGGATCCGTGATCCCGCCACCGCGATCATGGATCGCGGCTACAAACTCAAGCCGAAGCTGATCATTAGAGAACTCGAAGAGTACTTTGAAACTCAATGCCGCTTTCTTTGACGGCATCTTTTGATCCGAGGACAGAAGTGACAGCGTTGTCCATGCTGAGGAATTCCCCGAACCGGTGGAAATCATCGGCGGTGGTCGAAAGAACTTCGTCGCGACGTTTCTGTCGTTTTTCATCCGTCATGTCGGTCAGGTAGCGAACCATGTCGCAGTACCCTTTGGCGTCGGGCAAGAGATAGGCATCGATGGCGCCGATGGCGCCGATGAGCGAGCGGGTCAGCTCGTCTGGGTCGAGCGTGAGGTTTTTAAGAAACTCACCCGTTTTGCCGTACGTTTCGAGCGTGTCGGCCAAATTCGGGTCGCGGTAGGAGGCGAAGGCGAACGACCCGCAGTGCGGGTCGAAGGCGCAGACGGCCCCGTATGCGCCGCCCTGAACCCGGATTTTTTCCCAGAGCCACGCGGTGCGAAGATATTTGGTAATCACCAAGGATGAGCCGTCATATACATAGCCGTTGTCGAACAGGTTGATGGCGCGTCCGACGTAGTTGACGCGGGACGAAACGAGTAAGGCTTCGGATTTTGAGGGTTCGGTGCCGAATTCCCATGTAGAGAACCCACCCCGCCCGTTGGGCACCCCTCCGCAGGAGGGGATTGTCGAGCGGGATTCCCCTCCTTGGGAGGGGTGGCCGGCTTGTCCGCCGGAGCCTTGGCGAAGGTGGAAGGCCGGGGTGGGTTTTCCGAGGGTTGGAAAACTTCCAAGAAATTTTTCCAAGGTTTGGAAAATTTCGGCGCGGTCTTTGGCGTCGGCGGTTACGTTGATGATGAGTCCGCCGTGGAGCAGTTTTTGCAGGATGGTTTCGATCCGTGCGACGGTGCCGGGCCAGTCTTCTTCGACTTTTTTCTGGACGTCGCGGTGGAAGAAGAGGGCGTCGATGCCGCCCATGATTTCGGCGGCGCGGGCGGCTTCGTGGTAGTGCGCTTTGAGGCGCGAGAGCACGGCGGAGTGTCCGCTGGGGATCAGTCCGCTTTTCATTTCGGCTTTATGCTCAAGCAGAATTTCTTTGAAGCGTTTGGCGTTGTTGAAGGCGGGCGTGAAGAGGATGTCGCTCAGAATGGCAAATAGGTCGTCGACTTGGGGGGTCATGCATTTTCCGCGTAGGAAGAGGCGGCTGACGCTGTCGGGGCTGTTTTCGAGCGCCGCATGAATGGGGGTGGCGTAGAGGCCACCGGTTTTCTGCGCGATGCGCTGGGCAAGCGAGGCGAAGTCCTCTTTCTGCGTTCCCATTTCGAGCAGCATGCTTCCGAGCAGGGAGACCCACGGAAGGTCGTCGGCATCGAGGGCGTGCAGATCGAAGCCGATATCGACGTAGGCGATGCCGCCGGTGAAGAGGTCATGAAAGAGTACGGTGGCGTTGTCGATGGTTTCGATCTCGCGCGGAATGGTTCGGATTTCTTTGCGGAGGTCGCTGCGTTGGAGCAGGGGGAGGGATTTGATGGCCTCGGAGGAATCGGGTGTTTCCTGTATGTTGAGCAGGTGCGCGGTGGCCGCAACGGTTTGTTCGATCTCTTCAGCACTCATGGCGTCGCGGACGGTCTGGAGGGCTTGGAGTTCCTCGGCTTCGTCGCGCGCGGCTTTTTCGCTGTCGGGCAGGAGCTTGACGGTGGCGCGGTGCGAGTTGTTGAGCAGGGTCGTTTGAATGAGGTTTTCAAAAAATCGCGAGTTGTCGGCGATGCCTTGTTTGAGACCGGCGAGCGGTTTTTCGTAGGCGGCGAGCGCGATTGGATCCCAGTCGTAGAGCCAGGTCTCCATCATGTGAAGCATCACGGAGAGGCCGCGCGGGCAGGAGCCGGTGTTGTTTTCGCGCAGGTCGAATTCAAAGCTGTTCATGGCGGCTTCGATGTCGCCGCGGTCGATGCCTTCGGTGACCAGTTTTTCCAAGGTTTGGAAAATTAGTGCTTCGACTTTTCCAAGGTTTGGAAGGTTAATGCCCTTCATGCCGATGGAGTAGGCGGGTTGGCGCATATGCGTTTCGAGTCCGAAGCCAGCGAGGTCTTCGCCGAGACCCGATTCGATCAGAGCTTTGCGCAGGGGCGAGCCGGAGGTGCCGGTGAGGATGTGGTCGAGGATGGTGAGGGCAAAGTGCTCCGATCCGTCGGGCAGGGCCCAGTTGACGGTGAGGTAGGCTTTGCCATCGTCCTCGCCAGCGGTGTAGGGCTCTTCGATGGTGATGGGGTTCTCGAAGGGTTTCTGGAGTGGAATGGTGGAGTCCACAGGGTTTTCCAAGGTTTGGAACTCGCCGAGGTATTCTTCGAGGAGTTCCATCCGGCGGGCGGGGTCGTCGTTGCCGTAGAAGAAGATGCGGGCGTTGGAGGGGTGGTAGAAGGTTTCGTGGAAGTTTTTGAAGGCGTCGTAGGTGAGGTCCGGGATGTCGGCCGGGTTTCCGCCGGAGTCGAGGCCGTAGGTGATGTCGGGGAAGAGCGCCTGCTGGGAGCGTTCGAACAGAAGGCTGTCGGCGGAGGAATAGACGCCTTTCATTTCGTTGTAGACGACGCCTTTGCAGGTGAGGGGCGCATCGGCGTTTTCCAGTTCGTAGTGCCAACCTTCCTGCTTGAAGAAGTCGGGGGTGATGCGCGGAAAGAAGACGGCGTCGAGGTAGACATCAACGAGGTTGTAGAAGTCCTGCATGTTTTGGCTGGCGACGGGGTAGCAGGTTTTGTCGGGGTAGGTCATGGCGTTGAGGAAGGTCTGCAGGGAGCCTTTCAAGAGCTGAACAAAGGGGTCTTTGAGCGGGTATTTGCGTGAGCCGCAGAGAACAGAGTGCTCGAGAATATGTGCCACGCCCGTGGAGTCGGACGGTGGAGTGCGCAGGGTGACCCCAAAGACCTTATTGGTGTCGTCGTTTTCAACGGAGATGTATTCCGCGCCGGTCGGCTCGTGGCGGTAGATTTTGACCGTGCCATTGAGCTCGGCGACCTCTTGTTCTCGAAGGAGTATAAAATTATTTTTCATGAGGCGGGAGACAATACGCAGGGGGCGGTGTGGAGGCAATGCTATTCAGTCCGGGAGTCAGATTGTAAATATTCGTCGAAGTTTCTTTCCTGCGGGAGGTTTATACCCGAAATTCCACGGCTATATGAATCTTGATTTAAACCAGTACGAAGCATTTATTTTCGATCTCGATGGAACGCTGATCGATTCTGAGGGGTATCACGCAGATGGGTTTGCACATGCCGTTGAAACTCTGAGCGATTACCAGATCACGGACGATGAGCGCCGGGAGTTTTTTGAGGCGCACACCAGTACCTTTGCGCCGGTTCTCGCTGAGCGTCACGGATTGGATCTCGATCCGTTGAAGGTGCTGGAACATAAGCGCGCACACGTTCGGAAGCATTTCCGAACGGATGTTTTTCCGCAGGCGATTTCCTTCATCAATAAATGGCGCAGGCAGAAGCGTTTGGCGCTGGCGAGTAATTCCCCGAAGCCTTTTGTGCGGGATGCTTTGGTTGAGGGTCGGATGATCGATCTGTTTGAAGTGGTTTGCACGGCTAGCGATGTGGCACACCGCAAGCCGAGCCCAGAAATGGTTGAGCTGGTGCTTGAGCGACTCGGGCTGGAGCCTTCTGAGGTTCTCGTTTTTGAAGACAGCCCCGCCGGTGTGATTTCTGCGCAGGCGGCAGGTTGTCCCGTGGTGCTGGTTGATAACGGTGCCGGCCGGAGCGTGGAAGATATTCCGAAGTACACATGGAGGGAGCTGAAACAGTTTTGAAAATAACACCACTACATGAAGAGCATGTGGCGCTCGGCGCTCGTATGACAGAATTCGGCGGCTGGGATATGCCGATCCAGTACGAAGGTATTCTGGCCGAGCATCAGCACACCCGCACAAAAACCGGCTTGTTTGATATTTGCCACATGGGTGAGTTTGAGTTGACCGGCCCAACCGCCGCGGCGGATCTCGAAAACCTGCTGACGATGAAAGTTTCTACATTGGCGGTCGGTCAGTGCCGCTACGGCTTCCTGCTCGATGAACAGGGCGGGGTGATCGATGACCTGACCTGTTACCGCTTGGGCGACGAACGCTACATGCTCGTTGTGAATGCCGCCACGCTTGAGGGTGATTCTGAATGGATTCAGCAACACCTCTCCTCCGACACTGTTTTTGCGGATCGATCAGACGAACTCGCCAAGCTGGATGTACAGGGGCCGCAGGCTCGCGTCGACCTTGAAACGGTCATCGGAAAAAAACTTCCAGACCTTGGATATTTTAAGGCGGAGTTTTTCCAATGCTCGGAAAATTTATTGGGTGCAGGCTCAGCCTGCTTGGAAACTGAAATGATTTTGAGTCGCACGGGATATACTGGTGAGCTGGGCTACGAACTCTATTTCCCAGCGACCGAAGCGGTTCGCATTTGGCGAGCACTGCTGGCGAATGAAAATATTAAACCGATTGGCCTCGGCGCGCGCGATACGCTTCGCCTTGAAATGGGCTATTCGCTTTATGGGCACGAATTGTCCCGCGAACAAACCCCGGCAGCGACCAGTCGCGGCATGTTCATAAAAAAAGAGGGCGACTTTATCGGCCGCGAGACTGTGATGTGTGATCTCGAAAATCCTGCCGAACTTCTCGTTGCACTAGAATTTGAAAACAAACGCGCCGCGCGCGCTCACGACAACATATTTTTACAAGGCGTGGGAAAAGGAGAGGTCACCAGCGGATCGCTTTCTCCAAGCCTTGGAAAAGCGGTTGCGCTCGCACGGGTTCAAGCGGATGCCGCAGAACCTGGAACGGTGCTGGAGGTTGAAATCCGCGGGAAACGCTTCCCGGCAACCGTGGTGGCTCTGCCGTTTTATAAAAATGGAACCGCACGTCTGGGATAATAAAATAGTAAGAAACAGAGCTATACTTCATTGATACACAGTTAATCAACTGTGTAGAAAAGCTTCAATAACGATTTAAGGACTGGGTCAGAAGGCGCGGTGAAACGGTATCTCTCTCCGTTCTCTGCGACTAGATATACACAGTTAATCAACTGTGTAGAAAAGCTTCAATAACGATTTAAGGATTGGGTCAGAAGGCGGCGTGAAA
>CAYYYX010000064.1:0-5298 GCA_964476065.1 uncultured Verrucomicrobiota bacterium | reverse complement strand
CGGTATCTCTCTCCGTTCTCTGTGACTAGATATACACAGTTAATCAACTGTGTAGAAAAAGCTTCAATAACGATTTAAGGACTGGGTCAGAAGGCGGTGTGAAACGGTATCTCTCTCCGTTCTCTGTGACTAGATATACACAGTTAATCAACTGTGTAGTAAAAGCTTCAATAACGATTTAAGGACTGGGTCAGAAGGGGGCGTGAAACGGTATATATTTCCGTTCTCTGCAACTAGACCCCGGCTGATTAGTTTTTCTAGATGTCGGTTCAACGCGATTGCCGAAATATCGGAGGCATTCACGAGTTCCTCAAGGGGCAGGCTTTTCTCTTGGAGTAAGCGAATAATGCACCCTCGTCGTTCATGAGTGAAGGCGGTTACACTTCGGTAGATTTCATTTCTCTGGCTTTCGTCTGGCCCCAGCTTCTTTGATAGAGATTTCCATAAATCATATAGAGGATCTTTTTTCGTGGGCCTGCAGGTTCGGCACAGAAGCCATTTGCCAGACGGCTTTGTTTCGAGAAAGCCGTATTCAGCAAGAAGTCGAATGTGTTTGGAGGCGGAGGGACGGGTCAGGCCATGCTCGAGAGCGATATCGCATACACACAATTCCATTCCATTTAATAGGTGGCGTAGAATGTCGAGGCGAGTTCGATTGGCAAGTACGCGACAAAGTTTCCATACAGGTTGGATCATATTTTTTCCTCACAGTTGATTAACTGTGTATTTAAGAAGCTGAAATGACAAGTGTCAAATTTTCATGGGTTTGTTCATGAACTCTTCCTCTGAATGGGGTTTAATCCCTCACCTTATGGGAAAACAACTGCTTATTTTTGATTTGGATGGAACGTTGGCTGAAACGCGGCAGGACCTCACGACGGGTATCAACCTGATGCGGGCGCATTATGGTCTGCCGCCGGTCGATGTGGAGACTGTGACCGATTATGTCGGCAATGGAGTTCGCAAGCTGGTGGAGCGCTCGTTGCAGGGCTCCGGGGTTGATGTGGACGAAGCGCTCGCACTCAACAAACAGTTTTATGCCGAACACATGCTGGAAGAAACCGCGCTATACCCAGGTGTGGTGGAGGGCATTCAGGCACTTTCCGGTAATGAGCTGGCGGTGTTGAGCAATAAACCGGGTGACCCAACGCGAGCCATTCTGAAACACCTTGGCGTAGCTCATCACTTTTTTCGGATGCTCGGTGGCGGCGATCTGCCCAACCTCAAGCCCGCGCCCGACGGAATTGAAGCGCTGATGGAAGAGAGCGGCATCGGGCCGGAAAACACTTGGATGATCGGCGATCATCACACGGATTTGGAAGTGGCGCATAATGCGGGGGTCAAAAGCGGTTTTGTCACCTACGGGATTGGGCACGCCGGCGAATTTACCGCCGATCAAACATGGAATGGATTTGAGGAGTTGGTACAGTTCTTCACGAATTAACGAGGTGAATTATGAGCAATACAGATGGATTGAAATTATTGAAAAAAGGCGAAATGAATTATCCGCAAACGCCGGATGCATCCATTTTGGAAACGTTTAAAAACTCCAACCCGCAGCGCGACTACTGGATCAATTTTGAAACCGACGAGTTTACCTCGCTCTGTCCCATCACGGGGCAACCCGACTTCGCTCGCATCACCATTGAATATATCCCCAACGAACTCTGCGTGGAGAGCAAGTCGTTGAAGCTGTTCCTCTTCTCGTTTCGTAACGAAGGATCATTCTACGAAGACGTGACGAACCGGATTTACACCGATCTATTTGAACTGCTTTCGCCGCGCCAGTTGGTTGTAATCGGTGAGTTCACAGCTCGCGGCGGTATTCGTTCTGCGGTTCGTGTTGATTCCGCTGAAGCCTAAGAACGGCTCGCTCGGAGAGACTCGCCCTACCTGTAGGTTCGGATTTTTTAGGTAGGGCGACGCCTCCGGCGGAGCCGAGGTTGTGGAGAGCGGGTCGGTTCTAGCCGCGGTAAATACATCCAGAGGTGGCTGTTTCTTTAATGATAAGCTGGCAGAGCAGGGGGAGTTGCGGCTTCAGGATGTTCCAAAGCCAGACGCTCATGTTCTCGCTGGTCGGGTTTTCCAACCCTTCAATCTCATTGAGAATGGCATGATCGAGCTGGTTGAGAACGGGCTCGCACACTTTGGCGAGATCGCCGAAATCCATCACAAATCCCGTTTGCGGATCGACTTCGCCTTTAAGGTGAACCTCAACTTCAAAGCCGTGGCCGTGCATGGCCGAGCATTTATGGGTGGGCGGCACACCGGTCAGACGGTGGGCGGCATCAAAGCGAAGCGTTTTGTAAATTTGCATTTCGGGCATGGGATGTTCCTTACAGTAAAGATGAGCTATGAACGATGAACGATGAACGATGAATGGGGTATTCCTTTTAGGAGGCCAATGCCGCCTGAATTCCGATTTCTTCTTTCATCTATCATACTTCATATTTCAGTTCATATAGTTTCTTGGATCTTTCGTTCCGTTTTCTTTAAATCCTTTAAGGCGCAGGCGACAGGAATCGCAGGTGCCACAGGCCGCGCCGCCGGGCGCGGGATCGTAACAACTGGAGGTCGCGCCGTAGTCGACACCTAACTCCAATCCTTTTTGAATGATCTGCGCTTTGGTGAGGTCGATCAGCGGGGTGTGGATCGTCAGTTTCTCTTCGTCGGTTACGCCGGCTTTGGTGGCGAGGTTGGCCATCGTTTCGTAGGCCGCGATAAATTCAGGGCGGCAGTCGGGGTAGCCGCTGTAGTCGAGGGCATTGACGCCAATGAAAATATTGGTGCTGCCCAGCACTTCCGCCCATGCGAGAGCGTAGGATAGAAAAATGGTATTGCGCGCCGGGACGTAGGTGATCGGAATTTCCTCCGGCGAACTCTCGGTGTGTGGAACCTCGATGGCCAGATCCGTCAGCGCCGATCCGCCGAAGGCCGCGAGGTCAATATCGATGATCCGGTGCTCTGCAACGCCTTGAGTTTGCGCAACCTGATCTGCGCACGTCAACTCAATGGCGTGGCGCTGGCCGTAGCCAAAGGAGAGGGCGTAGCAGTCAAAACCCTCGGCGGCGGCCATTGCCAGCGCAGTGGCCGAGTCCAGTCCGCCACTCAACAATACGACGGCCTTTTTTGTGTTCTTTTCCATGACTCCATCAATCCTTTATTTCACCATTCCATTCTATAGCAGTCCCATGAGTTTGTGGCATTGTGGGATGACGCGGACGCTGTGGCCGAGCGCAATTGCCATTTGCGACTGCCAATCCAGCACTTGCTTGGCCGTCGGCACACGGTCGGTTTTTAGCGCGGCAGTCATCGGCTGTAGCACAACGTGTGCGCAGACATCGGTTGCCGTGATCAGTTCGATGGATTCTGCCAGGTCTTGCTCCGAGGTGTCGGCGCTCACCACTAGCTTGATGGTGGTGCCGATTTCTTTCGCTTTGATTTCCTTTAGGAATGCCTGGTGCAATTCCCATGTTTCCGGTTCACCGGTAACGCTAGGGAGTTTGATATCCATCAGGACGTGATCAACGTGCTCATTGATTTGTGAGAAAGCCCTGGTTAGGTCGCCGCTGGTTTCGAGATGAACGGGCAGATCGAACAGCTTGCGCGCTTCCGGCAGAAAACGTTCTAGAAAGTCGGCCTGCAAAAGGGGTTCACCGCCCGTGATGAAAAGATCATCGTGAACGACGTCCGGCCCGTTGAGTTCTTTGAGGACTTCCAGAAGTTGCTCAATGGATAGCGGGTTGGGGATGGAGTCGAACTGACCGCTACCGGGGTCGCGCTCGACAGCGACGGTTTCAGAGCGTTTTACGAGCGTGTCGCAGTAGAGGCAGTTGCGGTGACACTCGCAGAACCGTACAAAGAGCTGTCGGCGCCCAATATTGACGCCTTCCCCCTGCGCGGAACTAAAGATCTCGCTCACAAAAGCGGAAAGCTGTGTTTTTTGAACCATTTTCTCTGTTCCTCAATTTAGGTGAGGAGCATATCAACAGGAGATAGGCGAATGGAATAATGGAATGGAGGAATAATGGAATATTGGGGGCGTGACGGGGCTTGATTCCAACACGCCAGTATTCCATCATTTCAATTTTTAAAATATTCCAGTATTCCAATCTTATGAATGTAGACCTTTTCGATTTCGACCTACCCAAACGCTTTATTGCAGATCACCCTGCAGTTCCGCGCGACAGCGCGCGCCTGCTCGATCTGACCGAGGAGGGCTCTGCGGACCGCATTATGCGCGACCTGCCAAGCCTGCTTCAGCCGGGCGACTTGCTGATCGCTAACAACACCAAGGTGATTCCGGCTCGCCTCGACGGCCAGCGCGGCGAGGTTAAAATCGAAGCCACCTTGCATATGCGCACGGCCGACGACGAATGGCTCGCTTTTGCCAAGCCCGGCAAACGGCTCAAAGCGGGAAGTTTGATCGACTTCGCCGACGATTTTTTCGCCGAAGTGGTTGAGAAACGAGAGCGGGGCGATATCCGGCTACGGTTTAATTGTGGCGGCGAAAAACTTTTCCAATGTTTGGAAAAATATGGGCGGATGCCATTGCCGCCCTATATTGAGCGTAAAAAGACGGGCGAGTTAGAAACCGATCGGAACGATTACCAGACGATTTACGCCAAAGAGGAAGGGGCGGTCGCCGCGCCGACCGCCGGGCTTCATTTTACAGAGCAGATTTTCCAAGGGTTGGAAAAACGGGGCGTGGCCTTTGAAACGGTCACCCTTCATGTCGGTGCGGGAACCTTTTTGCCGGTCAAGGTGGACGATACCGAAGACCACCAGATGCATGCCGAGTGGGGAACGATCACGCAAGAGACCGTCGACAAGATCCATGCGACCCGCGCGGCGGGCGGACGGATTGTCGCGGTCGGGACCACATCGCTTCGCCTGCTTGAAAGCGCGGCCACTGCGCCGGGAGTCATTCAACCCTTCACCGGGGAAACCGATATTTTTATCACGCCCGGTTATCAGTTTAAGATGGTCGATCTGCTGTTGACCAACTTCCACCTGCCGCGCTCCACCCTATTTATGTTGGTCTCGGCCTTCGCGGGGCGTGAACGAATGCACGCGGCATACGAACATGCCAAACATGAAAACTATCGCTTTTATTCCTATGGCGATGGATGCCTGCTTTCGAAACAGAATGATCAGAATAATTAAGGACAGAATAATTTTTCTTTGCGCGGAGGAAGATAGGATCTCGAATTATTCTGTCCTTAATTATTCTGATTTAATCTCTTCCTTTTCGTGTAAATTCGCGTGATTAACCATTCCCTATCGGTCATTATTTTC
>CAYYYX010000063.1:1216-11870 GCA_964476065.1 uncultured Verrucomicrobiota bacterium | reverse complement strand
CGAGACGATCGGCATCGCGAATGAGCCGCAGGTGTTTCTCTTCGTGCTCCGTCAGCTCCTCGGGCAGATGCTTTTTATTGTGATATCGCACCGAGTGCAAAATCAGGTCGCGCGGCTCGTCCGCAATGCCCGCGAGCAGCGCCTCTTCTTCCAGAGTCTGGCAACCGAGGTCTCCGTGATCGACCGAGTCGGCATCCGCGAAGGTTCGATATTTTTTGAACTGCGGAAAACGGGCGGTGTCGTGAAGAAGACCGATGGCTTCTGCGAGGTTCACCTCTTCCGAAATCCAATCCATGCCTGTGGCGATTTCACGGGCATCGGCAGAAACACGAACGCTATGTTCGAGTTTAAGCTGATGCATCGGGTGAAGCGTGCCGTCGGTGCGGAAGCGATCCACATAGCCACGCCAACGCTCCTCGAGCATATGAAGGTCTATACGCGTCATGTTTAGTACACCCAGAACGCCAATGCAATGAGGCCAACGCCAACGGCGGCTTTGAATAATCCGCCGATTCGAATCGTAAAATCAGATCGAATCATGGGTTTCGTCAAACGGCGGAACCACCACGGTTCGAGAACAAAGGTCAGTCCAACGAGGATCCATAAATAGGCCATGACGGTGACAACCAATCGCCACGTCGACGGGTTCCAGCGCGCGGCGTTAAGCACGGGGCCGGCGGCCAGCAAAAGCAACCCACCAAGAGCGCGCACGGAAAGAAGCTCGTCGAGATAGAGGCTTCCGAGAACAACACAAACAGGCACAAGCCAGTAAAGATGGACCTTGAGAACATCCAAACCGCCGAGATGTAGTGTCGTCACGGCGTACGCCGCCCAGACCATATCCACCGCAAGTAAAACACGCCCCGGCCAGATGCTCCGGGGGAAATCACACACGCCTTGACGCACCCATGCGGGCATACAGGCAGAAAAAAGCCCGATGCCAACAGCGAGCGTTCCTAGAATCCATGCAGTAATAGCCAATGACGACATTTGCTTTCCTTTCCGAAAGTGCTTGATAAAACAGGCACATCAAATAGATTTTTCGGCACAATTTCCACTCGAAAGGGAAAATAAAGCAAACTAAGGAGAAAGATCATGGGAAGCAAAATTTTTGACGCGGTAAACCCCGGCGTTGTCACCGGCGATGATGTGCAAGCAATTTTCAAAATTGCCAAAGAAAATCAATTCGCTCTGCCCGCAGTTAATGTGGTCGGTTCAGATTCCATCAACGGCGTTCTCGAAGCGGCCGCCGCAGTAAACTCACCCGTTATTATTCAGTTCTCCAATGGGGGAGGACAGTTCACCGCTGGGAAAGGCCTGAAGCTTGAAGGTCCTGCCGCAGGAATCCTCGGATCTATTGCTGGAGCCAAACACGTTCACACCGTTGCAGAAGCTTACGGCGTACCGGTTATCCTCCACACCGACCATGCGGCCAAGAAACTCCTCCCGTGGATCGACGGACTGCTCGATGCCAGCGAAGCAAGCTTCGCAGCAACCGGCAAGCCGCTCTTCAGCTCGCACATGCTCGACCTCTCCGAGGAAACCCTCGAAGAAAACGTTGAAACCTGCGCGAAGTATCTCGAACGCATGGCGAAAATCGACATGACCCTCGAAATCGAGCTCGGTTGCACCGGGGGCGAAGAAGACGGCGTCGACAACACCGACATGGATGAGTCCAAGCTCTACACCCAGCCGGAAGATGTGGCCTATGCCTACGAGACCCTGATGAAAATCAGCCCGCGCTTCACCATCGCCGCGTCCTTCGGAAACGTGCACGGCGTTTACAAGCCGGGGAATGTCAAACTCACCCCGACGATCCTGCGCGACTCTCAGAAATACGTTTCTGAAAAATTCGGCACCGATACAGATCAACCGATCGACTTCGTCTTCCATGGCGGTTCCGGTTCTTCCCCCGAAGAAATCACCGAAGCCATCGGCTACGGCGTCATCAAAATGAACATCGACACCGATACGCAGTGGGCTTGCTGGGAAGGGCTCCTGAACTTCTACAAAGAAAACGAAGCCTACCTGCAGGGCCAGCTCGGCAACCCAGACGGGGCCGACAAACCGAACAAAAAGTTCTACGATCCGCGCGTTTGGTTGCGTAAGGCTCAGGAAAACATGGTTGCCCGCGTGAAGCAGGCGTTCGCCGACCTCAACGCACTCGACCGCAACTAGGGAACCGAAGAATATCGAATAAGGAATTTCGAATCTCGAAGGCAACATCCTTCATCATTCTGCGGTTCCTTGTTCGACATTCGACATTCAAAAAGGCTCCGGCATTTTGCCGGAGCTTTTTTATTTCCGGCCGAACTTACGGTTGAGCTCGGTGAAGCTTTGAAAAATGAGTGTCGGGCGTCCGTGCGGACAGGTGTAGGGCATTTCCGTTTTGGCGAGGTCGTCAACCAACCGTTCAATCGCTTCAGGCGGAAGGGCATCGCTCGCACGAACGGATGATCGACAAGCGGCCTGCGCCACTGTTTCGCGAAGCGCCTCGCGCGTCGCCCGCGATTTTGCGCCGCCATCCTCTAGCGCCTTGGCAATCCCCGTCAAGATCACCAACGGAGATCCCGCCTGCAAATGGGTCGGCAACGCATCGACCATGAATGTGTCGTGCCCAAAATCAGAAAGCCCGAAACCCATTTCGTCGAGTACCGGAAGCTGACGGCGAAGCGCTTCGGCATCGGCGGGCATCAGTTCGATGGTTTCCGGCGTCAGCAATCCCTGCCGAGCGGGATGTCCCGCCGTAATCTCTTTCATCATTTTCTCAAATAGCACCCGCTCGTGCGCCGCCTGCGGATCCATTAGAACCACTCCATCTTCGGTCTCGAGCACCACATAAACCCCGGCCATTCCCATCACCCGGCACCATGTCCACGGGGAAGGAGTGTGGGATGTGGGATGTGGGATGTGGGATGTGGAAGGGTTGACATTCCCTCCTTGATCTTTCGGCTTCTGACCTCTGACGTCTGATTTCTGATCTCCGAACCCCATTTCATGCTGTTTTTGCGGAGGAGGCGCGGGCGGTGAAGCATCGAAGCGGAATGAGGGCTCGCGACGCTCCGCTTCCGGCGCTTCGAGAACGAGCGCTTTTTCAATCGCAGCGATCACCGCATCGCGCACGGCGGACGGGCGGCGAAAGCGCACCTCTTTTTTTGCGGGGTGCACATTCACATCCACGGCATCGGGTGCTGTTTCAATAAACAGAAAAGCGGATGGGTGTCGCCCGCGCGCGAGCACGGCGTGATACGCCTCGTTGATCGCGTGATAGATCACGGGTGCCGATGCGGGCCGTCCGTTAATAAAAATATACTGATCGGATCGGTCTTTTCGCCCCGTCTGCGGAAGCCCCGCGAAGCCGGTCACTTTGACGGCGTCGGCCTCGAAGTTCAGTTCACGCAAATGACTGAAAAAGGAGGCGTTGTAGAGTTCGGCGATGCGATCGGCCAATGAGCCGCCCGCGGGCAGGTTATAGAGTTCGCGTCCGTCAGAAACCAGCGACAGCCCCGTTTCGGGATGTGCCAGCGCGTAGACCGCGAAGAGCTGGCGGATCTGCGCCAGCTCGGTCGATTCGGTCCGCATGAATTTTCGGCGGGCGGGTACGTTGAAGAAGAGGTTTCGGATTTCCATGCGCGTGCCGGGCGGGCAGCCCGCGTCTGCGACATCCTGCAACTTGCCGCCCGCGATGCGAATTTCCGTTCCGCTCACATCGTCGACAGGCCGGGTAATTAGTGTGAAACGCGAGACGGCGGAAATCGCGGCGAGCGCCTCGCCGCGGAAGCCGAGCGTGGAAACCGCTTCAACCTCTTCGGCGGTGCGGATTTTGCTCGTCGCGTGGCGTTCAACCGCCAGCAACGCATTGTCGCGATTCATTCCGGAGCCATTATCGGAAATGGCGATCAACTGCATGCCGCCGCGCACGACGTCGACATCGATTTGGGTCGCCCCGGCATCGAGCGCGTTTTCCATCAGCTCTTTCATGACGGAGGCGGGCCGCTCAATCACCTCGCCCGCCGCGATCTTGTTGATCACATGGTCGGGAAGCATCTGGATGGTTTGATTCACGCGCAACATCCTATCTGCTTTTTCCAAGCATTGGAAAAACGAAGCGAAATTTTTCCAACCATTGGAAACCGTGTCGCCCTTACGCCGCGACTCGTCCCGCCGTAGCCTTGGCGAAGGCGGAAGCGCTGAAATGCAACGCAGTTGCTTCCAAGCATTGGAAAACTAACGGATGTTGAAGCGGGCGGCTTCATCTTGCGTGAGCAGTCCATCGTCGCCGGCGGCTTCTTTGAGGGC
This sequence comes from uncultured Verrucomicrobiota bacterium, assembly GCA_964476065.1. Classification (GTDB taxonomy): domain Bacteria; phylum Verrucomicrobiota; class Kiritimatiellia; order Kiritimatiellales; family Tichowtungiaceae; genus Tichowtungia. The sequence goes on along the minus strand of CAYYYX010000063.1, from coordinate 7,571 downwards.
ATTGACGATGTCGGCGGGCGATGCTTCGGGATGGATGCGTTGATATTTCGCGGCGATGTGAGAAACGTAGGCGGTCGCCACGGAGGTTCCCTGCGAACCACCGGCCGAGCCGGGCGCGATGATGTCGACGAAGTCTCCGCGGTTGGAATAGTCGGCATATCGATCGCCATCTGAGGCGGCGACTCCGATGACACTGGAATACGCGGCTGGATACATGGGCTTGCCGGTGTTTTCGTTGCCAACGGCGGCGAAGATGATCGCACCTTCGGAGGCGGCATAGTCCATGGCGGCTTCCAGGAAGGCGCTCGGCGTTTCAGACCCCCAGCTAAGGCTGATGGGGCCGTCGCTGTTTTGCACGGCGTAGGTCATGGCGTTCATGAGGGTGAAGGAATCGGCAGAGCCGTCGTCGGCAAAGGCCTTGATGGCTACGACGGGAACGCCCTCCCCGACGGCACTTCCATATGGATCGACGAGCCCAGCGGCAAGCTGCGCCATTTGAGTGCCGTGACCCACCGCATCAGAGGTGAGCGGCGCGCCCGGGTTGGTGGCATCGAAGGCGCTGAGAACAGCGGCGTTGAGGCGATCGGAGGGAAGGAGGCCGGAGTCGAGAACAGAAACTGCGACGGTGCCGTCATCACCGGAGGGCGGAGTCCATTGAGTCGATCCGCCTGAGGCCGGGGCTTCCCCGGGGAGGAGTTCGGGAAGATCATAAATGTAGTTGGGCTCAGACAGCGCGATGGTTGGGTCGCGCTCGAGTTCTTTCAGCAACGCGAGGACGTTGGCACCTTCGGGCAAGAGGATACGGTAAATGCCGAGGTCGGCGTTGGCGGCGATGACGGTTCCTCCGAGGCGGGCGAGCAATGCGCGCAGGTCGTCGATGGAAGCTCCGGGTCCGAAGCTCACGAGGATCTCGTGGGCCATAAACCGAAGCGTGCCATCGAGCGAGGTTTCGATGCGCCGAATGTTCCGCAACGGCTTCACGGCGCCGCGCTGCCCCTCACGAAATACGCGGATGCCGGTCAGGCGGGTCATGGCGCCCAGCGGCCCGGGCTCGCGCCGCCAATCGAGAAGATAGCTGTTGGGCGACAGGATGGCCTTGAGCGCTTTCTCCACATCGCGACTGCGCCACGTACCGGAAACGAGTTGCCGAACCATTGGGTCGATTTCTACCCGAACCCCAGCCTGGGCGAAGTTCTCAAGCAGAGATGTGAGCGGCTCGTTTTCAACGACCAGCCAGAGACGATCCTGATCGAGGCGGAATTCGTACAGTTCGGCCTGTACAAAAAAAGCCAATGTCCAGAGGGCCAACATGACCCTTTTGAGGATTTTAAACATGCTCTGACGGTAGCAGGCCTCTGGGCGGATGGCAACCTGAGGCGCTCAAGCGGCGTTGACGATTCAGCGATATAGGCGTACTCTCTAAAGGTTATGAGATACTCGATTTCCATTCGACTGGCCTTTTCTGCGATTTTACTCGGCGCACCGTTCTCCGGGGTTTCAGAGGATTTGGATGCCGCTCTGGAAGCCAAGAAAAAGAAGGCCAGACGACACGTCTATTCCGAAAGAGCCCTGATAGAAAATCGGGATATTTTGATTCCCAAAACACTGTCCGAAGAAGAAAAGGCCCTCGACCGGGATCTGGAAAGACTGGAGAACCAGCTGGATCGACAGATTATCCCGCCACGAGGTATGGCCGCGCCGCGCGTCTTTTCGCCCGCCCCGGCAACGCCGAAAAACTGGCTGACCCCAACCCTGTTAGATACAGAAAACGAGGATCCCCTTCTATCCGAAGAAAGCGAAACCAGCTGGATCGGCCAAGAACTAGCGCGACAAAAATCAATCCAGCTACATGAAAAAGAGCTCGCGGAAGAAGAGGCGTTGGTGAACAAGCTTCTTCGGGAGGAATCCCGGAATGATTATTCGACAGAAACAAGTCCGGCCCGCGCGTATGAATCAATCTTTCAGACCCAGATCACCCCGGGGGGGACTCCATCCACCCCGGGGTACCGCTCCTTCAATCCACTCGGAACGCCGCAATCGAAAGAAAACATAGGCTCGTCGAAACCTCTTCCCCTGTTTTCGCCCCCCGTGCGCTCCGACTCGGGGATCATTAAACCCTCTTTCTCTTCTGCTCCATCCTCATCCTCTTCGCCCCGAACACCAAGCTGGCACCCAGCATTCGGATCGCCCGCGCAAAAACCGATCTCTGATTTTACATCGAGGTGGAAGACCAAAAGCCCAGCGCCATTACCCCCGTTGAAACGAGTTCGTCAATCCTCGCCCATTCGCCGGAAGGATCCATTTACGGATGACTTCATGCATGAAATCAAAACCAGCATCTGGGACTGAGCGGCTTCGCCGCAAATTTCCGATTGACGATTTCTAACCATCACGGACACCTCTTCCTACTCGTCGTCCAACCCATCGAGCATTCTAAGCGCTTTTGCCGCGCGTTGAATCTTCATGCGTTGCGCTTCAAATGATTCCCGGTTCGTCTGATTGGGGTCTGTCCGAATTAAAAGGTCAATGGCGTGTTCTGAGGCGCGCAGAGCCCTGTCGTAATCGCCGGCCATGTAGTAGGCCTCGGCCAGCGTATTCCACACCGACGAAGAAATGGGAGCGATGAGGATGGATTCTCGGGCATGCCGCAGCGCCAGCTTCTTATTTTTCACGCCCTCCCCCGTGGCATAAGCCCACGCGAGGTTGTTTCGAACCTGGGAATTATCGGGAAACTCGACGACCAACGCTTCGAGGAGTTCAACCGCCTCAACATAACGATCCATCATGAGGTACAGCGTGCTTACTCGAAATCGAATCACCGAATTGTCGGGGGCCGCCTCCAATGCACGAAGATAGGCGCGCTCAGCATCTTTATATTCGCCTTCCTCAGCATATTGAATTCCGGTATCCATCAAAAAAGACAGTTTCAGGTTCGTGGCAGCATTTGTAGATGAAGCACCCTCTCCTCGCTCATTTTGCGGAACGCTCGCCTCGTCGGGCGGTTTATCACCCAGCGAAATCGCTGGCGCATCCGGAGGGTCCTCTTTAATCCCCGTCTCGAGCATAACCCGATTTGTAGCGGCCCCCTCCCCCTCCGTCTTCAGGATTAGGGTTTCAGGAGTTTCGGTCAGCTCTTGCGCCATCAGCGGCAACGCCAGGGAAAGCCCAAATAAAAAGAAGAGAGTCGTTCGCATCATAAAAATCACATTTTCTTAACCACCACCTGCACAATGGGTGGTTCAATTTTTTCCACTAAAACGCCCCGCGGAACATCGACGCGCACGGGCACTTCATAGTCAGCGGGCTCTGTCAACTCGGTGCAATCCACATAGGCATATACATTCCGGGCCTCTAAATTTTCAATGCGCTGAGGACTGCCGCGCAGGACTATGTCGACCTTTTCGGGACGGATTTTCACGATCCGGTTATCGTCAGAATCCAGCAGCGGCCGAACCTGCTTTTTTTCAATCCTCCGCGTGGCGACCCGCTCGACGAGCTCCAGCTCTACCGAAACCCGCTCGGGCGTCGCGACCCACGGCTGTCCATTCGCCGCGACCGCGACATGCGTTTTGAACGAATTGTAGCGCCCATCCAGATGGATCGGAACCGTTCGAACCTGTTCAAGATCAAGCAGGCGCTGTTCGGCCCCGCGAATCCGTACCGAGGCCGGAACACAGACCGATTTCTCGAGCTGAATACCTTCAGGCAGCGTTCCTTCAAAGGTCGCTTTCACCGGAAGAAGGCGCTCCACCTCGCGGTCTGTGGTCACCGTGACCTCCGAGGGATAGAGTCGAACGGCATGCGCCCGTGAAGGCGTTTTAACATGCCTCGGCAGCAGCTTGATTGATTGGCGCAACCGGTCCGCGCGTTCCGCAATATCGAGCTCTACAGACACCTGATCCCGACTGATAAAACTAATGTCTTCCCGCGATCCGCGAAAGCGGATGCTTACCACGTCACTGGATTGCTCCAAAACCGCGTGGCCGTCTCCTGCCGTAATCATCAAAGGAACATCCACCACAACCACCTCAAAGCTGGTGCTCTTACGAACCCCCTGCCAAACCGCAAAGGCCAGGATCAAACAGAGTAGTTTCAAAATCCAGTTTCGGCGTACCGTCCCCCAAAGCGGAGTCAGGTTGAAACGGCTCAGGTTCTGGAAACGCTTGCCTGCTTGATTATTCATGGGAACTCTCCCTGAAAATAAAGTTCATCTGCCCGCGATCTGAACGCGCCCGGCGAGATCTGCGCCAGAGGCCCCCGGTTTCGCGACCCAGGAATGTTGAAAGGATGCGACGCAGGTGTGCCCCATCGAACCCGCGCTTCAGCCGTCCGTTGTAGGCAATAGAAATGATGCCGGTTTCCTCCGAAACCACAACCACCACCGTATCGGATTCCTCCGTCATGCCGATGGCCGCGCGGTGGCGGGTGCCGAGATGCTGGGCAACATCCTCATTCTGCGTCAGCGGAAAAACGCACCCAGCGGCGGCGATGCGATCCTCGCTGATAATCACACCGCCATCATGCAGGGGTGTTCCCGGGAAAAAGAGTGCCGCCAACAACTCGGCAGTCACTTCGCTATGCAACGGCGTTCCCGTGCTCTGAATCCCTTTAGTTTCCACCGAGCGCTCAATGGCAATCAACGCACCGATCTTACGCGAAGCCATCATCAGCACCGCCTCCGTAATCGGATCGGCCAGCGCCCGGCGGGCCTTGGCCACCATAAAATTCCCCTGCCGCCCCAAGCGGGCGAGTGCACGACGAATCTCCGGCTGGAAAATCACAATCAGAGCAAAGGCCAGATAGACCATCAGCTTTCCCAGCAAGAACCCGAGGACCGGAAGGTTGGTGAACTTCGTCACCACAATCAGGAAAACAAAAAGGATGACCACCCCGGTCAAAATGGCCGAGCCGCGCGTCCCGCGAAAAAACTTCAGGAGATAATAGAAAACGATCGCGAGAATCAGAATCTCGAGCAGCCCGGTCCATCCGGGAATTTCAATACTGTTTAGCCAATTCATTCGTGCGTTCCTTGAATGCGTAGTGTATCCAGAAGCCGGATTGCATCGCAAGATTCCTTTACATCGTGAACCCGTAAAATGTGGGCGCCGCGCATCACCGAAAAGACCGCCAAGGCCAGCGAGCCCGCCAAACGGTCATCCACCTCGCGGCTCAGCAAGCGGCCGATCAAACTCTTACGACTCGCGCCGATCAGCACCGGACGCCCCGCCATCGCCAGCTCGGGAATGCCGCGCAAGAGCGCAAAATTATGCTCATCGTTCTTTCCGAAGCCAATGCCCGGATCGAGCACCACCTGCGCCTGCGCCACGCCCCGCGCAACCGCAAAGGCCATGCGCGCCTCCAGAAAGTTCCGAACCTCGGAAACCGCGTCGAAATAATCGGGATGGTCCTGCATCGTTTCGGGCGAGCCCTGCATATGCATTAAAATCAGCCCCGCGCCCGTTTCGGCGGCGACCGCCGCCATATCTGGATCGGCCAGCGCCGACACATCGTTGATGATATCCGCGCCAGCGGCGACCGCCGCTCGGGCCACCTCCGCTTTCTGCGTATCGATTGAAATCAAGCAGTCGCTCTGCTCTCGCAATTTTCCAATGATTGGAACCGTGCGCTCGATTTCTTCCAAAGCTTGGACAGGTTCCGCGCCGGGGCGAGTCGACTCGCCGCCGATATCAATAATATCGGCCCCCTCTTCGACCATTTCGAGCGAGCGCTCCACCGCCTTTTCCAAGCCTTGCCTGTCCTGAGCTCCGTCGAAGGAGAAAACTCCGCCGTCCGAAAATGAATCGGGGGTCGCATTCAGAATGCCCATCACCCGCGTGCGCTCCGAGCAATCCACCTCCCGCCCGCGACAGTTCCAAATCAACTTTGCGTTTTCAAACATTCAAAAAAAGATACCCCTTTTTCCCAACCCTTGGAAGCAACGGCGTTGCCTTTCAGCGCTTCCGCCTTCGCCAAGGCTACGGCGGGACGAGTCGCGGCGTTAAAGAAACAACCGTTTTCGCCCTAGACGGACGACTTCAAAACCCTTACGGTAGCCGCGTTCGTCCGGTGGTCGGGCGAAACTTAAACCAAGGAAGGGAGAGCCCTACATGCTCAAGATCATCCTCGCAATACTTCTTCCGCCCGTTGCAGCCTATCTGCAGGTCGGCGTCACCAAACACCTCTGGATCAATATTGTCCTGACGCTTCTCGGGGGTGTCCCCGGCATGATCCACGCCCTCTGGCTGGTTCTGACCGACCAACAGGCCGTCGCTGCGGCTACACCCGCCGCTACCCCTGAGCCGGCACCTGCGCCAGCCCCAGAACCCGAACCCGCGCCCGAGCCCGAGCCTGAGCC
>CAYYYX010000063.1:0-1116 GCA_964476065.1 uncultured Verrucomicrobiota bacterium | reverse complement strand
GAGCCCGAGCCTGAGCCCGAAGCGGCACCTGCGCCAGCCCCAGAACCCGAACCCGCGCCCGAGCCTGAGCCCGCGCCAGCCCCAGAACCCGAGCCTGAGCCCGAGCCTGAGCCCGCGCCCGAGCCTGAGGATGAGGCCGAACCGCCACCGCGTTTCGCCGGCGAATAAAAAAAGAAACTCCACATGCAGATCATTAAAATTATCCTCGCACTCTTTCTTCCGCCGATCGCGGCATTCTTACAGGTCGGGGCAACCAAACACCTCGTCATCAACATTATCCTGACGCTCCTCTGCGGCGTCCCCGGCATGATCCATGCCCTCTGGCTGGTTTTGACCAACAAAACCTCATAATCCGGACGTTCCGGTAAATAAAAGGCCCGGTGCGAAAGCATCGGGCTTCTTCTTTTTCCACAACTCATCGTTTGGCAGATATATCATATAATGATATATCTACCTCATGAAACGAAGTGTTGATGGTGAAATGATCAAAGGGCATACCGATATGCTCATTCTCGCACTACTGAATAGCGGAAGCTCCATGCACGGATATCGCATCCGACAGGAACTGATCGATGGCTCGCAACAAGCCTTCGGCCCGTCCCTCGGACGGATCTATCCCCTGCTCGTCCAAATGGAAAAGAAGAGCTGGGTCAAAAGCCGACAGGAAACCGTCTGCGAAAGCCGGGTGCGCAACACCTACTCCATTACCGCCAAAGGCCGCGCCGAGCTCCAAGTCCGCATCAAAAAATGGGACCTCTTCGCCGCTGGCATCAACCGCATCCTCAAACCCTGCAACTAAAAGTGGCTTCGTTTCAATGTAGAGCAAGCGTCCCGCTTGCTAATGAACGAGCGCCCCAAGTGCCGAAGGCCTTCGAAGCCGCTCGTTTTACTTTCCTAAAACAGGCTCCCGCAAAAATCAACCACCCCCTAATAAAAGGATACATATATCATTATATGATATATCTCCCAAAATCAGTGCGAGTGGAATCCGATGGGATCTCCGGAGCGGGTGCGTTTGTAGGAAACCTCTTGCTTGAGGGCTTTTACGCTATCGAGAGGCGAAGCACCCTCGCTACTGTACTGCTGGCGCTGATGGACTGTTTTGAAGTCGCCGGG
>CAYYYX010000062.1:0-12104 GCA_964476065.1 uncultured Verrucomicrobiota bacterium | reverse complement strand
AAAGTGTTGCACTTTTGGGCCGCCGCCCGCCGCACTTTTCAACCGGCGTTTACAGGCTGACGGTGCATGGTGTTTTTTTCGTGATAAGGAATTCCGCGAAACGGGTTCGAAATGACTCCTGCCTCGGGGCCGAGCTTTTCAAAAATACCCTTCAATAGGGAAAGCTTCGTGTTGTAGGTAGATCCAGCCATTCCCTGATCATCCAGATTCTTCATCCACCCCAACGCCATGCGTCGGGTAATCTGAGACATCAGCTTTGCTTGAGGAAAGTCAGCTTTAATGAATTTCTGGAACTGGCGAATGCTCGTCAATTGATTGCTTGTTCGGAGCGGGGAGCGCTTTTTCTTAACGGGTAGCAGATCCCACTCGTCGCCCAGTTTGGCCAGTGGAATCTGAGCAATCTCCTCCCCGGCCTTAATCTCGTAGAGTTCCTTTAAATGATGCGTCGCCGTCTTCCGGCTTCTGGCCTCCGTCTTCAACTCATCCAGTTTGAGCTGTGCCCGCATCCGCGACCGCTCAAAAGGCACATCACTGATCTGTTTGAGAGATTCAGGGATATCCCCCTCGATCTCGATACCCAGATTGATGTAATGCCGTTTGCCATCTACGGTGAAATTTCCGTACCACCATTTTGACCGAATGGATCCGTTTTTGTGCCGAGTAATTTCCAGTCCCATTGTTTTCTCCTTATTCTGATTCCAATTGCAACGCCCCTAACCAAAGAGGGCGAATCAACCGGGCAAAACAGAAGTATCTACAGAACACCGCCTTACCCGGCGCAGAATAGAGAAACAAAAAACTCCCAACCTGTTGATTGGGAGTGGTTTAAATGGTGGGCGTTACAGGATTCGAACCTGTGACTTCTACCGTGTGAAGGTAGCGCTCTAACCAACTGAGCTAAACGCCCTCAAAAAAGAGGCAATCTTTTTACTTTCCGAAGAACTGTTCGTAAAGGATTTCTTTGATCGGATCGGTTCCTTCGCCGAGTCCGGCGGAGATGGCGAGCGGATCGAGACCGGTTTCTTTTTTGAAATTTTCTAAATGTTTAGCCGCATCGGGTTCGTCCATTTTGTTGGCGAGGACGAGGGAGGGGCGGTCCGCCAACTCTGGATTGTAGGTTTCGAGTTCTTTGCGGAGATTCTGGTAGTCCTCTGTGGGGTTGCGCCCGTCGTGGGAGGCCATGTCGATGACAAAGATGAGGAAACGGGAGCGTTCAATGTGGCGCAGGAAGTGGTGGCCGAGGCCGATTCCTTCGGACGCCCCATCGATAAGGCCGGGGATGTCGGCGATACGAATGCGACTATAGTTCGGGAACATCAGGGTTCCGATGATGGGGTTGATGGTGGTGAAGGGGTAGGAGGCCACTTTGGGGGTGGCTTCGGTGAGTTCGGTGAGCAGGGTGGATTTGCCAGCATTGGGATAGCCGACGAGGCCGACATCGGTCATGAGTTTGAGCTCGACGCGGTAGGCATGCTCTTCGCCGGGCGTGCCTTCTTTGCACTGGTTGGGAACCTGATTGATGGAGGATTTAAAGCGCAGGTTGCCGAGGCCTCCGTGTCCGCCTTTGGCGACGACGAGTTCCTCTCCTTCTTCAAGGACTTCGCCGATTAATTCCTCGGTCTCTGGGTCTTTGACGACCGTTCCGAGGGGAACGGGCAGGATCGTGTCTTTCCCGTTTCGTCCGTGCTTGTTGTTTCCTTTTCCATCCGTTCCGTGTTGGGCTTTCCGATGGGGGTGGAAGTAGAGAGGGAGGAGGGAGTCTTGGTTGGGGTCTCCGCGAAAAATGACGCTGCCGCCGTGTCCGCCGTCGCCACCATCTGGCCCACCGCGTGGAACATGCTTTTCGCGGCGGAATGCGACGATGCCGTTCCCGCCATTTCCTCCGCGAGCATAGATTTTGACGCGGTCTTTAAATACAACAGATTTCACGGGACCATCCTATAAGTAAAAAAGCGCCCCGAAGCTTCGGGGCGCCTTTGCTTTTTTCCATCCGCCTTCGCCCTAGCTACGGCGTGACACGAACATTGGAAACGTTATGCAGCTTCCACTTCGCGAATATTGACTCGGCGGCCTTGCTTGTCGAATTCAACGGTGCCTTCTTTGAGGGCGAAGAGGGTGAAGTCTCTTCCCTGTCCGACATTGCTGCCAGCGACAAATTTGTTGCCCACCTGACGAACGATGATGCTACCTGCGGTAACGAGTTGTCCGCCGAAGCGTTTTACGCCACGTCGTTGAGCGTTACTGTCGCGTCCGTTGCGTGATGAACCTTGTCCCTTTTTATGTGCCATTGCTCTGCTCCTTAAAAATTATGCGCTGATGGATTCGATTTTCAGCTTGGTGAGGCTCTGACGATGCCCCTTTTTATTGCGATACCCTTTGCGGCGTTTTTTCTTAAACGCGTAGATTTTTTTGTCGCGGAAGTTTTCCACCACCGTGGCGATGACTTTCGCGCTTTCGACGACTGGGGTTCCGATGGTCAGTTCGGACCCGTCGGAGGTTGCCAGAACTTGATCGAACTCAACGGTTTGCCCTTCTTCTACGCCGAGCAATTCGACGCTGAGAACGGTATCTTTTTCCACGCGGTACTGTTTGCCGCCGGTTTCAATTACTGCATATGCTTCCATAAGAAATTTCCTCGCTAAATCAAAGACGGCAAAAGGTAGGGTAGAAGGCCAAGGGTGTCAACCCCTATAGGGGATTTTAATTGAGGATTGCCCATGACTGGTTTTATGGGGCCGTCTGTCGTTGAATCTGATTGATGCGGAGCGGGTAGCGGATTTTCAGGGCGCCATCGAGCAGGATTTCCACCCAGTAGGTTCCCGGTGCTGGAAACGCGACGTTAATGAAGACCTCAACACTGGTGGCAGAGGCTTCGGGAGAGGGCAGGTTAACCTGCACGTCCTTGCCCTCTGCAAGCACTGTATGCTGGTCAGAGTGCATAATTCGGGAACGTTGCGTGAAGGTTCCATTGCCGCTGCACCAACGGGTGACGAGGCAGAGCTTGGCAAAGGTACTGGGGAATTTTTCGGTGTGGATGGCGTCGAAGAGGCCAATCAGCATGAATTTTCCGTTTCGTTCCTGGCGCACGTCGTCGCAGATGAGACTGGATTGTAGGTCGGGGATCATTTTTCCACCTTTTCGAGTTCGTGTGAACGATCCTGCGTGAGATCAAGCGATCCGAAGTGTTCGGCGTCTGGCAGAATCAGGTTAAAGCGATTGCAGGAATCGAGGGAGAGAGTGGCTTCTTGCAGTGTGAAATCAAGGATATGGCCGCCGATGGAGCGGTCATCGGAAATAAAGTGCAGGTGGTAGCCCGGCACGTTAATGCCTTTGACGAATGCGGGACAGCGGAACCCGACCACGGTCCCTGTCACGTTGGTGTATTCATAAACCGGTTGAACTTTCGCGGCCTCTGTCAGCGGCGGATAGGGTTTCTTCTGGCGCGGAATGACTCGAACTTTCATGTGCGAAAATTCACCGTCGGCCCGTACCGCTAGAAAAAGATTTTGGTTTGGTGCGAGTTTGTCGATTTCTCCCTGCAGGGCGTTGTCGGTGAGCGGGCCGGAGATGGACGCGGTTTGGTCGGCATCAAAATTAACCAGTGCGGCGAACGGGGTGGTTTCAGTTTGGGATGGACAATGAAGGGTGCCATCGGATTTGGCCTGCCAGATTTCCCCGTCGAGGGCGATCATTTCGCCGTCGAGCGCGTCGAAGGTGCCGAGGCCGAAGTTGCCGTGGCGGCTTAATTCGGCGAGGGTCATTTGTCCGTCGTAGGCACCCACCAACAAGGCATCGATGGTCGACACCTGCATCAGCGTGTCTTTTGGTGCGGTGGCGCAACCGCAGAGGAGGAGCAGGAGGGTAAAGAGAAGCAGAATTTTTTTCATCAGAATACCTTTATTAGACTTTCGCTCGATGGGGTCATATCGTTTTTTAGCAGGGCCAAAAGTTTGGCGGCGACCGGGCCGGGGGTTCCGTCGCCGACGGGTGAACCTTCCCATTCGATGACCGGGGTGCAGTCGGTGGTGGTGCCGAAAATGAAAATTTCTTTGGCGGCGACAGCCTGTTCCGGGGTGATGTCGCGGGTTTCGGCTGCCGCAAGTGTTCCGTTGGCGACCAGCGTTTGCGCGAGCTCGAGCGCGCGGCGCGCGGTGGTGCCAGCCAGGACGTGCTCGGAGGTGGGGAGCAATAGTTCGTTGTCTGCGGTGAGGATGCCGATGTTTTCGGTGGCGCCTTCGCCCAGGTTCCCGTTTTCATCAACGGAGATCACAAAATCGACATCGCGCTCTTTGGCTTCGAGTTTCATGAGCACGTTGGTTAAATAATTACAGGCTTTGATGGTGGCCAGTTTTCGAGGTTTGATCGGAATGGCGCTTACACATACACGCGCTGGCTTAAGGCATCCGTTTTCGATGCGCTGAGTGAGGCGGTAGGCGACCACATAGAGCACCGGCCCATCGCAGAGGGCGGGGTCGATGCCCATGTTGCCGGTGCCTCGCGAAACCAACACACGGATCAGGCATGTTTTTTTTCCGCCTGCGCGAAGGGTGTCGCAGATGATTTCTAAAAGTTCGGCGCTCGGGCAGGGCGGCGCCATTCCGATCCCTGCGCAGGAGAGTTTGAGGCGCGCGAGGTGGGCGTCTGCATTATAGAGTTGGCCATCGACGCATTTGAGGGATTCAAAAACACCGTCGCCGCGGTGGGTGAGGTGGTCGTCGACGGGCACGTTCATGAGCGCCGGATCGGTGGTGATGCCGTTCGTGAGGCCGGAGTACATGGCATACAGCGTGTCCGACAGGCCGCCGCGCGCAGCGGAGAGCCGGTCGAGCCATTCAATATTTTCCAAGGGGTGGAGCTTTCTCATAAATTTCTTCCAAGGGTTGGAAACAGACGTCGCCCTTGCGGCGCGAAGCGCTGTGCCGCAACGCAGTTGCTTCCAAACATTGGAAAAACCATACGCTAAATTTTCCAAGGTTTGGAAGTCTATTGCATAGACGCGCGCAGATTTTTTCAAGGGTTGGGAAATGTTTATCCGCCCCGAAGTGCTCGGGGTCTTCGACAGATGGACGCAGCGGTGCGGGGAATCTGTTTCGTGTATTTCGTGGTTCATATCTTTCCAAGGTGGGGACGTTTATGCTATCAGGAAAAGCTATGAGCGCAGTAGAGATTATTTGTAGTGGGTGCGGGGCAGAGGCTTTTTTGAATCGTGAGGCGGTTTATGAGGGGCTGGCGAAGATGGGCGAGCGGTTGAGCTGTTCGGCCTGCGGGGTTGTTTTTGCATCGGAGGAGGAGGTTCCTTATAAGGAGAAAGAATCCGCTCCGGTAATTTTTACGGATGCCGACCGATCGGAAAAGGTGGTTGTCTTTGCTGAGGGCGAAAACAAGCGTCTTTGTCGGTACTGCGCGGAGTATGCGGTGAACCCGTTTATGCAGTTCTGCTCGCACCACAAAAAAGAGGTGCAGGCCACGGATACCTGCGAGCACTTCAAACCCGCCCCCGAAGACAAACAACCGACGTTCTAAATGGTTAGCTTGTGCGTTGGTCGATAAATTCAGCGAGTTCGTTGAGAACGTCGGTGTTCCCCGTTAACACGTGAAGCGTGTTCTTGGCTTCCAAAATGAGTTCCGCAGACCGCTGTTTCGTTGGCTCGGTTCCATGGACGGCTGGATAGGTCATCTTTTCGCGTGCGCGATCGGACCCAATGTCTTTTCCTAATTCCTCTTGAGTGGAGCTTTCATCGAGCAGGTCGTCGGTCAGCTGAAATGCGAGTCCAATGTTTTCACCGTAGAGAGCCAGTGCGGTGAGCGCATCATGTTTCGCGCCTGCACAGAGGCCGCCCATAACGCAGGCTGCACGGATCAGTGCGGCCGTTTTGTGGCGGTGAATATACTCAACCCGATCGGCATTTACTGTCTGACCCTCGGCGGCGATGTCTTCGGCCTGTCCGCCGATCACGCCGCGGCTACCTGCCGCGCGGGCGAGTTCCAGCGCAAGAGCGCTTCCTATGTCTGCCCGCCCTGAGCCCTGTCGAAGGGTGACTTTTGATAGCACTTCAAAGACGAGCGTAAGCAGGGCATCGCCGGCCAAAATGGCTGTGGCTTCGTCGAACTGGATATGGCAGGTCGGCTGGCCGCGCCGGAGCGTATCGTCGTCCATCGCGGGCAGATCATCATGAATGAGCGTATAGGTGTGGAGCAACTCAAGTGCGCAGGCCGCGCGGAGCGCAGCCTCCTGTGTGCCGCCGCACGCTTCGCAAGCGGCAATGCAAAGGACGGGGCGAAATCGCTTTCCCCCAGCGAAAACACTGTGTCGCATCGCTTCATGAAGTCGGGCGGGGCGGGTTGTTTCATCCGGGAGAATGCGGTCCAGCTCGCGATTGACCATATTCGCTTGTTGCTTGAGAGTTGTTTGGAATTCGTTCATTTGGCAGATTATAATGAGTGGAATGCTTTTGACAAGAAGACAGCTCCAATTCTACTATCAGCGTTTAGTTTTTTGGTAAAAGAGTTCAGTAACCACCAAGACAGGAATGTTTCGATATGAAAGATAGAAAAGAATTTTACAATCTGCTCACAGGAGTCGACGGAAAACCTTTCGCCGAGTACGAAAAAGTTATCGGCGACTTTGATTTCGCACGCTATGTAATTAAAAGTCCTCAGCTCAATACGGCTCCTGATGCTCCCAATCCTGTTTTTACCATCCGCATCCCCCAATCGATTGCTGAGATTCCCGGTCATCTCTACGATTCTCCCGTTCGCCGCACCGCGCTCGAAGATCTTCTGACCCGCAACCTTTCGGATGCCGCTGGGCAGATCGCCCGCTTTAATGAAAGCGGATGGGCGCGCCGAAACATTCTCGTCGCCGAACCCGGACAGAAAATTCTTCCGCGGACATCCGTGTTGGTTACCAACGAATACATCGACGCCACAATCCGCATTGCGCTTCCCTATAAGGTATTCGCCGGCGGCTCTGAAGATAACCGACTGGTCGATGCTGAAATGGCCCGGACGATTTTCTTTGAAGACCTTCCCGAAGTGGTCAGCGCTAGCCTATTTTGTTGCAACATGGATCTCGCCGAAACGGAGAACTTTGTTGACACAATGGAAGATGCTGACCGCGTTCGCCAGACACTGGCGACCCTCGGAATGGTCAGCTTTGTGGGGGAAGGTTCCCTTCTCGCTCGTGAGAAGGACTGCGATTTGCCCGACTTTGAGAACATTGCACCCTTCGATGTAGATGAAGATGCCTTGACCGAAATTGAGGTCCCGAATGCAGGATCCATAAAAGGTCTGGGTATTCCGGCGGGTCTAACCGTCATTCTCGGCGATGCCTCAAAGGGCCGTAAAGATTTCATGGACGCTCTAGCCTCCGGTGTGTTCAACCACATTCCCGGCGATGGTCGTGAAGCCGTGGTAACGGTTTCAGATGCCGTGCAGATTTCGGTAGATCGGGGTCGCTGCATTCAGGAAATCAACATCACCCCGTTCCTTTCCGAAATCGAAGGGGCGGACCCAGCCTCCTACAGTACGGACAATGCCGACTCCTTTGCGTCACAGGCCGCGTCGGCCATTGAAGCGCTTGAAGTCGGTGCCCGTGTTCTGATTGTTGACGAAAACAGCTCCGCGCCTGCGTTCCTCACCACCGACTCACGTGTCGCCGCTCTCCTCGACGAAACGCCGCGTGCCTCTCTTGCGCAACGCGCTCGACAGATGGTCGACGAACTGGGTGTTTCCATCATCGTGGGTGGAGAAAATCTCGTGGCTGAATATATTCCGATTGCCGACACCATCTTGAAAGTCGAAGACTCTCTGGTGACGAATATCACCGAAGAGGCCAAGGCCCTTGAGCTGAGCGTTCCGCCCGAAGCTCCGGCCGTCAACCTCGGCCCGATGCTGGCCCGCTCGCGCTGGATCATGCCCAGTAGTATCGACGCATCCGTTGGTCGACTCGATCAGGTCATTGGCGCCCTCGACCTCAAAGCGATTGAGTTCGGACGTTCCGTTATTGAACTCGACAGCATCACGCAGATTGCGGACGAAAGTCAGACGCTCACCATCGGCTTGCTTTTGTACTACGCCAAACTGCGCTACATGCAGGAAGGCTACCCGCTGCGTGAAATGCTCGACATGATCGACCGCGACCTCAGCAGCGAAGGTCTTGGAACCATCACGAGCGACACACGCGGCGATTTGGCCCGTCCGCGCCGCTACGAACTGGCCGCCGCGCTTAACCGCCTACCGACCTTCCGCGTCTCGCACTCGACGGAATAGGCGCGAGAGAACTACGAGAGATGAAGTATGAGATATGAATGAGGAACTCAAGCGGCGTTGGCCTTTTAAATGGAAGCTGTCGCAGACCCGAGTTCATAGTTCATCTTTCATAATTCATCTTTCGTTATGAAATTGGTTGTTCAACGCGTGAAGTCCGCATCCGTAACTGTCGACGGGAACCCCGTCGGCGAAATCGGAAGCGGTCTTCTTGTTTTGGTCGGGGTCTCGCACTCCGACACGCCCGCTGATGCCGTGCATCTCGCCAAGAAAACCGTCAACCTACGTGTTTTTGATGATGAGGCGGGCGTGATGAACCATTCAGTCCTTGATGTTGCTGGTGACGTGCTGGCGGTGAGTCAGTTCACCTTGTACGGCGACTGCAAAAAAGCAACCGCCCCAGCTATATTGAAGCCGCTCCGCCGGAGAAAGGCTTGAAGCTCTACGAGGAATATGTCAAACAGCTACGCACACTCGGCTCGCGCGTTGAAACCGGAATCTTTCAGGCAGAAATGGAAGTTCATCTTCTCAACGATGGCCCGGTGACGCTCATTTTAGAAAGCACCGGTAGGAAATAAGAATGGAATGATGGATTTCTGGATTGGTGGAGTATTGGGTGCTCTGAAAAATGATTTTTCCCATAATGATTTTGCTAAACCTGTTTATAAAGACGTAGTACAAAGTAGATGCGACTTAATTAGGTAATAACGATTTAATTGGGTAATAACGTTTCCGAGGTTTGGGATTTAGAATGAATGAACGTGAACTTGAAATTAGAATTGCCAAGTTGGAAGCCCTGTTTGCGGGAACTCCATACGAGGGAGAAAAGCAGGCGGCGAAGCAAAATCTGGACCGCCTGTTAGATAGACTTCATCAGGAGCAGGCCAGAGATCAGGTTGCCGAGATGAAGTATACGGGGCTGACAACCCAGTCTAAGAAATTATTCATCGCGTTATTGAGCCGCTATGGACTTAGGCCGTACCGCTATTATCGGCAAAAATATACGACGGTCATGGTGAAAGGGCCTCAAGATTTTCTGAACAATGTGGTCTGGGCGGAGTTTCTTCAGCTGAACGACCTGCTTGAAGAGCATCTGGATGAAGTCACGGATCGCATCATCTCTCAGAACATCTGTTCCTCGGTTGAAGAGGAAAAGGAAATTAAGCAGCTGGGTGGATAGTGGACAGAAATCGATGGATCAATCGTGGAAATCAGACGTTTGCCTTTTGATTTGGAAGGATAATAAGAGAATAGCCTGTCTACAGTGAATTCGGTTCCCATGTCTGGAAAGTGGGACGGGCATCCTGCCTGTCTGCGGTGAATCAGGTTCCATCCGCCGTCGCCAAGGCTATGGCGGGACAAGAGGTCTGGAAAAATTAACGCCCGCACTTCCAACCATTGGAAGAATCCTGTAGAAATATTTCCAATGTTTGGAAGGGACTTATGGAAAAATCACAGCGAATTGATAAAGCAGCGCGACTGATTGAGTATTTGACCCGACTCGCAGACCTTCGCAGAAAATCCGTCAAGGATATCGCCAACTATAACCAAGTGTTGTGGCTTCATGCTGTTCCAAAACAAAAGGGTTGTTTCACTCAGATTTGGGGTGGAAACAGCGACTATGACGACAGTGTTTGGCTTGAAGTTCAAAGTCGCCGCGAGCCTTCCGTGCCCAAGATTTCAAATGTGTGTCAGGACTGGGTTGATCAAGAAGCGTTGTATCGAAAGACAGATGTTCCTCTGCTGAGAGATACGATTGTTCGCCAGGTTGAAAATGAAAACTGGAGTGAAGACTCGGATCAGCCTCAATTCTTTTCTGAAACAGACCTTTTGGTAGACCATCCCGCTGTGTCGAAAAAATGGGAGCAATACGTTGAGCAGAAATGGATTTCATGGTCTGAAGAGCACAACGAATGGGAATCAATTCAAAGAGTATACACAAAGCTGTTCACCATCTATCAGGAGCAAGTGAAGCTTGGTGAAGAATATGAGCTGATTGTTGGTTTGGGGTTGCTTACTTGGCAGACTCCACAGGCCCAGCAGATACAACGACATCTTCTTGTTGCCACAGCGTCATTGGAATTTGAATCTCGGCTCGGAAAATTCACGGTTCGTCCCAACGCTGATGGAGCGAGGTTGCGCCCCGAACTCGAAATGCTTGAGGGATATCAGCCTTCTAAGGGAGAGGAGATCGCAAAGGAAGGGTTGCAAGCTGCGGGAGATAACCCTTGGGATCGAAGTTCTACGGATGGAGTTTTGAAAGGCATGGTTCATTCGATTGACTCTAAGGGAGAGTATGCTGAACGGTTGATTGCCAAGGCTTCACGAAACAGTGATAAACCGATGGTCGAGTATGCACCCGCATTGATTCTACGAAAACGATCTGTAAGAGGGCTTACAGAGATACTTCGCAAGTTGAAAATTCAAATTGAGGGCGGGGAGGATATCCCTGTTGAATTTGAGGATTTGGCTGAGATTAAAGAAAATAATGACGCTCAGCATAATGGTGATGATGATTGCACTGCGGCACTTCCACCTACTGGCGAAATATATTTCCCGAAGCCGTCGAATAAAGAGCAGCGTCAGATCATTGAAAAGCTAAATTCCTCTGGCGGGGTGTTGGTTCAGGGCCCCCCAGGAACTGGAAAAACACACACGATTGCAAATTTGATTTGCCACTTACTGGCGACCGGAAAGAGGATTCTTGTTACAGCAAAAACACCGCGTGCACTTCGGGTTATCGAACAGCAACTGCCAGAGCAAGTCCGTCCGCTTTGTGTGAACTTACTAGGTAGTGGGTTGGAGGAACGCCGAGCTTTGGAAAACAGCATGGATGCTGTTTTGCAAAAAACACAAAGATGGAATCCCGACAAAAGAGCGGCATCACAAAAGATGCTGGAAAAGCAACTGAAAGCATTACGGAGTGAAAGAGCCGAAGTCGAAGCCCGCCTCCGAATTATTCGCGAATCAGAAACGCACTCCCAGGTCGTTGCTGACGGCGCATATCGTGGAACTGCGGCTCATGTTGCTCGTGCGGTTAAAGCGGACTCAGCTGGCTTCGAATGGTTTAAAGATGAAATTCCATTTAATGCGGACTGTCCATTTGAATCCCGCGAGTTGCTTTCATTGCTTAGCGGCATGAGGTTTTTGACAGAAGAGAAAAGATCTGAACTAAAGTTGTCACGACCCGCTTCACTACCTGTCGAGGAAAGCCTTCTTCAGCTTTTTGAAAATGAAAAGACCGCACAGCAGGAAGTAACGCGCGCGGATGTGGGCGGACATGCTGAGTTTTCACAACAACTCTGTTCGCTGGATGAAAAGTCTCTTGTGTTGATTGTGCAAGCTCTCTCTCGCGTAAGGAATTTATTTCAAAAGTTACAGGCATTGCCGCACAAGTGGATCGGGGCGGCGCTTTTGGATGTGTCTGCGGGGCATGATTCTGCATGGCGCGAGTTGCACGCTGTCACTGAATCTGGGATTTCTGAAATTTCGAATCTCATCAAAGATGTCGATTCTGTTGACCTGCTTTTTCCTGAAGAGTTTGACCCGAAGATGCTACGCAAAGACGCAGAATCTCTCAAAGAGATCATGGCTGCCGACGAAAAGCTTGGTTGGGGTCCGTTTCGGTCTGGAAGAGTTCGCCCTCTTATTTACCTGACCAAAAAGGTGCGAGTAGATGGTCGGAAATGTAAATCTTTGGAGCAGGTAACAATTTTAGCGGATGTATTACATGTGCGGTTACAGTTGAAGCACTTGTGGAACTTTTGGA
The DNA here is from genome assembly GCA_964476065.1 of uncultured Verrucomicrobiota bacterium. GTDB lineage: Bacteria > Verrucomicrobiota > Kiritimatiellia > Kiritimatiellales > Tichowtungiaceae > Tichowtungia. The sequence continues at coordinate 67 of CAYYYX010000062.1, read as the reverse complement.
AAGGGCGGGCTGAGTACGCCTACCCCCAATCTTGAACCACGACCCAGCGAATTTAAGGTGGAATCCG
>CAYYYX010000061.1:0-12209 GCA_964476065.1 uncultured Verrucomicrobiota bacterium | reverse complement strand
CGGGGTATTAATTAGTCAACGAACGCCGCACATTGCTTATCCAACGGATTCAGGACATACCTTCTCCTCTTTCAGTTTTGGATTAAACTCGCATCTATTTCATACATGGGAACTGCGAGAACTGCACACAATCTAAACGGCCTTTGTTAGAATTTTGTTAGGCCGGTGCTAGAAATTGACTAATGGGGTCCCCCCCGATACAGTTTGTTCGTTTACTTCGAAAAAATAACCAAAGGGTACCACCGTGAACACAGATCTTCTTTTTCCGATTCTATTTCAGGTTGTCGGCGGACTGGGTATTTTCCTGCTTGGCATGAAGCATATGTCGGAAGGCATGCAAGCGGTCGCGGGCAGTCGCCTGCGCAAAATGATTAGCGCGGTGACCAACCAGCGCATTCTGGCCTGTCTGATCGGCACACTGATCACCGGAATTGTTCAGTCTAGCTCAGTAACCACCGTGATGGTCGTCGGTTTTGTGAACAGCGGATTCATGACCCTGATGCAATCGCTCGGCGTCATTATCGGTGCCAATATTGGAACAACCGTTACGGCATGGATCATTGCCCTGAAGATTGGAAAATTCGGTCTGCCACTGCTTGGAGTCGCCGCCTTCTTCTTTCTCTTTTCTAATAAAGACAAAGTGCGCTACACCGCGCTGGCCCTCTTGGGTGTCGGCATGGTCTTCTTCGGCCTGCAAACCATGGGCGCAGCGTTTAAAACGCCTGAGGTGAAAGAATACCTCACCACCATCTTCTCCGTTATGAATGCGACCTCCATGCTCGGCGTTTTAAAATGCGCCGCGTTCGGGTGCATCGCAACCATGATTGTGCAGTCCTCCTCCGCCACGATCGGGATTACCATTGTTCTCGCTCAGGGCGGAATCATCGGCTTCGATGCCGCCGCCGCGCTCGTGCTCGGCTTAAACATCGGAACCACGGTTACCGCCTTCCTCGCATCCATCGGCACGACAACCAATGCAAAACGCGCAGCCTATGCTCATATCATCTTCAACGTCGTTGGAACCCTCTGGCTGATCCCCTTCTTCTTCCTCTATATCAAAGGGATCAACGGTCTCTTCGGAATGCTGGAAGGCTTCTTTGCCAAAACGCAGGGGGGTTGGGATAATGTCACCGCCAAGATTGCGCTGGTTCATACCGGATTCAACCTCATCAACACCATTATCTTCCTGCCACTCATGGGCGCACTCGCCAAACTGGTCACGTGGATGGTTCCGGACAAAAAAGTGGATGAAACCAAACACCTGACCTACTTCGACGTCCGCATGCTCGACACCCCCTCCATCGGAATTGTGCAGTCGCGCGAGCAGGTTCTCCGCATGGCCGAAAATGTTGAAAAAATGGGTGGATGGCTCGGTGAAGTACTCTCAAGCGACGAACAGCTCGACGAACTGGAACACAAAATCTTCCACTACGAAAACATCCTCGATAACATCCAGAAAGAGGTCGTCGTCTTCTTGAGCCACATGGTCAGCGGTCAAATCTCCCACGATGTGATGGATGAGGCGCGCCGCCAAATGCGCATGGCGGACGAATATGAAAGTCTCAGCGATTATATGGCCAACGTCCTCAAGGGCTTCATCAAACTCCGCAATAACCAAATGTCGCTCTCCGAAAATGGCCAGAAAGAGATCCTCAGCCTACATGCTCTGACATTGAATTATATCAAAGACATCAACAATGCAGAGCGGATGGAAAACAAAGAGATTCTCAGCAAAGCGGAAACCGACGGCGAAGTAATCACTCGCCAGATGAAAGATCATCGTCGCCAACACCTCATCCGCCTCAGCGAAGAAAAGATTCCAGCGCTCAAGAGCTTGGTCTTCACCGATCTGCTCAACAACTACCGCCGCATGAAAGACCACGCGCTCAACATCGCCGAAGTCATCGCTGGCGAAAAATAGCAACTGCATTGCGGCACAGTGCCTTCGCCAGCCTCCATCGCTAAAGCCAGGGAGGTCAGGCGGCTTCGGCGTGACACGTCGCGGCGCAAGAGAAACCCCATTTTTCCAAGGTTGTGGAGTCAAGCTACAAGGGCAACACCCCCAGCGGTCATGATCTCCTCCGGTGCTTGAAAAGCTCGGGTCGTTCGTGGCCTGCTGTTATCGCGATGAGCAACACCTGCATTTGAAGATCTTCGACATGCCCAATCCATCAACGGTCAGGAAACTCTGAGCGACACCCTTCCGAGAAGAGCCGAAAATCCAAACAAACAAAAAGCGCCCCGCCGAAGCGGAGCGCTTTCACATTTTCCAAGGATTGGAAAATTAAGCTTTCAGACGAGCTTCGAGCTTGCCGAGCTGTTCCGTCATTTTAGCTGGGAGTTTGTCGCCGAACTTGGCGAGGTACTCTTTGGCGTTTTCAACGGTTGTCAGGAAAGCGTCCTTGTCGACTTTCATCAACTCGTCCCATGCGTCGTCAGAGAGGTCCAGCCCTTCAAAGCTGAAGTCCTCTTTCTTCGGCATCAGACCGATCGGCGTTTCGATGGCTTCAACTTTGCCTTCCACGCGATCACACATCCATTTGAGGACGCGAGAGTTTTCGCCGAAGCCAGGCCACATGAACTTGCCTTCGTCCGTTTTACGGAACCAGTTGACGTAGAAGCAGCGCGGAGCGTTGGCGCCGAGCTTTTCACCCATGTCAAACCAGTGCTGCATGTAGTCGCCAGCGTGGTACCCGATGAACGGGGTCATGGCGAAGGGATCGAAGCGGAGGCTTACGTTACCGAGGTCGAGCGCAGCTGCGGTCGGCTCAGAAGACGCGGTAGCACCCATGTAGATACCCTGTTCGAAATCAAAGGCTTCGTGAACAAGCGGCATAACGCCAGAACGCTTACCACCGAAGACGAAGATATCGATCGGAACACCGGCGGGATCTTCCCAGTCAGGGCAAAGAACCGGACAGAGAGAAGCACGTGCGGTGAAGCGGCTGTTCGGGTGAGCGCCTTTGACTTTTTTGCCGTCAGCGTCAACCATATCGGGAGTCCACGGGTTATTCAGCCAGTCGGTTCCACCGACGCATTCAACGCCCATGTCTTCCCACCATACATCGCCATCGTCTGTTACAACAACGTTGGTAAAGATCGCATCCTTGCGGCAGCTAGCGAGTGCCATCGGGTTGGAGTACTCAGCGGTCCCCGGAGCCACACCGAAGAATCCGGCTTCCGGATTGATCGCGTAGAGGCGTCCGTCTGCGCCAGGTTTCATCCAAGCAATATCGTCACCGACGGTTTCAACTTTCCAACCGGGAACGGTGGATTGAAGCATGGCCAGGTTAGTTTTTCCGCAAGCAGACGGGAATGCCGCTGCGATGTGGAACTGTTTGCCTTCTGGATTGGTGAAACGGAGGATGAGCATGTGCTCAGCCATCCAGCCTTCGCGGCCAGCCATTGCAGAAGCAATGCGCAGGGCGAGACATTTTTTGCCAAGCAATGCGTTTCCGCCGTAACCGGAACCGTAGGACCAGATCAGGTTTTCTTCTGGGAAATGGGCAATATATTTCTTTTCAATCGGGGCGCAGGGCCAGCGAACATCTGCCTGACCTTCTTCGAGCGGAGCGCCAACCGAGTGCAGGCAAGGGATGAATTCATCTTCTTTTTCGATCAGACGAAGGACTTCGGTACTGACACGAGTCATAATGTGCATGTTGCAAACAACATAACCAGAGTCGGTAATTTCGATGGCGTTCTTGGCGATCGGCGAGCCAACCGGACCCATAGAGAACGGAATGACGTACAGGGTGCGGCCCTTCATGCAACCGGCGTACAAACCCTTCATCGTTTCTTTGAGCTCAGCAGGATCAATCCAGTTGTTGGTCGGTCCGGCATCTTCTTCTTTAAGAGAAGCAATGTAGGTGCGTTTTTCAACACGCGCCACGTCAGACGGGGCGGAGTTAAAAGCAAAGCTGTTCGGACGTTTTTCTTCGTTCAGCTTAATTGCAGCACCGCTTTCGACCATTTCGGCCATCAGGCGATCATATTCTTCTGTTGAGCCGTCACACCAGACCACTTGGTCCGGGGTACACATGGCTTCTACTTCAGCTACCCAGTCGAGCAGCTTCTGATTCGTTGTAGGGGTACTCATTTGCATTCCTCCTGTTAAGTTACTGATTCTGAAACCTGTAAAATTCCGAATAAAATGAAGAAATGACCGGAGCAAGTCAAACCCCGATGCGGAAAAAATATGAGTGCGACCGTACTATTTTCCTAATTTCAATGCTTGGTGCTCACGAAAATATCTATTTTCGCTCGCAGTCGCTCCATTGTTTCCGTACAAATGTGGCCTTTTATATCGGAATCAATCGAACACAAAGGAAGATGCCATGGAACAGGGTCTGGTTTTAATGATTGTCGGAATGGGAACCGTATTCGGATTTCTAGTTCTGCTAGTGACTGCAATGCAGCTATCTGCTGCTTTCTTTAAGAAACTCGCCCACCTCTTCCCTGAAGATGTGATTGAGTCGTCGAGCTCAACAACCAACCCGGCCACGGCAATTGCCGTTGCCTTGGCAGCAATCCGTGCGAAGCACGGCTAACCCAATTTAAATACAAAGGAATAAACCAATGGCTAAAAAAACAATTCACATTATGAACACGGCATTCCGTGATGGCTTTCAGTCCGTCTATGGCGCGCGCGTACTCACCGAAGACTTTCTCCCGGCGGTTAAAGCCTGCGTAGAAGCAGGACAAACGCACTTCGAAGCCGGCGGCGGCGCACGCTTCCAAGCTCCCTTCTTCTACTGCAACGAAAGCGCATTTCACATGATGGACCGCTTCCGCGAAGTCGCCGGCCCCGACGCCGATCTGCAGACCCTCGGCCGCGGCATCAACGTGGTGGGACTCGACTCTCAGTCGCGCGACATCATCGACCTGCACGCCAAAATGTTCAAAAAACACGGCATCACAACGATCCGTAACTTTGATGCGCTCAACGACGTCAACAACCTGTTTGACTCCGGAAAATCCATCAACGCGCACGGCCTCAAGCACGAAGTCGTTGTAACGATGATGGAACTGCCCCCTGGCTGCTCCGGCGCGCACGACGTTGCCTTCTACCAGAAAACCCTCGAAGACATCATCAAAGCGGGTGTTCCATTCAACAGCGTCTGTTTCAAGGATGCCTCCGGAACCTCCACACCGAAAAAAGTCTACGAGACCATCAAAATGGCTCGCAAACTACTCCCAAGCGAAACCAAACTGGTTTTCCATTCGCACGAGACCGCAGGGGTCGGAACCGTCGGCTACATTGCCGCGATCAAAGCCGGTGCCGACCAGGTCGACTGCTCGATGGCCCCCGCCTCCGGCGGAACCTGCCAGCCCGACGTGGCCACCCTCTGGCACGCCCTGCGTGGCGAAGACTATGAACTCGACATCGACATCGACAAAATGATGCACGCCGAAACCATTTTCAAAGATTGCATGGCCGACTACATGCTCCCGCCGGAAGCCAAATCGGTTGAACCGATGATTCCGTGGTCGCCGATGCCCGGTGGCGCGCTGACCGCCAACACCCAGATGCTCCGCGACAACGGCATTATGGATAAATACGAAGACTGCATCCACGCCATGGGCGAAGTCGTCCGCCGCGGTGGATTCGGAACCTCCGTTACCCCCGTATCCCAGTTCTACTTTCAGCAGGCCTTTAACAACGTCATGTTCGGACCGTGGGAAAACATTGCCGAAGGCTACGGCAAAATGGTTCTCGGTTACTTCGGGAAGACCCCGTGCGATCCCGATCCGGAAATCGTCAAACTCGCCAGTGAAAAACTCAAATTGGAACCGACCACTGAAAACCCGGTCGATATCAACGACCGCGACCCGAACAAAGGGGTCGATGCCGCCAAGAAATTGCTCACCGAAGCGGGAATTACCGATCAGTGCGACGAAAACGTCTTCATTGCCGCCACCTGCAAACAAAAGGGAATTGACTTCCTTCTCGGCAAAACCGAAATCAACGGCGTTCGTAAAGGCGCGCTCACACCGGCCGTTTCTGCGGGCGGTGACGGCGACTATACCGTCACAGTCGATGGCAAAAAGTTTGCGGTTGAAGTGAAAGGCGATCAAGCCACCGTAAACGGAAAAGCCTACGACGTGGATGTAGCGGATGGCGTAGACGCCAGCCCTGTGGCCCACGAATCCGCCGACTCGACCATCGTGAAAGCGCAGATGCCCGGCAAAGTGATGAAGATCAACGTTGCAATGGGCGACCATGTTAGCGAAGGCGACGTACTACTCATCATGGAAGCGATGAAAATGGAAGTCGAAATCAAAGCCCCCTGCGGCGGAACCATTACCTCAGTTGGCGTAGAGGTTGGCAATCAGGCCAACGGTGGCCAAGAACTGGCATCCATCAACTAAATCAGTCAAAATCAGAACGTCACAAGGTCCAAAGTCAGCATGTAAATTGTTGGCTCCCGACCTTTGACTTTCAGACCTTAGACAAGGAAATTTATTATGCTTAAAATAAATAAAATGTGTGGGCTCATTGCCCTCGCCACGGTGCTCATCTCGGGCGTTGCTTTCGCTGCCCCAGGCTGTGGAGACGTCGCCTGTAGTGCGCCGATCGCTCAACCGCAATTGGAAGACTCCGCCGAGCCGGGAATTTCAATTTCCGGGGGATTTGCCAAGCTTTGGAAACAAACGGGCATCTACCGCTTCATCCACCCAAAAACCGCCGAAGAAAAGAAAGCGGAACGGCTGAATGCGGCGATTAAAACCGTTGAAGCTGAAATCAGCGCGGGTCATCTAGACAAAGTTGAAAAATATGCGCGCATGGCCGCTGAACTCGGTGCCGAGAAAGCGACAATGGAGCGCATGCATGCGGCCTATACCGAGAAGCTAAATGCAGGCGAAACAGGCCATGAAGGCCTTCTTCCCGAAGGACTGGGTCAGTTCGTCATGATCCTCGTCGGTCTATTGCTGATCTATCTAGCCATCGCCAAAGGGTTTGAGCCCCTATTGCTCCTTCCGATTGGCTTTGGAGCCATCCTCGCCAACATTCCGGCCGCGGGCATTGCCTCTGCTGGAATCCCTGGCCAGCCTGCAGGGTTCCTCTACTACTTCTACACCGTCGGCGTACAATCCGGGGTCTTCCCCCTGCTCATCTTTATGGGTGTGGGTGCTATGACCGACTTCGGGCCCCTGCTCGCCAACCCGAAAACCGCTCTGCTCGGCGCCGCTGCGCAGTTCGGTATCTTCATCGCCCTGCTCGGCGCGCTGTCCATGGGCGGACTCTTCAGCCTGCAAGATGCCGCCTCCATCGGGATTATCGGCGGAGCCGACGGCCCGACCGCAATTTTCCTCTCGTCGCGTCTCTCGCCTAACTTGCTCGGCGCCATCGCCGTCGCGGCCTACTCCTACATGGCCCTCGTCCCGATCATTCAGCCGCCGATCATGCGACTGCTGACCACTAAAGCCGAACGCGGAATCGTGATGAAACAGCTTCGCCACGTCAGCAAAACCGAAAAAATCGTTTTCCCGCTGATGGTGCTCGTTCTCTGTATTCTTTTGCTTCCGTCCGCCACCCCGCTGATCGGAATGCTGATGCTTGGTAACCTGATGAAAGAATCGATGGTGGTGGATCGTCTATCCGACACCGCGCAAAACGCGCTGATCAACATCGTCACCATCATGCTCGGCCTCGCGGTCGGCTCCAAACTCGCCGCCGCAAAATTCCTCAACGTGCAAACGCTCGGAATTCTGGCGCTGGGACTGGGTGCCTTCATCATTGGAACCGCCTCTGGCGTGTTGCTGGCCAAACTGATGAACCGCTTCAGCAAAGAGCAGATCAATCCGCTGATTGGCTCCGCCGGGGTCTCCGCGGTGCCGATGGCGGCGCGCGTTGCTAACAAAGTGGGACTCGAAGAAAACCCAAACAACTTCCTACTCATGCATGCCATGGGCCCGAACGTTGCGGGCGTAATCGGCTCCGCCGTCGCTGCCGGAGTGCTCCTCGCCCTCTGCGGATAAAACAGCAAGGGCCCTATGAAAATTGAACTTATTTCCGTAGGGCCTTTCGCTGTGAACTGCGCCGTCGTCTGGGGCGATGCCAAGCAAGCGCTTGTCATTGATCCCGGATACGACGCAGAGCTCATCCAATCCTTTCTGGAGGACAACGAGCTCACCGTCGCCGCAACTCTTCTCACCCACGGCCACGCCGACCACATCAGCGCCCTGGCTGAACTGCATGCCACAAGGCCCGCCCCCATCTACCTTCACGAGGAGGATGAACAGTGGGCCTTTGGAGAGAACAACCAAATCCCGCCCCACTACCCCGTCCCAACAAAACCCGCCACCAAATTCCTTCGTCCTGAATCTTCCAAGGATTGGGAACTTTTAGAGCCTTTTTTCCAAGCATCGGAAAACAACAAGCCTGTCGGCGCTGCCGACTTCCAATGCTTGGAAACTCCGGGCCACACGCCCGGTGGAGTCTGCTACTGGTTTAAGGAAGAAAACGTCTGCTTCACCGGCGACACCCTTTTCAAAGGCTCCTGTGGGCGCACCGATCTGCCCGGTGGCGATAGCCGTATCCTTACAACTTCCCTGAAAAAACTAGCAACGCTCCCGCCCGAAACACGGATCATCGCCGGTCACGGCGAAGAAACCACCGTCGAGTACGAACTGAAAACCAACTTTTTCCTTCAGTCTCACTAGCCGATTCTCGGCAGCGACGGCGGATATCCCCCCGAGGGCATAAAGCGAATTCATCGTCGAATTAACGCATCGTCGTCCATTTTTAGATTTTCGAGCACGGCCGTAAAAAGCCGAACCCGAACCCTCATCGGGGCTAAAAAACAGTGCTCGTCAGGCAAAACACGACAAATCTATACGGGTATTCCCCTGCACATTCTATCGCAATTTCCCTTTAAAAACGCCCTTTTCGACCCTGTGAGAACCCCATTCTCTTTCGTGAGGTTTTTTTTACAGAAAAACCGCTTTACAGCTCAAAGAATCTACGTATTGTCCCCCGTCCTTTTACAAATGGACCCAATCTCGGGGGAGATCAGCACAGGAGTAAAGACCATGAAAATGAGACGTTTCATCTTTGTAATTATAGCGACGGTCACCGCGCTCAGCGCACAGGCCGGACAGCTCAGCGAATACGATCGCCAAATCGTCGCGTCGTGCATGGTGCTCGAAGCGGCCTGCGATGGTGCAGAAGGTATGCAAGCGGTGCTCAACGTCATCCTGACGCGTGCCGATGGATACCTGCACCAGCTCGTTCCGCAAACCATCAAACACGGAGCCTTCTCCTGTATGTCCAGTGTTTGGAGAACCTCTTCGCCCAATTACAGCCCGCTCATCCGCCGCGCGCAGGCGCATGGAAAAACCTACAAAGAGGCCCTCCACCTGATTGCGGTCATGGAGCAGGGCCTACTCTGGGACAACACCTATGGCGCAACGCACTACCACGCGACCTTCATCCGCCCCTACTGGGTCAGCGACATGAGCTACATCACCACCATCGGTGGCCATCACTTCTATACCGACCGGGCACACCGCTACGCATCGCTATAACGTCGTCCCTCAAGCTATGCAGAACACATAGTTCCACTCCTTGGACCTGAGCGACCGCGAAAGTGCTTTCGGTATTTTCCGAAAGAAATGACCCGCAGGGGAATGGCAAAACTCTGTACCGCAATACCGTTGAAAAGAAAAAGGCCGCCCGTAAAGGCGGCCTTTCGTGTTCAGCTCCGGAGAGCTTATTTGGTGGTGATGTGGAGCCACTCTTGGACGATCGGTGAGAACTTCACCACGACCGGCGTAAAGACCACGCTGACCATCGTCATCAGTTTGATGAGGATGTTGAGCGACGGACCGGAGGTGTCCTTACAAGGATCACCAACCGTGTCGCCAACGACAGCAGCTTTATGGGCTTCAGAGCCTTTTCCACCGTGTGCGCCGTTCTCGACATATTTCTTGGCATTGTCCCAGGCCCCACCCGCATTGTTGAGCATGGTGGCGAGCACGAAGCCGCAGGTGAGTCCACCCGCGAGAAGTCCCATCACACCCGGCACGCCGAGAATGAGTCCGGTCAGAACCGGAACCGTGATGGCGAGGAGCGACGGAACAAGCATTTCTTTCTGTGCGCCTTGCGTGGAAATCGCGACACAGGCGGCGTAGTCCGGCTTGCCGGTACCTTCCATGATGCCGGGGATTTCACGGAACTGACGGCGAACTTCTTCCACCATGGCACCGGCGGCGCGGCCGACGGCTTTCATGGTCATGGCGCAGAAGACAAAGGCCATCATTCCACCGAGGAAGAGTCCGCAAAGAAGGAGCGGATTCATGATGTGCAGTTCGTAGGCATTCACAAATGTCATAATGTCGGCCTGTTCAGCCATCTCTTTGGTAAATTCTACTTTCCCAACGAGGAAGCTTCCGGCTTCGCTAGCGAGTTTACCGATCCAAAGTTTGATTTCTTCGATATAGGCGGCAAGCAGAGCCATCGCGGTGAGCGCAGCGGAACCAATGGCGAACCCTTTACCCGTCGCGGCAGTGGTGTTGCCGAGGCTATCGAGTGCATCCGTGCGTTCGCGGACTTCCGGCGGAAGACCGGCCATTTCGGCGTTCCCGCCGGCGTTGTCGGCGATCGGGCCATAGGCGTCGGTCGCGAGGGTGATGCCGAGGGTGGCGAGCATACCGACCGCGGCGAAGCCAATCCCGTAGAGACCCATGGAAAGGTCACCAAATCCACCCGCAAACCCAAAGGCGCAGATGATGCCCACAACAATCGTGATGACGGGGATACCGGCGGAGTACATCCCCGTGGCCAGTCCATCAATGATGGTGGTCGCCGGACCCATAACCGCCTGACCGGCGATGCCTTTGGTCGGTTTGAACTCAGCGGAGGTGTAATATTCTGTGGCCTGCCCAATGATGACACCGGCTGCGAGACCGGAAATGACCGAGCCAACAAGGCCCCATTCCGAAATTACGCCGAGAAATTTCATGCCGACGAGCGCCAGAACAATGAGAACGGAACTACCGAGCGTTCCGGTAAGAAGCGCTTTAAGCAGGCTTTTCTGAGTGGCCCCCTCTTTACAACGAACCATAAACATTCCGACGATTGAAAGCAGGGTTCCGACACCGGCGACAATCATCGGGGCGGTGACGAGGCCAACCGCCGCTTCCTTAGCCGCTTCTACGGCTTCTGGAGTGACGGCCCTCATGACCTGATGCGCACCCACCGCGGCACCGAGAGCGGCGGTAGCGAGAATGGAGCCACAATAGGACTCGTAGAGGTCAGCACCCATTCCAGCAACGTCACCGACGTTGTCGCCGACGTTATCGGCGATGGTGGCAGGGTTGCGGGGGTCGTCTTCCGGAATACCGGCTTCAACCTTACCCACGAGGTCAGCGCCGACGTCCGCGGCTTTGGTGTAGATTCCGCCACCGACACGGGCGAAGAGTGCCTGGGTGGAAGCACCCATTCCAAAGGTGATCATGGTGGTGGTCATGTGAACCAGCTTTTCAGCAACGGTGCAACCGGCCGGAACCAGTTCCATGCCCAAAAAGTGAAGACCTCCGGTCATGTTGGCTTGTGTATAAACGAGTTGGTCGAGTACCCAGTACCAGATACAGATATCGAGAAGTCCAAAACCAACGACGACGAGGCCCATGACCGCGCCAGAGCGGAAAGCAACCTGCAGGCCGCGATTGAGACCTTCAGAACAACCCTGCGCGGTACGCGAAGAAGCAGCGGTCGCGGTTTTCATTCCAATGAATCCGCAGAGACCCGAGAAGAAACCACCGGTGAGGAAGGCGATTGGAACGAAGGGGTTCTGAATCCCGGCAAGCGCGAGGCCCTGCAAAATAATGAGCAGAACAAGGAAAACGAGGGCAACCACTTTGTACTGACGCATGAGATAGGCCATGGCGCCTTCACGGACGTGGCCCGCAATTTCGATCATGGTTTCGTTGCCTTCATTGGCACCCATCATCTTTTTATAGAAATAAACCGCGAACCCCAGCGCCAAAACTGACGCAATCGGAGCCACCCACCAAATACCCGGAATCACTGAACTTTCCATTTTCTTTCCCTTTCGTTAACAAACCCTATTTATCAAAATTTAAATTGCCTGCATCGTTACGGTACGAAAGGAAAAAGAAAGGTGCAAGCCGCTTTTTAACCATTTGGGACAGGGTCATTCGGTTCTCGGTAATAAGTTGTTGTTCCAAGGGGTTATGCAAAA
>CAYYYX010000060.1:0-12982 GCA_964476065.1 uncultured Verrucomicrobiota bacterium | reverse complement strand
AAACATCCGTGGGCCATAAACAGCTTCTGAAAACGCAATTCCGAGATGAACCGTAAAATGACAGAGTACTTCTCACGTGCCACTTCCGGCCTTCTACAGAATAAATCAGGAAACGATTTATGAAAATTTTCGTAACCGGCGCGGCCGGATTTATCGGGTCATACGTAGCGAACTCGCTACTGGATGACGGCCATGAAGTGGTCGGCTTCGATAACTTTAATGACTACTACGATGTGAGTTTGAAAGAGGCTCGTACCGCCGCTGGCGGCAAACGTGAAGGCTTCACGATGATCCGTGGCGACCTGACAGACTTCCAACTTCTCACATCCCACTTCCAACAACACAAACCCGACAGGGTTTGTCATCTGGCCGCGCAGGCGGGCGTTCGCTATTCCATTGAAAATCCGGCGGCGTATCAAAAATCCAATCTGGAAGGGCACCTGAATATTCTCGAGGCCTGTCGCCACGCGAAGACTGAGCGGCTTGTATACGCTTCGAGCTCAAGTGTTTATGGCGGAAATAAAAAAGTTCCATTCAGTGAAGACGATCCGGTCGATCATCCAGTTAGCCTGTACGCGGCGACGAAGAAGGCGAACGAGCTGATGAGTCACACCTACACCCATTTGTACGGCTTGCAGACAGTGGGATTGAGATTTTTCACCGTGTACGGTCCGTGGGGCCGGCCGGACATGGCCTATTGGTTATTCACCGAGGCAATGTTGAAGGGCGAGACGATCAAGGTATTCAACCACGGCAAGATGGAGCGCGACTTCACTTATATCGACGATATTGTCGCTGGCGTGAAGGCCTCCTTGTTTGCGGATGGGCTGGATCCGTACGAAATTTTCAATCTCGGTAATAATACGCCGGAAAACCTGATGGATTTTATTCAAACGCTGGCCGACGCGCTGGGGATTGAGCCGAAGATGGAAATGCTTCCCATGCAGGCGGGCGATGTGCCGATTACCTTTGCGGATATTTCCAAAGCGCAGAGCAAGTTGGGCTATCAGCCGATCACCTCTATGGCCGAAGGGCTGACCCGTTTTGTGGCGTGGTATAAGGAGTATTTTAAGGCATGAAAAAGTTTTTACCCATCGCAATGGATGCCGCGCTCCGAGCGGGCGGGGCAATATTAGAAATCTATAAGCGCGACTTTGAGGTCGAGTTCAAAGCCGATGAGTCGCCGTTGACGGAGGCCGATAAGGCGGCGCACTACATCATCGTCGATGCGTTGGAAGACCTCGGGTTGCCGGTCCTCTCCGAGGAGAGCAAGGCGATTGAGTATGAAGAACGCAAAGACTGGCAAAAATATTGGCTGGTCGATCCGCTCGACGGCACCAAGGAGTTCATCAAGAAAAATGGTGAGTTCACCGTCAACATCGCGCTGATCGAAAACGGCTGCCCCGTGATGGGCGTGGTCTATGCCCCCGTTCTGAAAACACTCTACGTCGGCATCGTCGGCGAAGGCGCCTTCCGCGCAACCGGCGACGATCTTTTCCAATGCTTGGAAGTCGGTAACACCGACGGGCTTGCTTTTTCCCAAGGTTTGGGGAAAGTTGGCGAGCCCTTGCCTCTTCAATCGGCAATCGGCAATCGGCAATCGACAATTCGAGTCGTTGCTTCCCGTTCCCATTGTAACGCCGAGACGAAAGCGTTTATTGCGGAGTTGGAAAAGGACGGTCGGGTGGAACTGGTTTCGAGCGGCAGTTCGCTCAAGCTTTGTTTAGTCGCTGAAGGATCTGCGGATGTTTATCCGCGCATCGCGCCGACGATGGAGTGGGACACCGCCGCTGCGCAGGCCGTGGTCGAGGCCTCCGGAGGGAGTGTTGTTCGGTATAATCCCGCTGTTCCGGCGGCATCATACCTTTGTGGAAAGTTGGATGTAGAAAGCGGAATGAGTGAGGGGGGACATCCCACATCCCACCTTCCACAGTCCACAGAGGCTTTGTCCTACAACAAAGCCGACCTGTTGAATCCATACTTCGTGGTTTCTCGCTAATTAAGGGTCGACACGGCTAAACATCTAATACATGATCATATTTATCGCAATTAAAAGGGTTTACTATGAGTGGTTATAATTTATCGCATTTGAAACAGCTGGAAGCGGAAAGCATTCACATTATTCGTGAGGTGGCCGCCGAGTTTGATAATCCAGTGATGCTCTATTCCATTGGCAAAGATTCGTCGGTGATGTTGCATCTGGCGCACAAGGCGTTTGCGCCGGGCAAGATCCCGTTTCCGCTGATGCATGTCGATACGCAGTGGAAGTTTAAGGAGATGTATAAATTCCGTACGCTGATGGCTGAAAAGTATCAGGTGGATGTGAAGGTATGGACCAACCCCGAGGGGAAAGACAAAGTGGGGCCGTTTACGCATGGTTCTGAGAAGCATACGCAGATCATGAAGACCGAGGGGCTCAAGCAGGCGCTGGATCACTACAAGTTTGATGCCGCATTCGGCGGGGCCCGCCGCGACGAGGAAAAGAGCCGCGCCAAAGAACGTGTCTACAGCTTCCGCAACGAATTCCACCAGTGGGATCCGAAAAATCAGCGCCCCGAGCTTTGGAACCTCTACAACGCAAAAATCAACAAAGGCGAATCGATCCGGGTATTTCCGCTCTCCAACTGGACCGAGCTCGATATCTGGCTCTACCTGCTCCGCGAGGAGATTCCGATTGTTCCGCTCTACTTCGCCGCGGAGCGGCCAGTCGTGGAGCGCGATGGCACCTTGATCATGATCGACGATGATCGCATGCCGCTCAAAGAGGGCGAAACGCCGATGATGAAGAAGATCCGTTTCCGCACACTGGGTTGTTATCCGCTGACCGGGGCCGTGGAATCCGAAGCCGAAACCGTCGAAGAGATTGTGCAGGAGATGCTCCTCACCACCACGTCCGAGCGCCAGGGCCGAGTCATCGACGGCGACAACTCCTCCATGGAAGACAAGAAGAAAGACGGCTATTTTTAGCCGGAGGCTAAAAATAGCCATGTGAATCGTGGGATGTGGGACGTAGGATGTGTATTGACTTTCTACCTCCACCCTTCCACTTCCAACAGATATAAAACGTGGGATGTGAACAATGCTTGCAAAAAGTGTAGATGATCTTGAACAAGAAATAAAGGAAGAGCTTGCCGGGGAGTATAAACACGTTAGCGGCATGCTCAATAAGATGATGGATAACCCCGCCTCGTGGTGTAAGCACTACGCTGATAAAAAATAACGTCCCACATTCCACATCCAACTTTCCACAAATATCAAAGGATCCACCATGACTGACTCAACCTACAAGGTTCAGGAAAAAGATTTAATTGAAAAAGATATCAGCGAATACCTCAATCGCCATGAGACCAAGGATCTCTTGCGTTTCCTCACCTGCGGGTCGGTGGACGATGGAAAGTCGACGCTGATCGGGCGGCTGTTGTACGACAGCCACATGATCTATGAAGATCAGCTCGAAAAGGTGATGAAAGATTCGAAGGTGTACGGCACGACCGATGAAAACTTCGATCCGGCCTTGCTGACCGACGGGCTGAAGGCCGAGCGCGAGCAGGGCATCACCATCGATGTGGCCTATCGCTATTTCTCAACGGACAAACGGAAGTTCATCATCGCCGACTGCCCCGGTCACGAGCAGTACACCCGCAATATGGCCACCGGCGCATCAAACTGTAATCTCGCGGTCATTTTGATCGATGCCCGCTACGGCGTCATCAAACAGACCAAGCGCCACAGCTTCATCTGCTCTCTGCTGGGTATTAAGCATGTGATCGTCGCGGTCAATAAAATGGATCTCGTCGACTGGTCAGAGGAAAAATACGAAGAGATCAAAGATCAGTACAATGCGTTTGTTACACGTTTGAATTTTTCCGATATCCACTTCATTCCGATGTCTGCTCTCAAGGGTGACAACGTGGTGGATCATAGCAAAAACCTGACGTGGTATGACGGGCCGACCTTTTTGCACCATCTCGAAGGGGTCAATATTTCAACCGACCGCAACCTGATCGATATGCGCTTGCCCATTCAGTATGTGTTGCGTCCGAATCTCGACTTCCGCGGCTTCTGCGGCACGATGGCCTCCGGCGTGGTGCGGGTCGGCGATCAAGTCGCCAGCTTGCCGTCGCGGCAGGAATCAAAGATCAAAGCCATCTACGGCCCCGACGGAGAAATTTCTGAAGCGTTCGCCCCGCAGGCCATCACGGTCACGCTCGAAGATGAGATCGATGTGTCGCGCGGCAATATGCTCGTTCCGGTTAATAATATTCCACACGTTGGAAACGAGTTTGAGGCGATGGTGGTCTGGATGCACGAAGAAGCGGCGACGGCCGGGCGAAGCTATCTGATCAAGCATGCCACCAGTATGGTTCCGGGCGTCCTCTCCAGTGTTCGCTATAAAGTGGACGTCAACACCATGAAGCGGGCGAGGGATTGTGAGGGTGTAGAAAGTGGAAAGTCGGAAGTAGAAGGTGAAACATCCCACATCCCACATTCCACTTCTCACAGAGGCGAAGCCGACACTCATTCAGAGGCAACGGAGTTGCAACTGAATGAGATTGGCCGCTGCCACATCACATTGCACCGCCCGATCGCTTTTGATCCGTATGACAAAAACCGCACCACCGGCGCGTTTATCGTTGTGGATCGCATGACGAATATCACAATCGGTGCCGGCATGATTGTCGACCGGATTGTCGCCAAGCCAAAGACGGCAGCTCCGGTTAGCAAAAACATCGTTAAGAGCGACAGCTTGGTTTCCGATGAAGAGCGCCATGAGTTGTTGAACCAAAAGGGTGCCACCCTGTGGCTGACCGGACTGAGCGGCTCCGGAAAATCGACGATCGCCCGTCAGCTCGAGCGCGAGCTCACCGATATGGGACATGCGTGCACCATCCTCGATGGCGACAACGTCCGCCACGGACTCAACCGCGATCTCGGGTTTTCTGCCGAAGACCGTTCGGAAAATATCCGTCGCGTTTCGGAGGTTGCAAAGCTTTTCAACGATGCCGGCATCATCGTCATCACCGCCTTCATCTCGCCCACCATTCAGGATCGACAGCAGGCGAGAGAGATTGTGGAAGGTGGGAAGTTGAATGGTCGAAGTGACACATCCCACATCCCACATTCTACATCTAACAAATCTCAAGAAGCGGGACGCTTCCTTGAGATTTATATTGATACGCCTCTTGAGGTTTGTGAGAAGCGCGACCCGAAAGGGCTCTACAAAAAAGCGCGCGCCGGCGAAATTCCGCAGTTCACCGGTATCACCGCCCCCTATGAAGCACCGGAAACTCCGGAGATGGTATTGAAGGCCGCAGATACGCCGGTTGAAGCATCGGTCGATGCGGTTGTCGCCAAACTGCGCGCAGATGGCATCATTGGATAGTGGTTGTAGAAAGTAGAAGGTGGGATGTTGAATGTGCTGGAGCTCGGTGCTCTTCTTGATCCTAACCTTACGCTTAATCTGTTTCTCTCTATCCGTTACCAACTTGTCCTGCATAGCTCAACAAGAGCGACGCATGGATAACTATTTACTGATAACCATTAACTCAACCGGCGTGTCGCGCCGTAGTGGCGATTTGTAAGGAATCGCAACGAAGGAGAAAGATCGCATGAAAAAAGCACTCATTACCGGGATCACCGGACAGGACGGATCGTATCTCGCCGAGCTATTGCTCGATAAAGGCTATGAAGTCCATGGGATTATTCGCCGATCCAGTTCGTTCAATACCGACCGAATTGACCACCTTTACAAAGATCAGCATGAAGAAAATGTGAAAATGTTTCTTCATTATGGGGATTTGACGGATTCGAGTAACCTGAATCGGATTATTGAAAAAGTTCGGCCGGATGAAATTTATAACCTGGGCGCACAGTCGCATGTGCAGGTTTCGTTCGAGGTTCCTGAATATAGCGCGGATGTGGATGCCCTCGGCACCTTGCGCCTGCTGGATGCCATTCGCGAAACCGGTGTCGATTGCCGTTTCTATCAGGCCTCCACCTCTGAGCTTTACGGAAAAGTACAGGAGGTTCCGCAAACCGAAACCACCCCGTTCTACCCGCGCTCGCCTTATGCTGTAGCCAAACAGTACGGCTTCTGGATCGTCAAAAACTATCGCGAGTCCTACGGCCTGCACGCCAGTAACGGGATTCTCTTTAATCACGAATCCCCGCGCCGCGGCGAAACCTTCGTGACTCGCAAGATCACCATGGCGGTCGCCCGTATCTCGCGCGGCGTTCAAAAGTGCCTCTACATGGGGAACATCGAAGCATTTCGTGACTGGGGCTACGCCCCCGACTACGTCCAAATGATGTGGATGATGCTTCAGCAGGATCAGCCCGACGATTACGTCGTCGCAACCAACGAAATGCATACAGTCCGCGAGTTCATCGAGAAATCATTCGGCCACGCCGACATCGAGATCGAGTGGGAGGGCGAGGGCGTCGATGAGGTCGGCAAAAACAAAGCGACCGGCGCGATCATCGTCCGCATGGATGTTCGCTACTACCGCCCCTGCGAAGTGGAGCAACTCCTCGGCAACCCAATCAAAGCCAAAGAACAGCTTGGCTGGGAACCGCAGGTTAAATTTGAAGAACTCGTCAAAATCATGACCGAAGGGGATCTAAAAATCCTCGATGGTGCCCCGTACTCAATCGGATTTTGAGTAGATTGTTGAAGGTAGGATGTAGAAGGTAAGATGTAGCGTTACGTTTGCTTTTCCACATCTCACATCCAACATCTCACTTTCCACTTCCCACAAAAAATGAACCCCCAACTCTTACTCTCCCTGCCTCCGAACATGTGCGAGAGCCTGCCGGTCTGTGATCCGGATCTGGCGGCGCGCTGTTTCGCGACGTATGACCCGCCGAACTCACAGCTCGGCTCCGGCGGCGGCACCGCCTATCTGCTGGAGCAGGCATGGGTCGCGAGCCGCGACGGGCACAGAGTTTTCCAATGTTCGGACCTGAGCGTAAGCGAAAGTGCTTTTTGTAGTCAAAAAGAAGCGCAGCGGCAAAAGAGGGGTGCAGGCTCCCTGTCCGCTGACTTGTCCGCCGCAGCCTTGGCGGAGGCGGAAGCCTCGGCGAAGGAGGAAGCCTGCTTCTTCCAATGGTTGGGGAATGAACCTAAATTACTGGTGCACTCCGGCGGTGAGAGCCGACGACTTCCGGCCTATGCCGCGACCGGAAAGTCGTTCTTGCCGATTCCGGCATTGCGCTGGAAATATGGGCAACGGCTCGATCAGAACCTGCTCGATATGCAGGAACCCTTTTTGAGAAAAGTGGTGTCGGCATCCGGGAAGCCCCGTGTGCTGGTCGCCAGTGGCGATGTGCTACTCGAAGGCAATGTTGAGAACCTTCCCGATGCCGATGTGGTTCTGCTGGGCATGTGGACGACTCCCGAGGATGCCGAACACTTTGGTGTCTTTTTCTGCGATCAGAAACAACCGGGGCACTTGGTTAAATTTCTTCAGAAGCCGGCTCCCGAGGTAACGCGCGAACTCTCCCGCTCGCACCTGTTTATGGTGGATGTCGGTGTGTGGCTGCTGAGTGAACGGGCTGTAAACTGTTTGATGAAAAAGTGTGGATGGAACACCGATGCGCAGAGTTTCGCGGGCGGATTGCCCTCTAACTACGATCTTTACGGAGAGTGGGCACTCCATCTGGGCTCCGATCCCGAGGTGATTGACCCTGATGTCTCCGACCTCTCCGTCGCAGTTGTCGCGGTTGAAGACGGCGAGTTCTATCACTTTGGTAAAAGTCGCGACATCATTGAATCATCCTACCGCTTGCAAAATAAGGTCGTCGATCAGACGCGACTGGGAGTCGGCCCGTCCGTAAGCCAGCCCCAGCAGTTTGTGATGAACTCTCTGTTTGATGTGCGGCGCAATGAAGACAACCACTTGCTCTGGATTGAAAATAGCTTTGTGCCGAAGGAATGGATGCTGAGCCACGAACATGTGGTCACCCACGTGCCAGAAAATAGCTGGGCACTCGAATTAGCCGCCGGCCGCTGTCTCGATATGCCGCCGGTCGGGGACACCCAGCACGTCATCCGCTGCTACGGATTTTCCGATGCCTTTCGCGGCCCAATCGGCGCCGAGACAACCGGTTGGATGGGAGCCTCTGTGATCAGTTGGTTAGACCGGCGCGGCCTTTCCTTAGAAAAGGCCGAACTCGACCCTCAGATGGATTTGCAAATGGCTCCGCTATTTCCGGTGGAAGCCGCGGCCGAGCTCGACGGCGCGTTCATTCAATGGATGCTCGATGAGAACCCGGACGAAAGCGAAGTGTTCCGAGCGCGCTGGCTCGCGGCCGAACGTCTCTCCGCCCGTCAGATCGGACAACAGGCAAACCTCAAGCGACTCACCGAGCAGCGGCAGGATCTCTGCAATCGCATTCTGCCCGTCATGGTTCGGCACGGGGCCAACAGCCTTTTCTATAAATTGGATATCAGCCGCGCCGCCCGCGACTACGCTGCCGCTGGATTCGACCTCATTCCCGAAGAGGAAATTGAGTGGCAAGGCGACCGGATGCTTCCGGTGCACGACCAGATTTTCCGCTCGGCGGTCTGTCGCGAACGCGGCGAACAGGCGTTGTCTGAAGAGCATAAAAAAGAGGCCTTTGACCGCCTGCACACATTGCTCGTTGAACCGCTGAAGGCCGAAAAAACCGTGCCGACCTGTACCGTACTGGAAGATCAAATCGTCTGGGCACGTAGCCCGGCGAGAGTCGACCTCGCCGGCGGCTGGAGCGATACCCCACCGTTTTGCCTAGAACATGGCGGATCCGTTTTTAACGTAGCCTTTAATCTCAATGGCCAACCGCCGATCCAGTGCTTTGTCCGTCGAATCAAAGAGCCCGAGCTGGTCATCCGATCCATCGATCTGGGTTTGAAGGAAACACTGACCAGCTACGACGATGTCGGGGCCTTCCGGCAGCTCGGTTCCGGGTTTGCGATCGCTCGCGCCGCCTTTGCTCTGGCCGGGTTCCACCCGGACTTTAACGGGGGTTTCCAAGGTTTGGAAAATGTAGACGCGGTCTTCGCGGGCGTTACAGCCCGGGCACCGCGTTTCCAAACTCTGGAAAGTCAGCTCGAAGCCTTTGGCGGCGGCATTGAAGTTTCACTGCTCGCGGCCATTCCCAAAGGCTCCGGCCTTGGCACCAGCAGTATCCTGGCGGGAACCCTACTCGGCGGGTTGGCCGACTTTTGCGGGCTCGGCTGGGACTGTATGGAGATCGCTCGTCGCGTCAGCGCACTCGAGCAAATGCTCGGTTCCGGCGGCGGCTGGCAGGATCAGTACGGCGGACTCATGCCGGGAGCCAAGCTGATCGAAACCCAACCCGGACTTTCGCAGGACGCGGTGGTGCGTCGCGCCTCGTCCGAGTTCTTCGACGAGGCGATCCGCGACGGTCGCATTCTGCTCTACTACACCGGGGTAACTCGCGTCGCCCACGATGTGCTTGGCGAAATCGTCTGCAACATGTTTTTGAACGAGTCCGGGGTCCTCGCGGCACTGGAAGGAATCGCCGATAACGGCACGCAGGCACTCGATGTTGTGCAGCGCGGCGACTGGGACGGATTCGTTAATATCATTCGCCGAAGCTGGGAGCTCAATCAGGCACTCGACAGCGGCGTTAATCCACCCGCCGTGCAGGAAATAATTCAGCGGATCGAAGGTTCTTATGCCGCATTGAAACTGGCCGGGGCTGGCGGCGGCGGCTACATGATCATCCTCACCGATAGCCACGAACAGTCGATGGAAACCAAGCGTCGGCTGACAGAAAACCCGCCCAACAAAAACGCCCGCTTTGTCGACCTCGAAGTTTCCCAAACCGGGCTGCAGATCTCGCGGAGCTGAGCCGCCGGAGGCGGCGACAGTTGTTACGTTGGCGAGTTGATAGACGTGAATGTGTTTTTACAACCGCTATCGCCAGAGGCAGTCAGAGAAATAGAGAGTGGAGAGCCTAACCACGGATAACACAGATTTACACGGATGGGGAAATAAACGGGGCGGTCGCAGACCACATCCCTGCGCATAATGGAGAGTTTTAACCACTAATCCACACTAATTTGCCGGCGACGCAATTTATCACGCCACAGGCGTGATGGCTGCCGGGAGGTGTTTGTTGCGAAGCGGTAGCATTTTCCTAATCGGCCAATGAGGAACAAACGGTGCTCTGCTGCACAGAGCAGCCCTGCGCGCAGGGCTTGATTCAGAGTAGAGAGCTCAATCACGAACCCGTTCGCTTTTGAACTCTCTGCTTCGAATCCGTATCGTGTATTCTTTTAGATACAGAGGGAAAAGAGGGCTTCGATTAGAAGCCACCTTATGTGAACAGAGAAAATGCCGCCCGCTGCCATTGGCAATAGCGGATAATTAGTGAAAATTAGTGGTCAAACCAAATCTTACGGCTATCTGGTTGGCGTCTATTGGCGTGTATTAGCGGTAAAAAACATGGAAGTTTTATGAATAAAAAGTCAAAAATTTATGTAGCCGGCCACTTAGGTCTTGTCGGTGGCGGAATATGGCGTGCCTTTGAGCGGCACGGCTACACGAACCTAATGGGTCGTTCCATTGACGAGTTGAATTTAATGAACCAGCAGGCCGTTGAGGATTTCTTCGCTAAAGAGAAGCCAGAGGTGGTGGTGCTGGTGGCGGCGAAAGTCGGTGGAATTTATGCCAACGACACCTATCGTGGGCAGTTCATTTACGAAAACCTCATGATCGAAATGAACGTCATTCATGCCGCTAAAGAGCATGGCGTGGAAAAACTTCTCTTCCTGGGGTCGAGCTGCATTTATCCCAAGCTGGCGGATCAGCCTCTTAAAGAAGAGGCGCTTCTCACAGGGCCTTTGGAGTCGACCAATGAGCCCTACGCCATCGCCAAAATTGCCGGGGTTCGCATGTGCGATGCCTATAACCGTCAGTACGGCACCAACTTCATTTCCGCGATGCCGACCAACATGTACGGGCCCGGTGACAACTATCACCCCGAAAACTCCCACGTCCTTCCCGCCATGATCCGTAAGATGCACCTCGCGAAATCGCTTGAGAATAGCGATTTCGACGAGCTGCGCCGCATTTTCGAATACGAAAAACGGCTTGTGGGAAGTGGAACGTTGGACGTGGGAAGTAAACAGTCATCTCACATCTCACATCCCACATCCCACAAGGACGCTCTCCTCCAATGGTTGGAAAAGTCCGGCATCACACCTTCTACATCCCACATCCCACATTCTACAGAGCCGCAAGGCGTCCGCCTCGCTCTCTGGGGAAGCGGTTCGCCGTTTCGCGAGTTCCTCTACTCCGATGATCTCGCCGAGGCCTGTGTTTTTCTTGTAGAAAATGCGAATTATAAAGAAATGGCCTTCACAGATGACTCCGGCACAGTGCAATCGCATATCAACGTCGGATCGAGTCAAGAAGTCACCATCAAAGAGCTGGCCGAAACGGTTCGGGACGTCATTGGCTTTGAAGGCGAACTCGAGTGGGACACCTCCAAGCCGGACGGTACCCCGCGCAAGCTCATGGATTCTTCGCGCATCAACGCCCTCGGATGGAGCGCGAAAGTAACCCTCAAAGAGGGTATCGCCCGCGCCTATCAGGATTTTCTGAGCCGCTTTTAACTTCGTGCCCTTCGTGCGTTGCCATTCACTTCGCTCTTTGCCGTCGCGTTGCGCCAGCCTCTGGTGAACCATTCGCTGTGCTCATTATTTCCTCTGGAAATTATGCGTCGCATTGCTCGCGCGGCGGTCGTGAGAGATCGCAGATGACTCCACCGGCACGGACCCCTTTCTTGGGCGCCATTCGTCAGAAAAGATTGCTTTCAGGGCAGCTTAACCGTAGATTTCGAGTCATGAAGTTAACCGTTACAGAGATTCAGCAGATTGCCTCTGAGATTGCCGAGTCTTTGCATCCGCAACAAGTTCTGTTATTCGGGAGCTACGCAGAAGGAACGGCTACGGATGACAGCGACTTGGATCTGCTCATTATCATGCAGAGCGGAGAACCGCGCTACAAACGCAGTGCATCCGTTCGCAAGCTGTTTTGGCCGCCCAAGACAGCAATGGATATCTTGGTTTACACCCCGGAAGAGGTTGCGCGGTGGAATGGGGTTCCGAACCATGTCCTGACTAACGCGTATATGACCGGAAAGGTGCTGTATGCTGCCTGAGCAGGAATTTGCAAAAGAGTGGCTACACAAAGCCAAAAACGATCTGTTGTCGGCAAAAGCAGTGCTCGAATCTGAGTATGGCATCACAGACGTCCCGTGCTTTCATGCTCAGCAAACCGTTGAAAAATCTCTTAAGGGGTTTTTGACATGGCATAAAATATCTTTCGGTAAAACACACGACCTAATGGTTCTGTTGGCAGAAGCCGTCCAAATTAAGCCGGAATTTTCAATGCACCGTTCAGTTTGTGAAGAGCTATCAGAGTTTGCTGTCGATGTGCGTTATCCTGGAGGAATCTCTGAACCCCCGGCAGGCGAGGCCGAACGATTCATATCGGAAGCAGAAGCCATTTTCCGCCAAGTGGAAAATGTGCTCACTGCGAACTAGCCTTATCTCGAATGATTCAGCCATTAACCTTTTCACAGTTCTCCGCCCTCCCTGGCCCGTGAAATTCTACTTCACTGGGCTGATTCTTTTTTGGGCAGGGTCGAATTGAGGCAACGGGGAAATGCATGGATGCATGCACGGACACCTTTTCTTTTCCTTTTTTCAACCGAAGAATCTTCACACAGAGGAAAGCAAGAGAACGAAGGCCGCAAACAACAAGTTCATAGAATTAGGCAATGAAAGATAAGCAGTCATGATCCTGAACCCCTTCGTTTGCTTCGAACTCTCTATGTGGAAAATTATTCCTTCTTGTTCCAACCGAAGAATCTTCACATAGAGGAAAGCAAGAGAACGAAGGCCGCTTTTTTTTTGAAATATGGATAGGGATCTCTCAACTCTTGAAACTTGCCGTGTGTGCGGTGT
>CAYYYX010000059.1:0-13260 GCA_964476065.1 uncultured Verrucomicrobiota bacterium | reverse complement strand
GATCAACTGATGAATTGGGGTTTTAACCCGCGCGAACTTTCGATGCTGGCACGGGTTGGCAGCGGGAGCGCATCGCGCTCGCTCTACGAGGGCTTCGCCGTCTGGCACGCCGGCCAGCGCGCCGATGGCATGGACAGCCATGCCGAGCCGCTCGGAGGGGAATGGCCCAATCTACGCGTGGGTATTCTTGAAGTGTCCAAGACCCGCAAGAAGGTCGGCTCAACCGAAGGAATGAACCGCACCGTTGAGACTTCGGAGCTTTATGAGGTCTGGCCGAAGCAGGCGGAGTGCGACTTTGACGAGCTGCGCGATGCCATTGCGGCCAAAATTTTTCCAATGCTTGGAAAAACCGCCGAAAATAATGCGCTGGCTATGCACGCAACGATGCTGGCGGCGTGGCCGCCGCTCTGCTACTGGAAGCCGCAATCAGTTTCTCTCATGCACAAGGTTTGGGCCGCTCGCGAAAAGGGGCTAGAGCTTTACTTCACCATGGATGCCGGCCCGAATCTGAAGCTACTGTTCCTGAAAGAAAACCAGGCCGCAGTGAAAAAGCTCTTCCCCAAGGTTCAGGTTGTCACTCCATTCCCTAAAGCCTAAAGTCTAAGGTCTAAAGTCCAAGGTCTTTCCCTCATGCCTGAACTCCCCGAAGTCGAAACCATTCGTCGCCAACTCTGTGAAGCCGGAGTTCAAGGATGTGTCATTGAAAAAGTTTTGATCGACTGGCCGCGCACAGTCGATCCGCTTTCGCCTGCTGTGTTCCGCAAGAAGGTGGCGGGCCGAGTCATTGAGCGTTTGTCGCGCCATGGCAAGTGGCTGATCTTTGAGCTGGATGATCTCAACCCACCCCGGCCTGCGGCCACCCCTCCGTTGGAGGGGAATCAAAGGACTCCGCACACGATCCCCTCCAGCGGAGGGGTGCCGGAACGGCGGGGTGGGTCTTCCATGGATGTTAACCTGCTGGTTCACTTGCGAATGACCGGTGGGTTTTATCTTTCGAACGGCGCACTCAAAAAGGGGCCGTATGATCGCGCCATCCTGCAACTGAGTGGTGGATTGAATCTGCACTTCCGCGATCCGCGAAAATTCGGCCGCATGCGGCTCGGGGTTTTCCCCGTAGGGCTGGGCCCCGATGCCATGGAGATTGGCGCGCGCCAGTTTTTCCAAGCCTTGGAAACCTGTCCCGCCAACGGCAGGAAAACGAATCGACGCCTGAAAACTCTGCTTCTCGATCAGTCGTTCATTGCGGGTGTGGGTAACATTTATGCTGACGAGGCGCTATTTGAGGCGAAGCTGCATCCGGAGCGGCGGGCGGGGTCACTTTCGGATGATGAAAAACTGGCTCTGTATTATGCGGTCACAAACGTGATCCGTTCCGCGGTTAAGAACGGGGGAACCTCGCTGGGCGACGGACAGGGCAACTACACGGATCTGTTAGGAAACTCCGGTGGGAACAGTGAAAAAGCCAAGGTTTATGGCCGCGCCGGAAAGCCTTGCGTGGTCTGCAAAACCCCGCTCGAAAAAACAACCCTCGCTCAACGAACAACTGTTTTCTGCGCACACTGTCAGCATTGATTCGCGCGGGAAAATCTTTCCACGCAGAGCCGCAGAGCTCGCAAAGAGCGCAAAAAGAATACACTTCGTCTCAATCCACCTTTCGATCGGAGTAAAAATAACTTTACAAAATTCCCAAAATGGGAACACTGAATTTGTTTCTTGGAGTCGAGCGCTTATGAGAGTTCACAGTTTAAAAACATTGCGGGAGTTTTGGGGAAAGCACACGGATGCAAAGGATGTGTTAAAAGGCTGGCATCAAACGGTTGAACAAGCGTAATGGAATCGTTTCAGTGACATCAAAAAATCATTTGGGTCGGCAGATGTGATTCCGGGTAACCGGGCGGTGTTTAATATCAAAGGAAATAAATACCGGCTTATCGCAAAAGTAAATTACGACTGGAAGATTGTGTATATCCGCTTTATCGGAACCCATGCGGAATACGACAAAGTCAATGCGGAGAGCGTATAATGAAGGCAAAAGTAATTAGAACAGAGGCGGAGAATGATGCCGCACTGGCACGGATCGAAGAACTGATGGATGCGGACGCCGGAACTGAGGAGGGGGAAGAACTGGATTTGCTCAGTCTGCTGGTGTGGAATTATGAGCAAGAGCATTACCCAATCGGGCGGCCTACGCCGCTGGGTGCCATCGAGTTTTTTATGGATCAGAACAATCTGACGAATGCCGATATGGTTCAGTATCTCGGTTCGCCGAGCAAGGTGTCAGAGGTGCTGAACGGCAAACGGGCGCTGAGCAAGACGATGATCCGCAAGCTAGTCGAAGGGTTGGGCATTTCCGCGGAAATTCTTCTGGAGGTGGAGACCTATCCTAAAATGGTTTATCACACCGTTCCGTCTACTCAGCTGAAGGTGGCGGAAGAGGGCGGTTCGTACGGCAAAAAACACAAGGATTCCAACGCTAAGTGAAGCCGAAACCAGGGCCGATCAGATGGACCCCGACCCCTGCGTGTCCTTCGTTATCTTCTGTTCAAAATCTTGACCCTGACTGCTTTTGTGCCTTTTTGTGTTTTTTGTGGCTAAGATTCTCTGTGCTATAGTCCGCGCCCATGATTTCTACTGACATACTTATTATCGGCGGCGGGGCGGCAGGGATGTTCGCCGCCGCAGTACTGACTGAAGAGGCACCGGAACTGAAGGTTCTGGTTCTCGAAAAAGGCTCAAAGCCGCTGGCGAAGGTTCGTGTGTCCGGCGGCGGACGATGCAATTTGACACATCAATGCGCCGATATCCGCGAGTTCATCAAAAACTATCCGCGCGGGGGCCGCGAGCTGATCGGCCCGTTCAACCGCTTCGGGCCACACGAAACCATCGAGTGGTTCGAGTCGCATGGCGTACCCCTCCGGACCTTTGAGGACGGTTGTGTTTTTCCTAAGTCCGATACCTCCGAGGATATCCTTCAGGCGCTGTGTAAAAACACCGCGGAGATCCGGACGAATTCCGAAGTTTCCAAGGTTTGGAAAACGGAACATGGATTTGAAGTGCAGTTGAAGCAGAACCCACCCCGTCCGTCGCTTCACTCCGGCCACCCCTCCCGTGGAGGGGACTCTTTAAATTCCCCTCCACGGGAGGGGTGCCCGGAGGGTGGGGTGGGTGCTGACATAAGCAGTCTAATCTGCAAAAAGTTACTGATAGCGACCGGTGGCAGCTCGTTTATCAAAGGACTCGGCCACACGATTGAATCCTGCGTACCCTCGCTCTTTACGTTCACCACATCGGACAACGAGTTCACCGCACTCGCGGGCATCACATCCGAATCCGTTCGTGTTTCCGCGCCGGGGCTGAAAGCGGAAGGTGGATTGCTGATTACACACAGCGGAGTGACCGGCCCAGCGGTTCTGCGGCTTTCCTCGTTCGGCGCGCGGACGTTGGCGGAAACCCAATATCGGTTCGAACTGAAGATCAACTGGCTCCCAGCACAAAACGAGGAGCAGGTTTTCCAAACTTTGGAAAAAGCGCGTGCGGCATCTCCGAAGAAGCAGATTGGAACGTGGTCGCCGGTCGGCCTTTCTTCCAGGCTTTGGAAACTGCTGATTACCCGTGCGGGGGTCGATGAGAAGCGCGAGTGGGGCACATGCCCTCTGAAAGCCTTGCGGCAACTCGCGGCGCAGGTGAGCGGGTTCGTTCTTCCAATCATTGGAAAAAACCGACATCGCGAGGAGTTTGTCACCTGCGGCGGTATCCGCTTGAAGGAAGTGAATTTCAAAACTTTGGAAAGTCGCCGAGTTCCGGGGCTCTATTTCGCGGGTGAAGTGCTCGATATCGATGCGCTGACCGGCGGGTTTAACTTGCAGGCCGCATGGACAACTGGAAATCTTGCAGCCCAAGCCATCATGTTAGAATCATGAAAATACGAATCAACCAATTGGATCTCCCGCCGGGGTATACGCAGGAACAACTTTTAAAAGTTGCGGCGAAACAATTGCGTTGTGATCCGTCGGCGCTGAGTAACCTGCACGCGGTTCGACGTTCTATCGATGCGCGCGGAAGCTCGCCCCGCATGGTGGTGATGGCAGAGGCCGATCTGTCAGGAAAACTGCGTAACGGCCTGAAGAATGTGGAAAAGGCCAAGTCCGCTAAACCCATTGTGCGCCCGATTATTCACGATTTTTCTGGCCCGCGTCCATTAGTCGTTGGTGCGGGGCCTGCTGGGCTGATGGCGGCCTTTGCGCTGGCGGAAGCCGGACTGAAGCCGCTACTGATCGAACGGGGCGAAGCGGCCGCGCCACGCGCCCAGCGAGTCAGCTCGTTTTGGAAAGATGGAACCCTAGACACGGAAAGCAACGTGCTTTACGGAGAAGGCGGCGCCGGACTTTTTTCCGACGGCAAACTCACTTCGCGCAGTAAAGACCGTCCGCGCGTCCGGCGGCTTTTAGAAATCTTTGTGGCGAGTGGTGCCTCGCCCGATATTCTCGTGGATGCGGAGCCGCATATTGGCAGTGATATCCTCGAAGAACTGGTTCCTGCGCTGCGTAACCGAATTATGGAGTTGGGGGGCGAAGTGCGCTTCGGCGCACGGCTCGATCGATTAGAGATTGAAAATGGAGCGCTTCGTGGCGCAGTAATTTCTGGCGAGGAGTTTCATACGGATTGCTGTGTGTTGGCAACCGGCCACAGCGCGCGCGATATCTATGAAATGCTCGCGGAGCAGGGCGTTCCGCTTGAACCCAAAGGGTTTGCGGTCGGTGTGCGGCTTGAAATCCCGCAAGCCCGCATTGATGCCGCACAATGGGGTGGAAGTTTTCCAACCCTTGGAAAAGCCAGCTTCCGCCTGACGCGCCGCGAAGAGCAACATGCTCGTTCTTGCTATACTTTTTGCATGTGCCCCGGCGGACTGGTTATTTCCTGTGCCTCATCCAAAGGCTTGATGACCACGAATGGGATGAGTCTCTCGCAACGCGATAAGTTTTCCGGCAACGCGGCATTTCTCGTGCCGGTTTTTCCATCAGATTTTCCAACCCTTGGAAACCCAGCGTTGGCAGGAATCGAGTTTCAGAAAAAACTGGAGGCGGCGGCGTTTGAGGCCGGGGGCTCGGATTATTCGTTGCCCGCGCAGCGATTGGTTGATTTTTTGGAAGGCGGTTCGCCTTCCGACCTTCCCGAGGAACGTTCCTGTACACAAGCCATTCCCGCGCAGTTGCGCGGACTGCTGCCAGATTTCGTAGAAAATACCCTGCGAAGCGCAGTGCCGAATATGTTGCGCGGCATGCGCGGCGTTCAGCTGGATGAAGCGCTTTTATATGCCTCCGAGACGCGTAGTTCCAGCCCCGTGCGCGTGGTACGAGGCGAGGATGGACAATCGGCAGTTCGTGGGCTTTATCCCTGCGGCGAAGGTGCGGGTTACGCGGGCGGGATTGTCAGTTCCGGCATTGATGGCCTTCGCTTGGCTGAGACGATTATCGAATCGGTTGCGTAAGGCCTATGACGCTTGTTTTTTGGCTTTCCAAGCGGGTCTTCGAGGCGTAAAACCTTCTCACTTTTTTACTCTCGGAGAATTTCACGTGGCAGAAAAATGGACAACAGAACAGGCGGAGGATCTGTACGGCGTCGAGCGCTGGGGCGCGGGCTATTTCGGCATTTCGGATGCAGGTGAAGTGACGGTGCATCCGGAAGGAAACGGCGGTGTGTCGGTGAGCCTTTTAGATGTCGCTCGCGGCATTCAGGATCGTGGGTTCGATCTGCCGGTTCTCGTGCGGCTCAGCGATATTCTCGATGCGCGAATCAAGAACCTCCACGAGAGTTTTGGAACGGCGATTCGCGACTCCGGGTACCGCGGCCGCTACCGCGGCGTTTATCCAATTAAGGTCAACCAGCAGCAGCAGGTGGTTGAAGAGATTTGTAACTTTGGCGCAAACTATCACCACGGTTTGGAGGCCGGTAGTAAAGCCGAGTTGATCGCGGCCATGTCGTTTCTTCATGATCCCGACGCCTATTTGATTTGCAACGGCTATAAGGATGAGGAATTTATTGATTTGGGACTGTATGCACTCAAAATGGGCCTCCGCTGTGTGTTTGTCATCGAAATACCTTCTGAGTTGGGCCTGATTATTGAACGTTCCAAGGCGCTTGGCGTGCGACCGATCCTCGGTGTGCGCATGAAGCTCTCCACGCAAGCAAGCGGTCGATGGGCGGAGTCGGGCGGCGAGCGTAGCGTGTTCGGGTTGAATACCGCGCAGGTGATGGATGTGGTCGACCGCCTCCGGCAGGAGGAGATGCTCGACTGCCTGCAACTGCTCCATTACCACCTCGGTTCGCAGATTCCGAACATCCGCGATATCCGCGAGGCCGTCAAAGAGGGCTGCCGCATCTATGCCGGGCTCGTGGCAGAGGGCGCACCGATGGGCGCGCTCGACCTCGGTGGCGGGCTGGCGGTCGACTACGATGGGTCGCAGTCCGACTTTTCCGGTAGCTGCAACTATGGAACGGCGGAATACTGCTCAGCCGTCGTTGAAGAGGTGCTGAGTATTCTCGGTGAAAGCGAAACCCCTCATCCCGATCTCATCACCGAATCCGGCCGCTCAACCGTGGCGTACTACTCCATTCTACTGTTCAACGTGCTCGATGTCAGCCGTTTCGAAACCCACGCCCTGCCGGAAACCCTTCCGGAGGATTCCCATGAGTTGCTGGTCAATTTAATGGACTCCTTCCGGTCGCTGAAGTCTGAAAACGTACAGGAGTGTTACCACGATGCCTTATACTACCGAGACGAAGCCCAAGAGTTATTCAAACGCGGCGGGATGACGCTTCGTGACCGCGGGTTGGCGGGGCAGATTTTCTGGCATATCCTTACCCGTATTTCTGTTCTTCTTCGTGATTTCGACTACGTCCCCGATGAATTTGAGCATCTCTCCCGCACGCTGGCGGATGTATATTACGGAAACTTTAGTCTATTCCAGTCGCTTCCCGACTCGTGGGCAATTGATCAGCTCTTCCCGATCATGCCGATTCATCGACTCGACGAAGAGCCGACGCAGGAGGCCATTCTCGCCGACATCACCTGTGACTGCGACGGCAAGATCGACCGCTTTATCGGCCTGCGTGATGTCCAGCACACGCTGTCATTGCATAACCTGAAAGAGGATGAGGACTACACCCTTGGCGTCTTCCTCGTTGGCGCCTATCAGGAAACGCTCGGCGACCTGCATAACCTGCTCGGCGACACCAACGTCGTCAGCGTTTGCATCGACCCCGATGGGCGAATTCGCTACACCCGCGAAATCGCAGGCGACTCGGTTGCTGACGTGCTGACCTATGTGGAATATGAACCAAAGGAAATGGTTCGCCGGATGCGGGCTCTGGCGGAAGATGCGGTGAAAGAAGGAAATATCACGCCGAAAGAGCGCCGTGCCATCACGGAGGCCTACGAGAGCGGCCTTCGAGGCTACACCTATTTTGAAAGGGAGAATTAGAGATGGGAAAAGTTTTAATTATCGGAGCCGGGGGCGTCAGTGGCGTGGTGGTGCATAAATGCGCGCAGCACCCGGAGGTGTTTGAAGAAATTGTGTTGGCCAGCCGCACGAAGAGTAAGTGCGATGCCATCGCCGCGCAGCTCGACCGCAAAATTGAAACCGCACAGGTGGACGCCGACAACGTGCCTGAGCTGGTTGCGCTCATCAAAAAGGTTCAACCCGACCTCGTTCTTAATGTCGCCCTTCCTTATCAGGATCTGCACATCATGGACGCCTGTCTCGAAACCGGCGTCAACTATCTCGACACCGCGAATTACGAACCGGAAGACACCGCCAAGTTTGAATATAGTTGGCAGTGGGACTATCAGGAGCGCTTCAAAGAAGCAGGCCTTATGGCGCTTCTCGGTTCCGGCTTTGACCCCGGCGTCACTTCCGTTTTCTGCACGACCATCCAGAAGCACTATCTTGATGTGATCCACACCATCGACATCATCGACGTGAATATGGGCGACCACGGTTATCCCTTCGCCACCAATTTTAATCCTGAAATCAACATTCGCGAAGTGACCGCCAAAGGCCGCTACTGGCAGAACGGCGAATGGATCGAAACCGATCCGCTCTCCGTCAAACGTTCCTTTGAAGTGCCGGAAAACATCGGCAACCCCAACATCTACCTGATGTATCACGAAGAGCTCGAGTCGCTCGGAAAACACATTCCCGGCCTGCAGCGCGCACGGTTCTGGATGAGTTTTGGCGACAGCTACCTCAAGCATCTTGAAGTGCTCGGCAACGTCGGCATGACCCGTATCGACGAGGTGGAATTCAACGGACAGAAAATTGTTCCGCTGCAGTTCCTGAAAACCTTACTTCCCGATCCCGCTAGCCTGGGTCCGCGCACCAAAGGCAAAACATGGATCGGCTGTCAGGTCACCGGCCTCAAGGACGGCGTTGAAAAAACGGTTGTGATATACAACACCTGCGACCATCAGGAGTGCTACAAAGAAGTGCAGTCGCAGGCCATCTCCTACACCACCGGCGTACCCGCCATGATCGGAGCCAAGCTCATGCTTTCCAATGTTTGGAAAGGTGAGGGCGTCTTCAATATCGAACAGATGGACCCGGACCCCTTCATGGACCACCTCAACACCTGCGGCCTGCCATGGAAAGTCATCGAAGGCCCCGTTGTCGACCTCGACTAATATGAAAACGCCCGTATTCATCGTCGACGAAGCGCGCATCCTCAAAAATTGCGAGGTGTTGGCCTCGGTCAAGGAGCGCACGGGGTGCAAAATTTTACTGGCGCTCAAAGGGTTTGCCCTGTGGCCGCTTTTTCCAATGATTGGAAAGTTTCTGGACGGCGTCTGCGCCAGCTCACCGTGGGAAGCACGACTCGGACGCGAAGAGTTTGGTGGCGAAGTCCACACCTACGCCGCCGCTTATTCCGAGGCTGATTTTGCGGAGTTGCTGACGCTCTGCGACGAGATCGATTTCAATTCGTTCGCCCAATTCAAAAAGTTCCAACCATTGGAAACTTCGGTCAAATTCGGACTGCGCATTAACCCCGAATTCTCTACGCAGGATCATGCGATCTACGATCCTTGTGCGGCGAAGTCGCGGCTCGGTATTACCCGCGATCTGTTTGAGGGTGAACGCCTCGACGGAATCAGCGGACTGCACTTTCACACGCTGTGCGAGCAGAACGTCGATGCGCTCGAAACCACGCTTGCTGCCGTGGAGGAAAAATTTGGCGACATTCTTCCGCAGATGGAGTGGGTCAACTTTGGTGGTGGGCATCATATTACCCGCGATGATTACGACATTGAGCGACTCTGTGATCTGATCAATGACTTTAAAGCCAAATACGGTGTGCAGGTGATTTTGGAACCCGGCGAAGCCGTTGCGCTCAATGCGGGCGAACTGGTAACGACGGTGCTGGATGTGGTTCACAACGAAATGGACATCGCCATCCTCGACACCTCCTGCACCTGTCATATGCCCGACGTGCTTGAAATGCCGTACCGCCCAGTCGTCACCGGAGCAGGGGTGCCGGGCGAAAAAGAGAATACTTGTCGTTTGGCCGGGCTGAGTTGTCTAGCAGGGGATGTGATCGGCGACTACTCCTTTGATCGGCCGCTCAAGCTCGGAGATCAACTGGTCTTTGAGGATATGGCGCACTACACGATGGTCAAAACCTCCTTCTTTAATGGCATTCAGCATCCATCCATTGCCATCCAGCGTGGCGATCAACTCGATGTGGTGCGCGAGTTCGGATACGACGATTACAAAGGACGCCTCGCATGAAAAAGTTTCTCGAATCCGAAATTCCAGATCTGACGGAAGACGACTGTTTCTTTCACGTGATTCCTGCACCGCTCGAACAGACCGTTTCGTACGGCGGCGGCACGGCGAAGGGCCCACAGGCCATTTTAGAGGCCTCTGATCAGCTCGAAGCCTTCGACGGCGTGAGCTGTCCGTGTGAGCTTGGAATTCATACCACCGAGAGTTTCCAAACATTGGAAGAAATCGAGAATGCTGTTTCTAAAGTTTGGTCAGCTAAACATTTCCCCATGCTCCTGGGCGGTGAGCATACGGTGACGCTCAGCGCACTGCGCGCACTGAAGGCGGCGGGCGAAGAATTCGGGGTGGTGCAGTTCGATGCACACGCTGATCTGCGCGATGAATACGAAGGTTCTAAATTGAGCCACGCTTGCGTGATGCGCCGCGCGATTGACGATCTCGATTTGCCGCTGTTTCAGATTGGCGTGCGCGCGCTGTCGATCGAGGAACATGAGTTGCGGATTGAGCGTGGCATTCAGTCCTTTGATGGAAGGGCTCTTTTCGGCAATCTGCTTCCGGCAGACTTTCCAGAAAAGGTATATGTGACCTTCGATGTCGACGGACTGGATCCGTCGATTATGCCGTCGACCGGCACGCCGGTTCCAGATGGTCTGACTTGGCGCGAGGCGTTCTACTGTTTGGATAAAATCGCAGTGGAGCGGAAAATCATTGCCGCCGATGTGGTGGAGCTGGCTCCGATTGACAGGCTGCATGGGCCGGACTTCGGTGCTGCGCAGCTGGTGTACCGCATCATGGGGCTTGTCGCCCGTTCCAAATAATAAAAAAGCCGCTCCATAAGGAGCGGCTTCAGATTTCCAATGCTTGGAAAACTTATGCTTCGCCGAGCTTCCAACGGGTGTAGCGCTTGATGGTGATGGTATCACCCAGCTCTTTTCCTTTGGCTTCGAGCAATGCCGTGATGCTCATTTTTTCTTCTTTTACAAATCCTTGCTCCAAGAGGCAGATCTTGGAGTAGAACTTGTTGAGTTTTCCTTTGAGGATCCCTTCAACAATGTTCTCGGGTTTGCCTTCGACCTGCTTGGCGAAGAGAGCTTTCTCATCTTCGACGAGGTTTTCTGGGATTCCGCTTCGGTCAAGCGCTGTGGGGTTGGCCGCAGCAACGTGCAGGCAGATGTCGAGGCCGAGTGCCTTGAACGCATCCGCGGTCGCCGTTTCAGCTTTCTCGAGGCCAAACTCAACGAGAACACCCACGGTGCCGCCCATGTGGATGTAGCTGGCGACAGCGCCTGTTCCATCGACGACATACTTTTCGGATTTGCGGATGACGAGGTTTTCGCCAATCTCTGCAATTTTCGCAGTGAGTTCGTCTTTGACGGCTTCGTTGACATCACCTTCAATGTCCATGGCTTTATCGGTCAGTTCGACGACAAAGGCCTTGAAGATATCGTTGCGGGTCACGAAGTCGGTTTCGCAGTTCACTTCCAACATGACACCGGTTTGGGCGTCGTCGGAGATTTTTGCGGTCACTTTTCCGTTTTTCGCAACACGGGAGGCTTTCTTGGCCGCGACGGCCATGCCGCGCTCACGAAGGAGCTTTACGGCTTTGTCCATATCGCCTTCTGATTCCTGCAAGGCGCGCTTGCAGTCCATCATGCTGACGTTGGTTGCATCGCGCAGTTCTTTTACCTGACTGGCTGTAATATTCATAGGTCGGTTCCTTATCCTTAAATTAGTCTTCTTTTTTCTCTTCCGTCTTCGCTTCAGCTTCGCCGGACACGTCGGTGGCTTCTTCCACAACCACTTCTTCGGCTACGGGAGCTTCTTCTGCGACGACTTCTTCTTTCGCAGGAGCTTTCTCGGCGACAACTTCCTCAACTACGGGAGCTTTTTCCGCAACCACTTCTTTAGCTGCGGGAGCTTCTTCGGCGACGACGTCTTTCGCAGGAGCTTCTTCAACTACGGGGGCTTCTTCCTTTACGGGAGCTTCGGCCTCTTCTTTGGCTTTGGCTTCAGCGGCAGCTTTTTTAGCAGCTTCTTCTTTTTTGAAGGTCTCTTTGTCCGCTTCTTTTTTCTTCGCCTTTTCTTCTTTGGCTTTTTCCGCTTTTATCTTTTTGAGCACTTCCGCACGCTTTTTCTTCTCGGCATCTTCTTTGGCTTTGCGTTCGGCACGAGCCTTGTCCGCAACAGCTCTTTCTTCGGCCGCTTTTTCTTTGCGTCGTTTGTCTTCAGCCGCTTTAGCTTTTTGGAAGGTTTCGTTCGCAGCACTTACGGTTCCACCGAGGGCATCGGCGATCAGTGTGAGGGCGCGGATGGAATCGTCGTTACCCGGGATAGGGTATTCAACGAGATCGGGGTTCGTGTTGGTATCGACCAATGCAACGATCGGAATGTTGAGGCGTTGCGCTTCAGCAATGGCGAGTTTCTCGCGGTTGATGTCGATCACGACCATGGCACCGGGGAGGTTGCTCATGTCTTGAATCCCAGTCAGGTTACGCTCGAGCTTGGTGAGCTCGCGGCGAAGCATGGACTGCTCTTTTTTGGAGAAGGTTTTCAGTTCGGCTTCGTCCTTGAAGAACGCCTGAAGAAATTCCATGCGCTGAACGCTTTTGCGAACCGTGGTGTTGTTGGTGAGCATTCCGCCGAGCCAACGATGGATCACGTAGGGCTGACCGGATTTTTCTGCTGCGTCCTGAATGATGTCACGCGCTTGCTTTTTGGTTCCAACCATCAGGATTTTTTTGCCGTTCATCACGGTATCGTTAAGGAATTCCTGCGCCATTTTCAGATGCACGAGGGTCTTCTGGAGGTCGATGATGTAAATCCCACCTTTAGCGCCGTGAATAAAGCGCTTCATTTTAGGATTCCAACGTTTGGTCTGGTGACCGAAGTGTAGACCTGCTTCAAGCAAATCTTCGATAGTCAATGTCTTATTGGACATGGCATTACCCCTTTCTATTAGTTCTTTTGAACAATCCGCTTTGGCCTCGCCGGGGGTAAACCGGTAGAGCACTCGCTTCGACCGCGCACACGCGCTAAGTCATTAAGGGAGCGGTTATACGCAGGAGAGCGCCAACGCGCAAGCGCTTTTTGGCGTAGGAAATTGTTGGATGTGGAATGTAGGAGGGGGGAAGAGGGGCGAGAGTTACTTTCTACATCCCACATTCTACTTCCTACAAAGTCAACTCCTCCTATTTTTCGCCGGAGAGGACTTCGGCGATGTTGAGCGCGTGGTCGTTGATGCGGCGATAGGCGCTGAGCATATCGGGTACCACCAGGCTGAGAAGCGGCATGGTTTCGCCGGCGGCCAGCCGTTCGAGGTGGCGATCGCGGAAATCTTTCATCATGCGGGTGAGCTCATCGCTGCGCATGACGGCCTCGTTGCGGATATCGGTTCGTTCGCAGAGGGAAACGCAAATATATTTGAGGTAGCGGGGTATCAAGTTGACGCAAGTGGCCCCTGCATATAGATTTGCAGCATGCA
>CAYYYX010000058.1:0-13368 GCA_964476065.1 uncultured Verrucomicrobiota bacterium | reverse complement strand
GCATGCTGCAAATCTATATGCAGGGGCCACTTGCGTCAACTTGATACCCCGCTTGCGTTATTACCCTGTAACGGCACGCTTTTTGGAAAGCATGTCTCTAGAAGGAGTCGATCAGGTAACCGATATTGCAGATCAATTTTCGGTTGTCGACTTCCCCAAAGGGTCCTCCGCGCTCTACATGCCGGATCTGCAGAAACTGTTCGTGAAAAATACGGCGGCGAACCTCTCCAAACTCGAAGAGGTGTTGGCGGCGTTCGGTGAAGCAGAAGTACAGGCCTCCGAGGAGCAGGTTGAAATCGAAGCCCGCTTTGTTGAGTTTTCCGAAGGCGCACTCGAAGAGCTGGGCTTCCAATGGTCCGCTCCGGACGGCGCAGACCTTCCCGGTGATTGGAGCCTGGATGGTGATCAAAATCTGTTCTCCGACTCTCTGCGCAGCGTACCGTTTACTCAGACCGAAACACTGGGGCTGGGCGAAGACCGCTCAACCACCGGCGAGTGGAGTGTTAACCGGATCGAAGACATGTTCAGTCCGGCCGCCGGCACACTGGCTTTGTCCGGCGAGATAGATAGCAAAGCGATTGATCTGCTGATTAATGCACTCGATCAGACCGCGGGTGTGGACGTTCTTTCCGCTCCGAGCGTGACGACCCTCAGCGGTGAATCCGCGACGATCGTGGTGGGCGAACGCCATTCTTATCCGGAAGTCTACGAGGCCAGCGGAACCAGCGGGACCATGGTGTATGTAAAATATGAAGACTTCTCGGAAAAAATTCTCGGGGTGGAAATGGGTGTGAAGCCCACGATCAACCACGATGAAATCAAAATGGAAATCAACCCGCGCATCACCGAGCTTCTCGGATGGGAGAACTATCAGGTGGCTCCGGCCAATAGCTCCTACAACTACTATCAGCAGCGTATCGGACAGCAGTTTGAGCACGCTCCGGTTGTGGCCAGACTGCCCATCTTCAAACGCCGCGAAATCAAAACCGAAATCTCGGTTGCCAACGGAGCTACCGTCGGGCTGGGCGGATTGATCGGCGAAAAAATTGAAGCGTTCGAAGACCGTGTTCCGCTGCTGGGGAGCATCCCGCTCATCGGTGGTCTGTTTCGTTCCGAAGGGGAACGGGCCGTGAAACGCAATCTGATGATTTTCGTAACGGCTCGTAAAGTTCAGCCGAGCGGCGCGCTGGCTTCCCGTTCATTTGAATAAGAAAGGGGTTGGGGCCGGCCGAGTTGGCCCCGCCTGAAAAGGAGAAAATTATGGCAACCAATCCAATAGGCAAAGGAACCAAAACCATCGGAATCAACATGCCTTTGAAAATGGCCAACGAGTTGGAGCGCCGCTCCTCCTCCATGTCCATTTCCAAAAGCAAATACTTCAAAATCATTCTTCAGCAGTGGTTGGATTCCGGTAAAAAACTCACGCTTTCCGAATAGGAAAACGCGACCTCACCGAAAGCGCGGAGGGCTTCACAGCTCCCCGCGCTTTTTGTTTTTCCGGTTAACCATTCGCATTACTCTGCGGGGTCCGGAAATTAATCCATGACGGAAAGGACTGAAAACATGGGTCGGAATGGCAACCTCGGTTGCCATCCAGTCGGGTTGATCACTTACGACTTTTTCCAATAGGCTAGGAATTCGATGTTTCCTTTAGGGCCTTTGAGCGGCGAGGTGGAAAGACCGATCCATTCAAGGCCCAGCTCTTCGGTTCCGAATGCTTTGACCATGGCAATGACCTCTTCGTGAATGTCCGGGTCGGTGATGACGCCGCGGCCTTTGTCGACCGCCTCTTTACCCGCCTCAAACTGCGGTTTAATCAGCGAAACAATTTCGCCGCCCGGTTTGAGCAGTTCTTTGACGGCTGGCAGAATTTTGGTGAGCGAAATAAAAGAGGTGTCGATGGATGCGAAGTCGGCGGCTTCCGGAATGTCCTCGGCGGTCAAATAGCGGGCATTAACGCCTTCCATGACGATGACGCGGTCATCTTCCCGTAGTTTCCAGTGGAGTTGGCCTTTGCCGACATCAACGGCGTACACCTTGGTTGCACCGTGCTGGAGCATGCAGTCGGTGAAGCCGCCGGTCGACGAGCCGATGTCGAGACAGACCTGGTCGGTGAGGTCGAGTTCGAATGCTCCCATCGCGCCTTCAAGCTTGTCGCCGCCGCGGCTGACGAAGCGTGCGGCCTCTTTAAGGACGATCTTGTGGTCGGGCGCGAGGTTGTGCCCTGGTTTTGGGGCGGCGTGTCCGTCGACGAGGATTTGCCCGGCCAGAATGAGGCGCTTGGCCTTTTCGCGACTTTCGGCGAGTCCTTTTTCCACCAACAGCTGGTCTAAACGTATCTTTTTCATAAGCGGACTCTACTCTGAATTCGGGAGGAAATCCCAATCTGAATTGAAGTGAAGTGGTTGAAAATCAGGGCGAATTTCTATGAGGAATCAACCTTTTGTTGGGTAAGAGTTTAGGAAAACATTCTGATAACATCCCGCCCTGTATGCTCCACTTGGAGCATGGAATTCAAACCAAAAGTTGACGGTGACTGGCTGGCCCTTCTCTCTTGGATATTTTAGCCGTCAGGGATGAAGGGCACTAAGTTAAGGAGTTTTGGAACAAGCAGGAATAATTTTCCACATAGAGAGTTCGAAGCAAACGGAGGGGTTCAGGATCATGACTGCTTATCTTTCATTGCCTAATTCTATGAACTTGTCGTTTGCGGCCTTCGTTTTCTTGCTTTCCTCTGTGTGAAGATTCTTCGGTTGGAACCAGCAGGAATAATTTTTCACATAGAGATAGGGATCGCCTTTGCCCCCGTCTTTGAGGAAGCGTCTTGTCAGGTTCGATCCGATGCTGTCTTATGAATTTCCCCCGCGTCGCTCTTCGAGCACACGCCGGGTTTCGGCGGCGCGCTTGGCGGTGATCGGATAGAAGAACAGGGCAATGATCGCCAAAATGGCGGCGAGGGCCGGTGCGCCGGCGAGGAAGATGCGGATCTTCAGGAAGGTTTCGGCGGCCTGTGCGCCACCCAGGTCTGGGTTGAACCCGGCAAAGGCGAGGGCGAAGCCCGCGCTGGAAGCGGCAATGGAGACCACCAACTTTTCCATCCAGGAGAAGACCGCGCCATACATACCTTCGCGCCGCTGACCGTGCTTGAGTTCGTCCTCGTCGCAGATGTCGGCCATCATGGAGGAGAGCATGATTTTCACGGCCACCCACATCGGGCCGCACATCAGCGGGTCGATCATCATGACGGGATCGAGGGATATTTTTCCGAGGGTATAGATGGTGTGGCCGGGGGTGAAGATCCACCATTTGGCGACCGAGCCGACCACCATCAACGTGTAGACGAAATAGAGCGATCCCTTCTTGCCGAAGTGCGTCGCTAGCCAGGTGATGATCGGAATGGCGGCGAAGCCGACGACGGCGTAGCCGGTGCTCAGCATGGCTTTTTGCACGAGGCCGGCGGCAATGTCGCCGTTATTCATGAAATAGATGAGTAGGTATTGGTCGATGTTGGCGGCGAGCACGCCGGCGAGCGTATTCAGAAAAATAATGGTCACGAGGATGAGGAAGGCCGGGCTGCTCAACGCACCCTTGAAGGCTTCGGAGATTTTCACCTTGTCCTGTTGCCCCGTCTTTCGCTGGAAGCGTTCCTTGACGGTGAGGCCGGGCAGCATGCCGCACAGCATCATAATGAAGATGCCGAACAGGGCGGACATGATCAGCACGCCGGGCATCGTCAGAATTTTTTCACCGTCCTTCATCGCCTTGGCTCCGATGATGACCACACCCAGGGCGGTCGCGATCGGCAGCATCCAGCCGCAAAGCGCTTCCCCGCACTTGTGGAAAAACGCGA
Organism: uncultured Verrucomicrobiota bacterium; assembly: GCA_964476065.1. GTDB lineage: Bacteria > Verrucomicrobiota > Kiritimatiellia > Kiritimatiellales > Tichowtungiaceae > Tichowtungia. The sequence continues at coordinate 9,518 of CAYYYX010000058.1, read as the reverse complement.
CGAACGCCATGACTCGCGTGCGCTCGTTGTAGTCGGGCGTCATTTCATAAGTCAGTGCGTTATAGGGCACGGAAAAGACGGTGTAGGCCGTGAAGAAGAGAATCTGCATAATGACGAAATAGACCATCTTCATGATTTCGCTAAAATCGGCGGGCACCGTCCAGACAAAGGTAAAGAGAGTCCCCATGATGAGCGCGCCGGTCACCACAAATGGGCGGCGACGGCCGCGACGGGAGTGGTGGTTGTCGGAAATGCGGCCCATCAGCGGGTCGGTGAGGGCATCCCAGATGCGTGGAATCATCAGGGCGATGCCGACGAGTTTGGCATCGACGCCGAGCAGGATGTTGTAGACGGGCAGGGCCATGATTCCGATGGCACCGAAGCCGAAGAAAGAGGCCAGCGATCCGGTGCCTAATGAGAGTTTTTCCCAGAAAGGTACCCGGTCCTGTTTGGGGGTTGTTATTTTGCTCATCTTATCCTCTTTTCACAGTTTAGATTATCTGCCGAAGGCGGGCGTGCTGCGTTTACCGCGGTGGAGCTCTTTGAGTTCCTTGAGCAGCTTCGCTTTCATTTTTTCGTGTTCCGGATGGTTGGCCAGATCGTTCTTTTCCTCTGGGTCGTTTGAAAGGCGGTACATCTCCATCACTTCGCCGGGGCGCTTGTTTTTGTTGGAGACCAGAATTTTGTAGCCATGGTGGCGATAGCTGAATTCGGCGAATTTGAAGTCGATCAGCGAATCCTTTTGGATGCGCCCCTTGGCATAGTGGAAGTCGCGCAGCTCGCGGGATTCATCGCCAAAGAAGTAGGGCGAAATATCGAGCCCGTCGAGCGCGTGGCTGGCTTCGAGTTTTCCGCCGAGCATCGTAGCGAATGACGGCATCAGGTCGACCTGATCGATGAGCCGGTCGCAGACGGTGCCGGGCTTGATCTTGCTGTCCCAGCGGATGATGAATGGGACGCGGTGACCGGCCTCGTAGCCCTCGCCCTTGTAGCCGCGCCACTGGGCGGAGGAGTCGTATGATTCCGGGCTGAGCTTTTCCCACGGGCCGTTGTCGCTGGTGTAGATGACGATAGTATTTTCGAGCTCGCCGTGCTTTTCGAGTCGGTCGAGCAGGGCGCCACCCCAGAACTAGAATTCGTTTGCGTGATTCAACCGTGGCCCCTTGTTCCAGAATCGTGTTTTCAATGCCCAGCATATGCAACGCGCCCCAAGGCACCACGATATGGTCAAAGGTTTTTACGCACTCGGCAATGCAGTCGGTAACCCGGCGGTTCCGTGTGGTCAGCAGGTCTTCACGCAACACATCCATATCGGGCTCGGGAATGGATAGGTAGTTTCGTAGTAGCTCGATCCGAAACTCCTTCCGGAATAATCACTGAGTTGGTCGCGGGCAAAGAATCAATCAACTGATCGTAGAACCCTTTTTTCGCAATATGAGTCATGGGCAAGAGATGAACACTTCTTCCCCTATAGTTGTAGGTGCGGGATTCAAACGAAACCCCTTGAAAGCCAACTTGAATAAAGTCGTTCGAAAATTTGGAAGAGGCAGCGCGTCTATGCAATAGACTTCCACCCCTTGGAAAATCATCCCTATTCTCTGCCGGACTCGGCGCGGCTGTGCAGGATTTGAAGGGCAATGAGGCGAGCGACGAGGATTCCCAGAAATAGCTGTCCACAAGCCGCCTCCACGAAGGAATAGACCTGCGCGGCAGGCAACACGGGAGTCACATCGCCGTAGCCCAATGTAGTCAGGGTGACAAAGCTATAATAGATCGACCACAGTCCCAACAAGCTGTCAGATGTGACCTCTTGCGGGAAGGAAAAGCTTCCGGGGTTGATGATGAAAAAGATCGAATAAATGACGGCAAATATCAGCCCCATCAGTATGTAGGCGGAAACCGCTCCACAGATTTTATCGACCGTGACGGATGTCTGATCGAAGACGTACCTCATGATACTCACAAAGACGATTCCGTAGTAGAGCAGGCGCATCCCCAAAACCGACACCTGAAACGCCATGACATGGGTGTGACCCAAAAGTTCAAAGCTCCCCGCGGCAAGGTTCAACAATGCCAACGCGACCATAAAACTAAAAACAGCTTGGTTCTGCGTGATCGACCGCAGGCAGCTCAACAAAACCACCAACGAGAAAACACCGAGAAGATCATCCAAAAACGCCGTATCGGAGGGGATCAACGGGACCAAAAAAAACATACCCCCCAACGTGAGCAGCAACAGGCTGAACCGACCGCTGAACAGGCGTTTTAAAATGGAGCGAATTGGCTTCATTCGCCTTCAGCAACCGGTTTGTCTTCGGTCTCTGCGACGGCCCAACCGCCTCCGAGGGCTTTATAGAGCTGAACGAGGTTGCGACTGACTTGCCCCTGACTGGCCGCTTGCTGGTTCTGTTGCTGCAAAAGATCACGCTCCAAAACGAGGACGTTTTGGAAGTCGATGAGCCCCGAGGTGTAGAGTTCGGTAACTTGCTCAACCGATTCCTGAGCGGAGGCCACGGCGGATTGCAGGATGCCATTTCGATCTTTTTCGTAGGCGAATGAAGCCATTAAATTTTCAGCTTCTTCTACGGCCAGCAGGAGAGTTTGTTCATAGATATGCAGGGCGGCTTGCGTGGCGGCCTCTTCTGCACGGACGTTGTTTAGCACCCGTCCGCCAGCGAATAAGTTCCAGCGGAATTGCGGACCGAAGTTATAGGCGGTGGTGGTGCCATTGCCCAAGTTGGCGGCTTCAAGAACAAGGGTTCCGGGAAGTGTGAAGGTCGGAAAGAAGTCGGCTTTAGCCACGCCGATTTTTGCATGCTGCGCGGCGAGTTGGCGCTCGGCCTGCCGAACGTCGGGACGCTGTCGCAGAAGGTCTGCGGGCAGACCCACGGTTACGCAAACGGGAGCAACAGGAATCGGCACGGACACGACTAATTCGTTGCGCAAGACAGAAGGCAGTTTGCCGACGAGCACTTCGATGCGATTCATGGCCTGAACGAGGGACTGATGGAGCGCGGGCAATGTTGCGGCCGTACTGGAGTAGTTCAGTTCAGCCTGCGAAACATCCAACCGAGGCACCAGCCCGCTGTTGAAGCGGTCTTCGGTCAGTTTTTTGGTTTCGGCCTGCGCAGCGAGGTTATTTTCCGCCAATGCAATTTGCTGTTGGAGAGTGCGGATGGAAATGTAGGTGTCCGCGACATCGGAATAGAGAAGCACCAACAGATCACGATAGGTTTCTTCTGAGGCCTGTAAGGATGCATTGGCGGATTCTACATTGCGACGAATGCGCCCCCACAGGTCTAGCTCCCAACCGACGCTTATCCCCGTTTGATAGAACTCGCCGTTACGGCCGGCGCCGGAAGCGGTCGCGGCTTCACTCGTCCGGGTGGTCGTGGCAGAACCGATCCCTGCCATGGAGGGATAGTATTCGCCCGCGGCAACGCCGCGCAACGCACGCGCTTGGGCAACCCGGGCAGCGGCGGTTTTGAGGTCGAGATTTTCGATGGCGGCCTGCACCATTAAGGCATCCAGAGTGTCATCGTTGAAGACGCCCCACCAAGCTTGCAGGTCGGCTTCGCCAGAGACGAGTCCGTTGGTGAGGGCTTGTTTCCAAGCATTGGAAACGTGTGCATCCGGCGTTTCGTAGTCCGGCCCGACGGACATACATCCGTTCAGGGAAACGACACTAAAACCAAGGATCAGCAGAAGGGGAAGTTGGATTTTCATGAGGATATTTTTTCTTTAGCAGTTTGGATGATGTAGTAGAGCATAGGAACAGCGATGAGACTGGCGACGGTTGCGACCAGCATCCCGCCGAAAACGGTGGCCCCGAGGACTTTTCGACTTTCCGCGCCGGCCCCGCTGGCCATCAGAAGCGGCAACACGCCCAGGATAAAGCTGAACGCGGTCATCAGCACAGCTCGGAACCGAAGCCGGGCGGCGGCCATGGCGGCATCGTGCGGGCTTTTCCCACCGTCTCGTTGCCCTTTGGCAAATTCCACAATAAGGATCGCAGTTTTAGTGCACAGCCCAATTAACAGGACGATGCCGACCTGCGCATAGACGTTGTTATCCATTCGGCCGACCATCAGAGCCACGACGGCACCGAGCAAGGCCGTCGGCACGGAAAGGCAGACAGAAAGGGGAATACTCCAACTTTCGTATTGTGCGGCCAAAACGAGATACACAAGAATCACGGCAAGGATGTAGATGATATTGGAAGATCCCTGCGCGGCTTTTTCCTGATAAGAAAGGTCGGCCCACTCCATCCCCATGGAGGAGGACAGTTTTTGGTCGGCCATATTTTCCACAATAGTCATGGCCTCCCCAGAACTGTAGCCTTCTGCGGGCTGCCCCATAATTTTAGCAGAAGGATACATGTTATAGCGGTTGACCACCTGCGGCCCCAAACTTTCCTCCACGCGCACCACCGCTCCGAGCGGCAGCATTTCCCCGTCGCGATTGCGGATTTCAATCCGGTTAATCTGTTCCGCATCGGCGCGAAATTCCGGCTTGGCCTGCGCCTTGACCTGGAATATACGGTTATAGAGGGTGAAGTCGTTGATGTAGACTGAACCCAGATAATACTGCAACCCATTGAACACCGAACTCATGGAAACATTCTTGGCAAGAATCTGCTCGCGATCCATATCAATGAACAGCTGCGGAACGTTAGCGCGGAAGGTTGAATACATGCCGGTCAGCCCCGACTGCGCATTGCCATCGTTCATAAATTCCTGCGCGGTTTGCTGGAGAGCGGACAAGCCGACCCCGCCACGATCCTGCAGCATCATCGTGAGGCCACCCGACATCCCGACCCCGGGAAGCGACGGAATGGGAAAGACCATGGCAATTCCATCCTGCAATTGGGACAGGCGGCGGTTCAGGCTTTCCAGAATCTTGCTCTGATGCTCCGCAGCCGTTCGGTCGTCCCAGTTTTCGAAAGTAATCAGCACGAAGCCGGCGTTGGCGGAAGAGGCGCCGTCCAACATGGAAAACCCGACGACACTCATCTGATCGCGCACGCCGGGGGTCTGCTCAACCACCTGTTCGACCTGCTCCATAAACGCTTCGGTTCGCTCCTGCGATGCGGCATCAGGCAGCATGATCGATGCCATGCAATACCCTTCGTCCTCCTGCGGAACAAACCCGCTAGGCAGTCGGCCCAACCCTAGGAAAGCCAGCACGGCGAGCACGGCAAATAGCCCTCCTCCCACAACGGTCCGTCGTAGTGCGGTTTTCACAATCCGTTCATACCCCGTACGCGTGCGATCCATCGAACGGTTGAACAGCCCGAAAAATCCTTTACGGCCCGCACCTTCCGGCGTACGGCGCAGCACAACGCCACACAGTGCCGGGCTAAGAGTCAGTGCATTGAGCGTACTAAAACAGGTGGCCACAGAAATGGTTACGGCAAACTGTTTAAACAATCGCCCGGTGATGCCGGCCATAAAGGCGGTTGGGATGAAAACGGAAAGTAGCACCAGCGTGGTGGCAATGACCGGACCGGACACTTCAATCATCGTTTTTTTTGCGGCGGCCTTGGGGCCCAGCCCCTCCTCATCGATCAGACGCGTGCAGTTTTCAACCACCACAATGGCATCGTCAACCACAATCCCGATCACCAGAACCAAGCCAAACAAGGTGAACTGATTGATGGAATATCCCAGTGCAGACAGAACGGCAAATGTACCGATGAGAGAAACCGGAATGGTGGCGGCTGGAACCAGCGTCGCACGGAAATTTTGAAGAAAAACATACACGGTAAGAATCACGAGAATTAGCGTGATGAACAGCGTGCTGACGACCTCGCGCACAGAGGCTTTAATGACATCCGTATTTTCGAAAATACTGGCATAGGCCAGACCGGCCGGAAAACTTTGGCTGAGTTCATCCAACTTGGCCTTTACCCCATCGACCACCTCAATGGCGTTTGCGCCAGGAACCTGATAGACCGCGATCGTGGCAGAAGGTTTGCCGTTCAGCTTCGACTTCATGGCATAATTACTGGCTCCCAGCTCAACACGGGCAACATCTCTCACTCGAAGTACGCGGCCCTCGTCATCCGCACGAATCACGATGTTGGCGAACTCTTCCGGCTCTACCAACCGCCCCTTCACATTAATCGTATACTGATAGGCCTGCCCGGCGGGAACCGGCGGTTCACCAATCTGCCCTGCGGCGACCTGCATATTCTGCTCCCGCACCGCGGCAATCACATCATCCGCCGAAAGGCCGCGGGCACTGAGCTTATCCGGATCGAGCCACAGGCGCATCGAATAGTCACTCACCCCATACACCAAGACATCGCCAACCCCAGGAACGCGGGCGATCTCGGTTGATGACTTCAAGCTGACCGCCGTCCCGGAACCGGCGACGATCGGCATGCTGGGATTGGGCGCACTTATCACGATGGTGATCCGCAAGGTGCGTAGCTGAACCAAGCCGCTTTGCGTGCGAGAAAACCTCCGGAGCCCACGGGCTCGGAGGTTTTTTTCGGGAGTAGCGCCGGACTTCGATCCAGCGTTTGCGTGAATCTGGGCTCTTTGAGAAGCAATATCACGGTCGTCGGTTTTGGCGCCGAAGGGGTCGGTTAGGAGCTAACTCGGGATCAGGCTGCGGGCAAATATCATTCCAATCTTTTAATCTCATCCGGCATAGGTAAAACGCCCTATATACAGGTTCTGAAAATCTTATAACATTTTGTCTTCCGTTGGGTCAGGCGGGTACTGGCCGTTAAATAATAAAGGAGTAGTAAAGATGAAGAAGAAGCTATGTTTGTTGAGTGTTTGTTTATTGGTGGTCGGGGTCGCTCAGGCGGCGCTTGTCACCTTGATCAATGATGATTTTACCGGTTCGATGAGCGCTAATGCCCGGTTGCTTTTTTCACATGCCGGGGATGGATCCGGGGATGACTGGATAAAAAACAGTGTCTCGCTCTGGAGTACTGCGAGTGGCAACTTAAACAATGCCGCGACAGGTGCTGTAGACTCGACCCAGAATGAGGGGGCCGCTATGCAGTTGTATACGGTTTCGTCGGCGGACACGAGTTTGACATCGCTTACCCTTACCTTCGATTACACCGTTGGGGCGGGATCGACGTTGTATTTCCATGCATACGGTTGGTCCAACTATACTGAAACCGATGGTCAGATTCATAACACGACTGCTAGAGATGGAATGGTGCAGAATCAAGGGATTTCTGAATTTTCCAATTATTGGAATCTGAAGAATGGAGGAACCGCCGTCGTCGACATTGGTGGCTGGGGTGATGCGTGGGCGATTGATGGTGGTGTCAGCGGTGTCTCGGGCACGTTTTCTCAGGTGGTAGATATCGCTTCGTATGTTGGGATCAATAATATTACGGACATTGACTATATCGCTTTGGGTTTTGCCAACAATGCGACCGTATTTGATGGAACCGGCGCGGTCTCGGTTGATGACTTCAAGCTGACCGCACCAAGTCGTCATTCGGCTGGGTTGTTTGTTGTGCGTGGTATGAGTTTTAATTAGGGAAAAAGACCAATTATGAATCAGGTGAAGATGGGTGGCTTTTGTGGCGATCAGTTGCATGTCGGGTTCCGGTTGCGGGAAACCTGGGTTCCGATTTCGAGGCTGGTCACCAGCCTTCTTGATAGCACCGGTAAAACAAACGTGTTTATCCGTCTGATCGTTGAAATCCCAAAGTAAAGACTGGGTGTATTAATGAATGTTGTACTATTTGAAATTGATGAATTGTTGCTGGATCTAATTGGATAGATTGAACTTACTAAAAGGAATTGTGAAATAATGACTGCTGGAAATACCTGTTTCCTGATTGTTGCTTTTTGTAGTGCGGTGCTTACATCGTACGCGGCAAAACCCAATATTCTGTTTGTTATGTCGGACGACCATACCTCGCAGGCCATCGGGGCCTACGGAGGACGGTTGGCGGCTTTGAACCCAACGCCGACGATAGATTCGATCGCGGCGGAAGGAATGGTGATGGAGAATGCCTTCTGCCAGAATGCGATCTGCACACCGAGCCGCGCCTGCATCATGACGGGACAGAGCAGTGCCGTGAACGGTTGCATTACCCTGTTGGAGGGCTTGCCAGTTGAGCGGCAGTATCTCGCACTGGAGATGAAAAAAGCGGGTTATCAGACTGCGGTGATCGGCAAATGGCACCTGCATCGGCTTCCGCTGTCATTTGACTATTACAAAGTGCTTCCCGGACAGGGGAGTTACTTTAACCCATGCTTCTATGAAACCGGAGCCACCGGTACGTTCAAGTGGGGCAAAAGGATCATCAAGGGGGGTGTCAATATGGAGGGCCATTCCACGGATTGTATCGCGGATTCGGCGCTGGATTGGTTCAGAAATAAACGCGATCCGAATGAGCCGTTTTTCCTGAAACTGCATTTTAAGGCGCCGCATGACATGTTTGAATATGCCCCGCGTTACGAATCGTATCTGGCCGATGTCAAAATCCCGGAGTCGGCTAATATGCGCGACCGTAAAAACCACGGATCGATTGCGACGCGTGGTTACAATGACGAGCTTCTTCCATACATCGGAACGTCCATCGGACGCCGCAATCCGCGCCGGAACTATACGAACAGCGGAGCCTGGGCGGATAGGTTGGACCAGCGCAGAAACGACGATGAAATCATGGGGGATGCCTATCAAGGTTATCTGAAGGCCTACCTCCGCTGTGTAAAAGGCGTGGATGACAATTTAAAACGCGTTATTGATTATCTGAAGGCCGAAGGGCTCTACGACAATACGGTGATCATGTACACCGGCGATCAGGGGTTCTGGCTGGGCGAACACGACTATGTGGACAAGCGATGGGCGTATGAGGAATCTATGCGCATGCCGTTCATAGTCCGCTACCCGAAGTCAGTGAAGGCTGGTCGCTCCGACGCGATTGTTGAGAATATCGACTATGCGCCGACGATGCTGGATTTCGCCGGGGTTCCAACCCCGGAATACATGCACGGCAGAAGTTTCAAATCCATCCTTGAAACCGGCAGGGAGTCCAGCGATTGGAAACAGATGGCTTATTACCACTATTGGATGCACATGGCGCATCACGATAATCCGGCGCATATCGCCATTCGCACCAAGCGCTATAAGCTGATCATGTTCTACGGAACCGGATGGAAAGGCGAGACCGAGCCGGATACCCCGCCGGGCTGGGAACTTTACGATCTCAAGAACGATCCGGCCGAAGATAATAATGTCTACGGAAATCAGGAATATACGAGCGTGGTTGAAGTGTTGAAGAAACAGTTGAAGGCTCGGCGTGCCGAATTGGGAGAAGATGATCCGAAGTTTGCTTGCAACAAGGTCATTGATCAGTTTTGGGATTACGGTCCGGCAGAGCGTGCGCGAGCGGTTGAGATTTCAAACCATTATCGGGCCCGGATGGAATCCGAAAAGTAGAATGTGGGGAGGAAAATGATTTCTTCACTTATAAAATTTAAGCGGGGTATCAATTTAACGCAAGTTGAGGTTTGATCACCCCAAGATGTTGT
>CAYYYX010000057.1:0-13371 GCA_964476065.1 uncultured Verrucomicrobiota bacterium | reverse complement strand
CGGGGTATTAATTAGTCAACGAACGCCGCACATTGCTTATCCAACGGATTCAGGTTCAACTCTGCAGCTGATGGAATCAGTGATAATTTTGAAAGTACTGCGGTGGTAAAAGAGGTGCACCTTTCACTTGGTTATTCAGCGGCGCAGCAACTTGCAAAAGCAATAAACTACATGGTTTTCAAGCATGAACTTACAGGAAGCACAGAGGGCGTGAAGCTCGAAATAACCGAAGGAATTCCTGACGACTGAGCCGGGCTTGCCATTTCCTAGAGGCGCGTGCGCCCATTCTTTCAGCCAATAGTCCAGACGCTTATTCTCTTTACCTTTTTAGCCCTTAACGCTTGTCGTTCCTCCGCAGGCAGGCACCAGCATTTTTTACACATTCTAGAGCCCAACGGAATGTGCCGTGACAGCCCGCAAACGATGCATTTTCTGCGCCGCAGTTTTTTTTTATTTCTCATAATAGATATACACCATCTCTGGATCACCCTGCATCCGCCACCTTCGCTTTCAGTCTTACAAATGTGATATCCATATTTGCGGAGCGGGGTTTCTTTTGGATGTGGACGTTGTGCTCCAGCCCGCAATCGTGGCAGCAGTGGATGAATCGGGCATGAACCTCCCCAGCGCCTTTCGGATCTCCGGCCAAATGAATAATTTCCTGATCGCCGACTTTGGTTAGGTTGCCGCTCCGCGCATTCTTTTTTTGTTGTCCAATCTCCGAAAGGTGAAGGTGATTTTTGACTCCTGCGGTTTCTTTGTAATTTGAACACTATTTCGAACCTTACAATGGCAACAACTGTGAATAAAACACACACGGGCCTCTCCGTCGACAAAACGCCCTTTTAATGACACTGGAATTCCGTCAAGAACCTTTGTTGTTTTCCCCATTAAATCATCCTTTTTTTGTTTTCTCGCAAACTCGAACCGTACACCCATTCATCCCAGTTTCAAATCCCAACCTGTGTTTGGCTCAGCCATTCTCTGACGGCGGAACGGGTTTCGCTTTTAACGGGTTTGTTGCAGGCGGGGAATTGTTTGCCTATTTCGCTATCTTCTGTCGGGCAGAGTTCTTTCCAATGTTTGGAAACCACAGTATCCTGAATGGAGTTATGTGTTTTGGTATTTTTCACTTAGTTGCTTGAGATTCATGCCACGTTTATGCGCCCGAGTCGGGCAGGGGTCAACTTAGGTTTTCCAATGGTTGGAAAGAAAGCCGTTATCTATGAAATCGAGGGTTTTTCGCGAAGTTGACAGCCTGTGCTATGCTCGTTTTCCAATGGATACGACAGCCCCAATTGAATGGAAAATGAGCTTCCGGATGGACGACCGCACCTATGCGACGGACAAATGTATTCTTCTCGATCAGCGCTATGCCTTTCTCGATCTCCTCCCTCCCGATGGAACGGATAAGAACGATGAGCAGATTCGAATAAGGAACTATGAGCGGATTCATGCGTACTGGGCATTGTCCGCTTGTAACACCTTTGGCTTTAGCGATCTCTCTGTCATGGACAGCGGGAGCTATGCCGGACCTGATGAGCTCATTTTAAACCCGAAATACATCTCATTTCTCCTCCGGCGAATCCCAAAGGAACTCCTCCGGTTTGGAATGACTGGCGCAAACAACAAGCCGGTTCGGTTGTATCGCGGGAAAGACCCTATCGGCCTACTCATGCCGGTGGTTACGCCCCCGAGCATTACAGATAGAGCGGAATCAGGTGATAGCAAGGCACAGTACCTTTTAGGATTCTTGCAAATTTTGGGCGGAAGCGCGGTTACTCCCAGGGTGATGCAGGGGCTCAACTTGCTTTCAAAAGCCGCGTTGCAGGATTGTCCTGATTCTCTCTGTTTGCTCGGCAGTTTTTATTTTTCAGGAAAATTCCTGCCTCAAGATTCAGTCCGGGCCCTTGTCTTATTTGAGCGGGCGATTGATTTAGGGAGTAAAGATGCGATTCGACGGCGGACTCGATTGATCAACAGTATGACCCCCCGGCAGTACCGATCCGCTACCGCGCAAATCGTCTCCCCAATGTTCGAGCAGGATGCCCGGGCCACTAAATCCGAATGCAAAACCACGACCGCTCGGCCTCCGGACTCGAAAGCTGATAAAGAATAACCTGTGAACCTCTCTTACACCTCTTCGGTTTGGGTCGGGCTCTCGCTCTCAAATGCGGTCTGAATGATTTGCTCTGCCTGCCGGACTTCCTGATCGGTCAGCATCGAGAAGAACTTTTCCTTTTTGTTCTTGGACAGTTTGTATCCGTTCTGGCCGCATAGTTTGATGAGAAGTTCTATGTCCTTTCCCGGCATGCCGTCAAGAAGGCAGGTCAGCGCCTTCTCCGCTCGGTCATATCCGACAAGGTAGTTGAGTTGCTGGATCAAATCGTGATCGAGCGTCTTTTCGATAGCATCAAACAGAAGTTCAGTGGCTGCGGTGAGGTCTATGTAGCGGTAACAGTCGGAAGTATCGTGCTGGACGGTCATATGTCCGGTGCTGTCCTGTGTGTACCGAATGATCTCCATGAGTGGTTCGGAAAATGTATCTAGAACCTCTTTATATTTCTGGATGTTGTCTCTCAAGACTTGTGACACTGGGAAAATCTGTCCCTTTGGTGCAAACCCGGTTGCCGCGAGGACGTGATGGATCAGGAACCGGTGCAGGCGGCCATTCCCGTCCCTGAAGGGGTGCAGGTAGACAAAAAGAAAAGAGAGCGTCGCGGCACGGGCTACTGGGTGGATGTCCGATTCCATTATTCGGGTTGCACAGTCATAGAATGCCGTCATCAGTTCAGACAGCTCTTCCGGGCGCGGGGGAATGAAATGAATATCGGGATCGGTGTAGAGTGAGCCGGTTCCGACATACTCTTGTGTCATACGGTAGCAATCCGTTTGAAACCGGGGGTCCACGATGATTTGCCGATGAAGGTTGAGTAGACCATCTTGATTTAGAAACCGTTCAGTTCCCGCTTTTTCGAGTAGTCCCTTAAACCGGCGTTCGCGTTCCGGGCTCAGCACCTCGTTTTCGATCTGATTGGAGGAGCGGGTTTCGCCCAGATACATTTGGTTTACCGCCCTGGCCACCAGCTCAGGGGGAAAGTTCGCGATTATCTCTTCGCACTTTTCATTCAGCTTTTTTGCCTCGCAGTCGGCGGTCTTCTGCGTCCGCCGGATAATCGGGGACATTTGCAGCGTTCCCGGCAGGTTCATGTTGATCCGCTGGCGGGGATACTGGACGGGGGGGGCTGTATAATATTTTTTGGAATCCAGCAGATCTGCATAGTTCCCCTGCTTCAGGTCGGGCAAATCCAGACGCTGCTCGGTTAGTTCTTCGTAAAGAAACCAGAGAATCCGTCCAAATCGGCCCGTCGGTTTTTTCTGGATATATTCTACCAGTTCGGATGGGTCAAATTTAAGGAAGCAGGCCTTCAGGATAGCAGGGTTGACTCCTTCGTTTTTTACAGCGAATTCCAAGTGCCCGCACACGCTATCATTCAGAGCCTTACTTTTTGGGTAGTACTCTTCCGTCAGCCCCTCTTGTTGCACCGTGCGATGGATGTTTTTATCTGTAACGTATGACCTGCAATGATGAGGAACCACGCTCAGCTCTAAATTTTCGATCAACCATTGATAGCCTGCCGATTGCATAACACCCTCCTTTTATAAAATTAATCTGATATAAAATATTATAAAACGCCGGTTTTGTCAAAAAATTATTACAGAGGGCGTTGAAATAGCCCAGAAGGTGTCCCATTTTTGGGACATGTCCCAAAATTTTGTTACGGAGTGAGAAAAATAGTTACATGAGCCGCTTGACATGAATTTTTGATTACAAGGCAAAGTTTCCATGCCAATGAATGATGTAAGGCTCTTACACTTCTATATAGGGGTAGGTAATTACCCGCCCCGGAAAAAGTGTAATCCGATAACAATTTTTATCCTTCGCTCTACAAGCGATTGGTACCACCGCGAAAGATCGCTACTAACTGTTAGAAATCTAACAGTCCTTTGCCCTACAAGCGATTGGTACCACCGCGAAAGGCGCTATCCTGATAGCACAAAAGGGGAGGACCTTTGCCCTACAAGCGATTGGTACCACCGCGAAAGATAAAAAGTGGTATCCTGATACCAGTTTCACCTTTGCTCTACAGGCGATTGGTACCACCGCGAAAGTAAAACTCGGTATTAGTACCGACTTTTAGTCCTTTGCTCTACGAGCGACTGGTATCAGCGCGAAAGTGTCACCAGTTTGTGAGATAATCTCACAAAACGAAGTAGCAGTGCCTATAGATCTCGGATTTTTATTACACGCCTAGATTTATTATTATTTTCAGTCGCTTGCCTCTGTTTTTTATTATCGATCATCCAGGACATTTTACCGGCGGATCGGTGAGGTCGAGCTGCGGCAATTAAAAAAGGGTATTGTCGGTTGACACGTTCATATTTTTGTTATGGATTTGAATTTTTTATTATAAACACCGCTTGACAAGGATTTTTTATTACGGCGTATTGGATCGGCGGTGGAGATTTACAGATCATATTAATTCATAACATGTTTATGGGAAACATCTTGAGAGAAAAATAGTCGCAAGTCGCTGAGAGACCACGCGGGAGCTTCATCTCTTCTTTGCTCGCAAATCGCTTCATGCTCATTTGTCTATCCGCTGACTTTCCGGGACCATTTGAGAGCAGAGGAGAGGACGGGGATCTCTCGTTGAAGACGGGCAGTGACTGCCCCCTGGGATTCCATGCAGAGCTTTAGGGCGCGGAGGGCATCATCGCCCATTTCATGATTCCCAAACAGCTCGCTGTCGCGCTCCGCGAAATCGAGCCCGGTTTGAACACCGGCACGGTGGCCCAGATCGTAGCCGCTCAGCAGCAGGCGCGTTTTGCCACTCTTCATCGTGCAGAGATCCTCGAACCAGACGGGGCTGTTTGTCACGGAGTCCGCCTTCAGAAGTTCCAGTAATTTGCGCTCGCGGGTCAGCAGAGCTTTAATCTCCTTTTGAGAGACCGAGGCCAGTTGCAGATAAATCAGCTTACTCAGCAGCGCGGCGTAGCCGTCGGAGTATTCCTTGTCCGCGGGCAGGGCGTACTTCTTCTGCATCGTCATCACAAACGGAGGGCTCTTTCCGCACTTTTCTGCCAGTTGTTTAAGGTTCATTTTTCTCTCCCCACGGCGTTAACGAATCTTTTCATATTTCTGATTCATCTTTCATCTTTCTCCCCAAGCTCTTCCCGCATTTCTCCGCCAGTTGTTTTAGGTTCATTTATCCACCTATAGCGCACAGCAGACGGATTTTAGCTTCGGCTGGAGTTCTTTGAGCCCCTCTTTGAGGGATGTATTCGTGATCTTCAAATTCTCGGACTTGTTTTTTAGGATCACGTGGGGCGGATACCGGTCAGGTTCGCGTTCAATCATACTGATGATGTTGTCCGCATTTTTAATTTTATGCGGGACCTGCCCAATGACCAACCCGTCGTAGTGACCTCGGATTTTAAGCAGGTTGTTCGCGTCGTGGCCCTTTATTTTTCCCCAGTCTGTAACTAGCGTTATGTCGGAGAACCCATATTCTTTGAATATGCTTTTCGCCTTGTTCTGACTGATATGCAACGCCCCCAGAAGAAGAATTCTCATGCTCCGTTTGTCCCGGAGTTCATCTTCTTCGGTTCGAATGACTTCTCCTTGAGTCAGAGCCCTGAGTTTGTCCTTGAGTGCCTGAATTTCTCGTTGGTGCGTGATAATTCCGAAGACAAAGTCGTCAATATGCATGATGACATAGTCAGCGAATTCATGAATAAGTTTTTGTTTTGGGCTGAACGGTCCTGCGCATAGATGGAGCCTTGCGAGCAGTTCCCCGTTGAATGAGATATCTTTAACAATCACCTTGTGCTCATCGGGTTCTGAAATTTTGGACGAAACATCCTGTCGCGGCAGAGAGGAGGGGACATGGTTCAGATAACTGAGATTATGGGTGCCGTGATCCGCGAACTCCGTCGCCACCCAGTAGAGCTTCAAATTATTGCAGAGCAGCTTTTGAATGCCGTCAAAGAACTGGCTAATTTCTTTGCCTGCCGTGTAGTAGCGATCCTCGCAGGAATCAATCTGTTTCGCCATTTCCACATAAAAGGCATCATCAAAACAAATATCCTCATCACAGGTTAAAAGATCCCGAACAAGGCTGTGCTGGAGCATGTAGTCATTTTTCCACGTGTTAGCGTAGGTCTGGATGTAGTTTCGTAATTCATAAAAGGACCAACGCTCACCTGTAGTGCTTACATGGAATCCATCATCAAAATAGGCCATCTCCTCCATGTGGAGCCGCTCTTGATCTGAAAAGCGGCCACAGTCAATATTCTGGTTATTGAGGAAGCTGATCAACTCATCGACATGCTCCTTTTCCCCCTTTAGAAAAACGGCCACCTTAGCCTGACGGGTTTCGCCACAGCAGTCCATGCACGTCATATAGATTCGATCCATTGGAAGCCTCCTTGTTGAACGGGCAGTTTAGGCTCATGCGGTGGGCTTGACAAGAAAGTCGGGATAGGAATTAGTTAATCATGACCAATCTAGTTTTATTTTTTAGTATTTGGAAAAGTTGGCGTTTCTTTTTCCAACGTCTGGAAAAACGCGTACGCTAACTTTCAATATGGACAATGCTCTTCAAAAATATACTCATAAGTTTTCAAGGCTGCGCCAGGGCGTAACTAAATATGGCCCAGCGCCACACAAGCCGATTCTTTTGCTGGCCGTATTGCGCGGAGTTGAGGAGGGCTGGATTGCCGACAATCGGATTGAGCTGACACCGGAGCTCGTTGGTGCCTTCAAGTCGATTTGGCGCAATTTGGTGGCGACGGCCCATTCCCCGCTGATCGCTCAGCCCTTCTTTCATATGCACGGTGAAAAGTTTTGGCATCACGTCCCAAACCCCGGATTCGAAAACTGGGGCTCTGTTACGAAAAGTTGTAACTCCCTTGGCGTGCTCCACAAAGCGGTTGCTTACGTCCGGCTCGATCCGGACTTGTTTGCGCTCATCAGCTCGCCCTCATACCGGGCGATCCTGCGGCAGAAACTTCTCCAGAGCTATTTCCCCAACGCCAAAAGCGATTATCCCGAATCGGGCAGCTATTGGGAACAAGTCACCCATCAGATCATGGAAGAATCGGCCAATGATTACGTGGCCGAAGTCCGCACACTTCAGGAGCAACTAGATCAGGACAGCTTCGAAGAAGAGGTCTTTGTGCGGGGAGGGGTGTTTAAGCGTCAGGTGCCGCTAGTCTACAACAATACCTGCTGCATATCCGGTCTGCGGGTGGAAACTTCCATCAACGCATCCTTGCTGGATGCCTGCCACATCGTACCGTTCAGCAGTTCGCACGACGATACCATCTCCAACGGACTCGCACTCTGCCCGACTCTTCACCGGGCATTTGACCGCGGGCTCATCGCCATCGAGCCGGATCAATTCACCGTGATCGTTTCCAATCGACTATCCGAGCCCGTTGCGTCGGTTTATTCCATCCGCCAGTTTCAAGGGCATGAGATCCGACGGCCATCTGATGAACGATGGTGGCCGGGGCGGGGAAATTTGGCTAGCCACCTAGAGCGGTTCGTGGAGAATTTTTAATTATCCGCTGGCTTAGACCACGTTCTCAGAAAACCGAGTGTTCGTGTTCCGTTTTTCCGAGCCTTGGAAGATTTTACGTTCAGAGATTCCAAGGGTTGGAAAAAACCTGTAGAAAAGTTCCAATGTTTGGAACGTCTGATTATGGCTAGTTTGAATAACAGAAAAATACTGATCGCAGTCACAGGGGTTTCCCCCGCAATTCTGACGGAAACTGTCTGGGCACTTGCGCAGGAGGAGACTCCATGGATTCCCGATCAGGTCATCGCCATCACTACCCGTACGGGGAAGGCGGTCATTGAAAAACAGCTTCTCCACGGGGGTGGATGGGATCAGCTTCGCAATGCACTGACGAAACAAGGCTGTCCGGTGGAAGGATCATTGGCTTTCGGGGCATCCGACACCATTCGTGTCATTGGGGATGGGACCCGCGACTTCGATGATATTGCCACTCCGGAAGAGAGCGGGGCTGCCGCCGATTTCTTGTTGGGCGTTCTTCGCCAATTTACAGAACAACCGGATACTGAAATCATGGCGTCCATCGCTGGGGGGCGCAAAACGATGAGCGCCTTGATGATGTCCTGCATTTCCCTGCTGGGGAGGAGTCAGGATCGAGCCTGTCACGTACTGGCCGACGATGCATTCGTGATGACAAACTGCGATTTTCTTTTTCCGAAAAATAAGAAAGAGCAAAAAGCAGCCAAGATTCAGCTCTGCGAAATCCCCTTTGTGCGTGTGCGCGGGTGGTACGAAAAGGAATACGCCGGTGTTCCACCTTCCTACATGACTCTCGTGAACCGGTTCACGCAAATTGCGCCGAATCCGGCGAACTATCCGAAGATCACGCTGAACCTGAATGCCGGGGCCTGCTCCATCGACAAGAAGACGGTTCGGCTTACCCCTTCCGAGTTTATTTTGCTTACGGTCATGGCTCAGCGGATCATTGCAAACTGGATGCCCCAGAGCTGGTACGATTTGGAGCCGGAAATAGAGGCGTTGCTTGCCCGCAAAGATGTCCCGTTGACGGTCGATTGGTTTCATCAGTTGAAAGAGGGGAAAGCGATCGATGTGGAAGAGTTTCGCAAATGGGCATCTTCCGCCCGGAAGAAGTTGAAGGCAGCCTTTGTTCAGCCGGAGCTGGCAAGTATGCTGCTCCCCTCGATGAAGGGATCAACAGGAAATATTTATCCCGGGGATAAAATAAAAATAGTGGACGTCAGTTGACGTCAGGGAAACCGCATCGCCGACCCTTTTTGATAAAAAGAACCGTTGAAGAGAACAAACCATGGTTGAATCTGTAAATTTTGAGTTCCTGCGGGAAAAATATCCGGAGCTGGCCGACCTCGGCGGGTTCGCGGAAAAGTACACATGGACCGACCCCATGGGCTCCCTAGCCAAGATGCGCCTGTTTGCTGAGCAGATGGTGAAAACCATTTATGCCCGCAGCGGGATTCATCGCAACCCGTACGACAACTTTATTGATTTGCTCAACAACGATGAATTTACGCATGCCACCCCGCGTGTAGTCCTCGACAAGCTGGGCGCACTCCGCAAATACGGCAATAAAGCGGCGCATGGCGACTCGCAGGGCATTGCCGCTCCGACATCCAACTGGATGCTCAAAGAAACCTTTTCTCTGGCTCAGTGGTTTTTCATCACCTTTTCCGGAGGCGCTCTGTCCTCCACAGGCGCATTCGCCGCAATGGAGCAGCCCGCCTCTCAAGAGGCAGTCAAGACAGAGCGCGATCGCCTGCGCGGATTGCTCAAAGAGCAGGAAGAACAGATGGATTTCCTCCTGGAACGGTTGGATACCGTTCGGACTGAGGCGGAGGCGGCTGAAAAATCGAAAGAGGAAATGGCACAGTTGCTGGCCGCAGGGCAGCGGAGTGCGGACGCTCTTGAATTTAGCGAAGCGGAAACCCGCAAACGTATCATCGACATCGCCCTGCTGGAAGCGGGCTGGAAAGTCGGTGAGAACGGGCAAAGCACGCCGACTGTTGGACAGGAGGTTGAGGTCAAAAATCAGCCGACCGAAACCGGAACCGGTTACGCCGACTATGTACTGTTCGACGACAACGGACTCCCGTTGGCCGTGGTCGAAGCTAAGAAAACGGCAGTCGACCCTTCAGGGGGAAAAACGCAGGCCAAGCTCTATGCCGACGATCTGGAGCGTAAGTACAACCAGCGCCCCGTCATTTTCTACACCAACGGCTTTGATCTCTGGATCTGGGACGACGCCAAAGGAGAGATCCCCCGCAAGCTCTACGCCTACTACTCCAAAGAGAGCCTGCGCTACTGCATCCAGAAAACAAAAAATCGGCAGAAGCTGGCCGACATGGGTCCTAAAGAAGAAATCATCGACCGCATGTTTCAGGTGGAAACGGTCACCCGCGTTACCGAAAAGTTCGAAACCCACAAACGGCGCAAAGCGCTGATTGTGCTGGCAACCGGCACTGGGAAAACCCGTGTCGCCATGGCCATCTGCGAACTGCTCTTCCGTGCCGGATGGGCTCAGCGGGTTCTTTTCCTGTGCGACCGGCGCGAACTGCGCAAACAGGCCCGCGATGCCTTTGCCGAGTTCCTGCCGCATGAGCCACGCATTTATGTCAGCCGCCGGACAAGGGATGATCATAACCAGCGCATCTACCTCTCCACCTATCCCGGCATGACCAAGGCATACAACAATTTTGACCCCGGCTTCTTCGATCTCATCATCGCCGACGAATCGCACCGCAGTATCTACAACAAGTACCGCGAGATGTTCATGTATTTTGATGCCCTGCAGATCGGGCTCACCGCGACGCCCGTCCACATGATCAGCCGCAACACCTACGGCATGTTTGAATGCGAGGATCAGGACCCCACCTCCTACTTCTCTTATCAGGAAGCCATAGACCACACACCGCCGTATCTCGTTCCGTATCGCGTCATCAAGCATCAGACCGGATTCCTTGAAAAAGGAATTAAATACAGCGAAATGACACCCGAGCAGCGGCAGGAACTCGAAGAACAGATGGAGCGGGCTGAAGATGTCGAGTATGCCGCCAACCGGGTAGACGCCGCTGTCTTCAATCGCGACACCGAAGCCAAAGTTCTGCGCCTGTTTATGGAACGAGGCATCCGCAATGCGGACGGCTCCACCATCGGCAAAACCATCGTCTTTGCCCGCAACCGCCCTCATGCCGAATATCTGTGCAGCCTCTTCTATGAGCTGTTTCCCCAGTATGGAGGGGAGTTCTGCGAGGTCATTCATTGTAAGGAGCCCCGTCGCGATGCTTTGATCGACTCCTTTAAAACGGAACAGAAACTCATGGTCGCCATCTCGGTCGACATGCTCGACACCGGGATCGATATTCCACAGGTCGTCAATCTCGTCTTCCACAAGCCGGTTAAATCCTACGTCAAATTCCAGCAGATGATCGGACGCGGAACCCGTCTGTGCAAAAACCTGTTCGGCGAAGGTCGGGACAAAAGCGAGTTCTACATCTTCGACCACTGGAAAAACTTCGACTACTTCGGAGAAAACCCAGAAGAGCGGGAAGCCTCGGTCTCCAAAAGCATCTTTCAGCAGATATTCGAAGCGCGGGTCGCCGTGGCCGAATCCGCCTTGCAGAAGCAGGATGCGGAGGCGTTCGATATGGCCATTGGCCTGATCGAAAAAGACATCAAAGCGCTGCCTTCAACATCCATCTTCGTGAAGGAAAAGCGGCGCGAGGTCGAAACCGTGCAGAACTCCGACCGCCTTAAACGGTTCGATGCCCCCACTAAACACATCCTTTCCAACGAAATCGCCCCGCTGATGCAGTGGCGCAAGCCGATGGCCAAAGACGCCGCCTACAAATTCGACCTCTTGATGACCCGTGCCGCCGTCGCCCTGTTTGCGGGCAGTGCGGACTACGACGACATCCGGGATATTGTAATTGAATGGGTGGCCCGGCTGCCCGTGAACCTGAATCAGGTGCGCGATAATCTGGTAGCCGTGGATCGATGCAAAAGCAAAGGCTTCTGGATGGAGGCGACGTTCCAAGCCTTGGAAACAATGCGGGAAACCCTGCGGGGCATCATGCACCTGGCCACCTCAACCAATCCGGTCTCTGCTCCGATTGAGATCGATGTGACGGACGAAACAGAAGTCGTCATGGACGGATCGGTATCCTTTCAGACGAATGAGCTGCATGCCTATCGCTATCGTGTTGAGACGGTGCTCAAAGAGATCATAGATCAGTCGGCCGCCTTGCAAAAGCTCCGCTCTGGCCGTCCCGTCACCGAAGAAGAAATCACCGAGCTGGCCGAGCAGGTTGCGTTGCAGGACCCCAACCTCGATCTCGATATGCTATTGGAATCTTGTAACGCCGATACACTTGAAGAGGCGCTTATTCAGATTGTCGGGCTCTCAGCGGAAGATGTGAATGCCCGCTTTACACAGTTTTCTCAGGCTCATCTGGAATTGACCTCGAATCAGCTGCAGTTCCTGAGCATGATGAAGAGCTACATTTCACAGCACGGGGCGCTGCGGATTGAGCAGCTCTATCTAGCCCCTTTTGCCTCATTGAGCGGCGGGCTCGACGGGGTCTTCCCCGACAATTTAAAAAAAGAATAGGTATCGATTGTGAAGGAGATTAACCAAGTATGATCACAGGTGACTTAAAACGAAAAGTGGATGCCTTATGGACCGAGTTCTGGACCGGCGGCATCTCAAACCCCATGACGGTGGTGGAGCAAATCTCCTACCTCATGTTCATCCGTATTCTCGACATTCGCGAGGATATGAGCGAGCGCATCCTCAACCAGGGAGGTCGAGCCAAATTGATCTTCCCGAAGGATCAGCCCAATCTGCGCTGGCGCAACTTTAAGACGCAATCCGCCACCCAAATGATGGACACCGTGCGCAATGAGGTGTTCCCGTTCATCAAAGAGCATCTGGCATCGGAGTCCGGCGTAGCTCGTTATCTCAAAGACGCCCAGTTCATGATCGATAAGCCGAGTCTGCTTGTGTCGGCGGTGAATCAGATTTCGCTTCTGCCACTGGAACGGGCCGACACCAAAGGCGATCTCTACGAATATGTGCTTTCCAAGCTCAACACCGCTGGCATCAACGGACAGTTTCGAACTCCGCGCCACATCATTCGCACCATGGTCGAAATGATGGACCCGACCGCCGACATGACCATCGCCGACCCCGCCTGCGGAACCGCCGGCTTTCTCTCCACCACGATGGAGTACCTGACCGAAAAATATACCTCGCCCGAGTTCATCATCGAGCAGAAGGACGAGTCCGGTGAAACCTATAAAATTTATCCCGGCGACCAACTCGAACCGTTTCGTAAGCATCTGCAAGCTGATGCGTTTTGCGGGTTCGACTTCGACCAGACCATGCTACGCATCGCCGCCATGAATATGCTCCTGCACGGCATCGAAGAACCGTCCATTAATTACATGGACACGCTCGGCAACCGCTTCGAGGAGCGCATGCCGAACATGGCGACCAATCACTTCGACCTAATCCTCGCCAACCCGCCCTTTAAAGGATCACTCGACTCCGAAGGCGTGGCCAGCTCGCTCAAGCGCAAAGTGACCACTAAGAAAACCGAACTGCTCTTTTTGATGCTGATGGAGCGCATGCTCAAGATCGGGGGCCGTGCCGCTGTGATTGTTCCGGATGGCGTGCTCTTCGGTTCCAGCGGGGCGCATAAAAAAGTGCGTCAGGCGCTGATTGAAGACAACCAACTCGAAGGCGTCATCTCCC
>CAYYYX010000056.1:0-13742 GCA_964476065.1 uncultured Verrucomicrobiota bacterium | reverse complement strand
TCTGGCATGAGGCTCTTTGCATTCCAATTCGGACACTTTGATTTACAGTCTGCCTCTCATATCCCTTACACTTCTTGAAACCCACGCCTCAAAAGGTGTGATTATTCAGGGACACCCAAGATTGAAAGGAGTTACTCCAAGGCGCGGAAATCTCAATCCTCCATGCTTTGATCACGGGACACATATCGCATTACGATATATCACGTAGTGATATATACAGACCCAGTTTCCAATGCTTGGAAAAGCAGAGCCGACGCCCCGCGTGTCAGGCTATAGCCTTGGCGGAGACTGATTGCGTTTCCAAGGTTGGAATTAAACCATACCTTGCAAAGTATGGTTTCCAAGGCTTGGAAAACGCGCAGCCCCTTTTGTGAACTTTCGTGTTTTTCGTGGCGATTACTTTTGAGACTGAAGCCGCTCTTTGAGGGTGGTGACGCGTTTCCGGGACTCGGCACGACTGACGGCGAGACCCATTGCTTTTTTGGTTCCAACGAGAACCGCAAACTTTTTGGCGCGAGTGACCGCGGTATAGAGCAGACTGCGCTGAAGAAGAACATAGTGCTGCGTATGCATGGGAATGATGACGCAGGGATATTCACTGCCCTGGCTTTTATGGATGGTGATGGCGTAGGCATGCACCAGTTCATCCAACTCGCGGAACTGATAGGTCACCCGCTGGTCATCAATTTTTACAACCACGTCGCCGTTCGTTTCGTCCACGGAGAGGATGCGGCCAAGGTCGCCGTTGAAGACCTCTTTATCGTAATCATTCTCCGTCTGCATCACGCGATCCCCTTCGCGGAAAACAACGCCGAAGCGTTCAACCTGATTTCCGCGCGGGTTCAGCAATGCCTGCATCACCTGATTGAGGTTTTTTGCGCCGAGTTCGCCCTTCTGC
Source organism: uncultured Verrucomicrobiota bacterium (assembly GCA_964476065.1). Taxonomy (GTDB): domain Bacteria; phylum Verrucomicrobiota; class Kiritimatiellia; order Kiritimatiellales; family Tichowtungiaceae; genus Tichowtungia. The sequence continues at coordinate 12,844 of CAYYYX010000056.1, read as the reverse complement.
ATCGGCGTGAGAATCTGAATGTCCTCAATTGGATTAAAGCCCAACCGCTTGGGAATCGATTCGCTAACCATTTTTTGAATGATGGCGAGCGCACGAGAGGTCTCTTCGGATTCAACAAAATAAAGATCGGACGATTTATCGCCCTCTTCCGGAAACTCAGGAAGCTGCCCCTGATTAATGAGATGCGCGCCGGTGACGATGCGGCTTTCGGCGGCCTGTCGAAAAATTTCGGTCAGGTTGATCGACGGTACGACCTTGGAGGCAATGATATCGCGGAGAACGCGCCCCGGCCCGACAGACGGCAACTGATCCGCATCGCCAACAAAAATGACGGCGGCGCGCTGCGGGATCGCCTGCAAAAACTGCTGCGCGAGTACCTGATCGATCATACTGGCTTCGTCGACGATGAAAATATCGCCCTTGAGCGGATTGCGGTCGTCGTGAACGAACCCACCGGTTCCGGGATTAAACTTCAGTAGCCGGTGAATCGTTTTGGCGATAAGGCCGGTGGTTTCGCTGAGCCGTTTGGCGGCGCGCCCGGTTGGCGCGCAGAGCGCAATTTTCATCTCTTTGGCCCGCAAGACCTGAATGATGGAATTGACCAAGGTGGTTTTTCCGACCCCGGGGCCACCGGTGATCACCATCACTTTTGCCTGCACAGCAATCTTCAGAGCCTCACACTGATTTTTAGAAAGTTCGATGTGGGTTTTTTTCTGCACCCAATCGAGGGCCTTTTCAAAATCAATTTTCGGACAGGGATGCTTACCGTAGTTGAGCTCGGTGAGTTTTTTAGAAAAATTCCATTCTGCAAAGTAGAGCTTGGGCAGATAAATCAGGATGCGCCCTTTTCGATCTTCGTCGAGGATCAGACGCTTGTTTTCAATCAAATGCTCGAGCGCAGCAGAAACCTGATCGGGGGGAATATCGAGCAGATCAACCGTGCGCGTTTTCAGGTCGCCGCGCGGTGCGGCGCAGTGTCCATTGGAGGTGAATTCCTGCAAAACATATTCAATCCCAGCGCGGGCGCGCAGTTCGGAATCTTTAGCGATACCCAGCGTCTGGGCAATTTCATCGGCAATCAGAAACCCGATGCCACGAATATCGCGGGCCAGGCAATAGGGATCGCGCTGAATGAGTTCAATCGCGCGCTCGCCGTAGGTTTTGTAGATCCGAAAGGCGCGTGCGGTGCTGACGCCATGGCTAAAGAGAAAGCTCATGATCTCCCGAATGCCCTTTTGTTCTTCCCATGCCGCATGGATATTGGCTCGTCGCCCCGGACCGATGCCTTCGACCGTCTGAAGTTTGGCCGACGAATGCTCGATGACATCGAAGACATCACGCCCAAAGGTTTTCACCAACCGCTCCGCATATTCTTTGCCGATACCCCGAATGATCCCTGAGCCTAGAAATTTTTTAATTCCGTCAATGGTATCGGGCGAAGAGACCCGCATCGACTCCGCCTTAAACTGCGAGCCATAATGGGCGTCGGTGATCCACTCGCCATCGGCGGCCAGCCATTCGCCGGGATTGATGCTCGATGCCGTACCCACCACGGTGACGAGGTCTTTGTGTCCGCGCACCTTGACGCGCATCACGGCATAGCCGTTTTCCTCATTTTGGAAAACGATGCGCTCGACCTGTCCATCGAGGCGGCTGTCATCCATTTTACTTTTCTGGGATGGATTCATTGAGGCAATATGTTTAACCACGAATGGACACGAAATCACACGAATGGCTTTTTATCATTACGAAAACCTGATCCTGCAATTATTAGTGTCCATTCGTGTTCATTCGTGGTTCGATTTTCTCTGGCACGAGGAACGGTTGCTCCAGACCTGCGGCCCAGTAGGCCCGTCCGCTGAGAATCAGGGAACGTCCGGCATACATCTCCAGCTGCTCCGAATTTCCGCGAACATAACAGACCACAATGCGCTCAAACTTCGGGTCGACCAGTTTATAAAGAATCGAGTTCGCTGGCCGGAGAATGCCCTCGAACTGTGCCGCTACACCCTGCTCTTTTACGGGGTCGGGGGTCAGCGCCTCGGGCAACGCTGCCATCTCGGCAGCAACAATCATCAACTCGTTAATGATCGGCTGAAAAACGGTTGTTGACGCTGATTTTACCTCAACCACTTCCGCCATAACCGGCTCCACCGGTTCTACCGTAATGATAATATTGGACTCATTCTCTACAGCAGATGCTTCCGTGCCGGTAATCAAAACAGGAACATCCGCAGACATTAGTTTTACGGGTTCAACCGGCGCCGGTTCCACCGAAGAAAAATCGGTGTACCTGCGGCTGATCCAAACGATGGCGGCTTCTGGCGGCGCAACACGAACCCATCCTTCAAGCGTCCCGCGAACGGTGAGCGTTTCGCCCCGCGAAACAACGCCAACGACTCCATGGCTGAGACTGGGGCCGGAACGAACATTCAGACGCGCGGGAAGCACGACCTCATCCTGGAGGTAGTCTGCATTCACCCAAAAATCGATTTTCTGTGGTGGGCGTACGCCGACCCACTCCGAATTCAAATTGTCTGCCAATACCAGCTGATCCCCGATCGTCGCACGGTCCAGCAGCACCGCATTGACTTCGGGCGCGGCCCGCAGGCTGACCCGGTCGCCGGTTACGAGGACCATCTGCCCGTGAGCAGCGGTCGCCAGCGCGATGAGTACAACTAGAATTTTTTTCATGATTTTTCCTCCGACAGGCCGAACAGATGCAATGCGTTGTCCATTGTCGCCTTCGCCAGCGACTCTACTGCAACGCCGCGCAGCTCGGCAAGCCGTTTGGCAGTATCGACAACAAAAGCGGGCTCGCAGCGCTTGCCCCGGTGAGGCATCGGCGCGAGATAAGGTGAATCTGTTTCGATCAAAAGACGATCTTCCGGAACAAACGTTGCCACCTCGCGCAACGGGTCGGCATTACGAAACGTGACGATCCCGCTGAAACTGATGTAGAAGCCCAGATCGAGCAGTGCCTTCGCAAACGTCTCATCGCGGGTAAAACAGTGCAGCACACCGATGCGCGACGGATCGCCTTTCCAAACCTTGGAAAAATCGGTCAGCATGCCTAGCGTATCGTCGTCCGCATCGCGCGTATGAACGATCACCGGCTCCTGAACCTCGGCCGCAGCTTCCAAACATTGGAAAAATAGCTCTTTCTGTTGTTTGGCTTTCTCCGGCTCATAAAAATAGTCGAGTCCGGTTTCGCCGATGGCGACCGTTTCTGGGCGCGCGGCCAGTTCGCGCAAGGCGGCGAGGTCGTTGGCATCGCCCGCGAGGTCGCGGTCGTAACCCACCGAACCAAAAATCCGGCCGGAAAACTCCCTAGCGAGCCGGAGCGAAAGCTCATTCGCCTCCGGTGAGCCGCCGACGGCAATCATTTTTGAAACATTGCCTGCTGCGCGCTCCAGAATTGCTGCGAGCGAGCCATCGGCCACGAAAGAATCAAAATGAACATGAGTATCGAAAAACATGAAGGAAAGATACTGGAATGGTGGAAGATTGGAATAATGGAATAGAGAGATTGTTTCTCGCCCGTTCGCTCCGCTCACTTAAGCCGCTAAGCCGTAAAGATCCTAATCAAAGGCAGACTCCGGCGAGACACACCATCAACTGCCGGTTCCTGCCGTTTTTATTGTTAAGCCTGACGGCCTAATCGCCTTCAGCTATGTCAACCCCGATTACAAAATACGGCTGGCGCCAGAGGTGCTGATCACAGCGGCAAAAATGATCGGACAATAGATCCAAAAAATCTACAGCCCTAGTTGCTGAGACCGGTGATGAATTTGCGGAGAACCTGTTCGGGGCATTGGGCGAATTTAGGATGATCCGCCCGGCGGAAAAAAGATCCCAGCTCGGCGTTAGAGACATCAAACTCCGCTTTTTTAAACACCGCGAGCATGCCATCCGATTGCAAGTTCATAGCAATACGCAGCTTTTTCAGGACTTCATTGTTGGATAAAAACTCGAGGGGCTTCGGTACATTACCGGAAGGATGCGGGCCCCGTTTTTCAACGATCAACCCATCGAGAAAGCTGCAGAGACTTGAATCGGACAGCGTGGCAAACTCCGGTTCGTCTTCGAACTTCAGCCAGTTGATGACTTCTGCCTCAGTCGTTTCCCGTCCGGATTTGGATGTGATCTGAGCCATCGCGATATCGTTTTTGTTCAACGCATAGCGCAATCGGCGAAAAGTGTCATTATTGGTCATACGATCTCCAAAAAGTTTTTGAGTAATTGTTTTCCGTGCTGGGTGAGAATGGATTCGGGATGAAACTGGACGCCGTGCACCGGATGCTCGGTGTGCTGAACCCCCATGATTTCGCCCTCGGCCGTTTCGGCCGTGATCTTCAGGCAGGCCGGAAGACTCTCTCGCTCCAAAATGAGTGAATGGTAGCGTGTGGCATCGAACGGACTCGGAAGGCCTTTAAACACGCTTTCGCCGTGATGAAGCATCGGCGAGGTTTTCCCGTGCATCAGACGCTCCGCGCGAACGACTTTTCCGCCGTACACTTCACCGATCGACTGATGACCGAGGCAAACGCCGAGCAACGGAATGCGCGGGCCGAATTCACGGATGATGTCGCACGAAATTCCCGCCTCATGCGGCGTACACGGGCCGGGACTGACCAATACCTTTTTGGGTTTCAGCGCAGCGGCTTCGGCGACGGTGATTTTGTCGTTGCGGAAAATTTTCATCTCCGCACCCAGCTCGCCAAGATACTGCACGAGGTTGTAGGTGAACGAATCGTAGTTATCGATGACCAAAATCATGATGAAACCTGAAACTTGAAATGTGAAATGTGAAATGTAGAACTATTATCCATAATTATCCCCCTGCCTTTTTCAGGTTTCCAGTTTCAGGTTTCAAGTTTCCTTTTCTGGCTGCGGCATAATGCCGCGCGAGAGCCAGTGCTTTCATCATGCCGCGGGCTTTGTTGCGGGTTTCCTGATATTCCATTTCGGGGACCGAGTCGGCGACGATGCCCGCCCCCGCCTGTACGTACGCTTTGTCTTTATCCAGCACCACTGTGCGGATGGTGATGCAAGAGTCGAGGTTGCCGTCGAAGCTGAAATAGCCGACGGCCCCGGCGTACGGCCCGCGTTTCGATTTTTCAAGCTCGGCAATGATTTCCATGGCGCGAATTTTCGGCGCACCACTGACCGTTCCGGCAGGAAAGGTTGCGCGCATGACGTCATAGGCATCATGTTCCTGCGACAGCGTTCCCTTCACATCAGAGACGATGTGCATGACATGGCTGTAGCGCTCAATGACCATCTGTTCGGGCACCGTGACGCTATTGAATTCGCAGACACGACCCACATCGTTGCGGCCGAGATCGACCAACATAACATGTTCAGCAATTTCTTTGGGGTCGGCGAGCAGATCTTTTTCGAGCGCAAGGTCTTCGTCTTCGGTCAGGCCGCGCGGGCGGGTGCCAGCAATCGGGCGGACCTCAACCTGCCCATCTTCGCAGCGCACATGGATTTCGGGTGACGCACCGACCAGTGCACTTTCGCCCAGGTCGAGGCAGAACATGTAGGGCGATGGATTGATGGCGCGCAGTGCACGGTAGACATCAAGCGAATCGGCGCTGTTTTCCACTTCGAAGCGCTGGGAGATCACGGTCTGGATGATGTCGCCCGAGCGAATGTATTCCTGTGCCTTACCCACCATGGCGCGGAATTCATCCGGCGTGGTGTTCGACTCCGGCTCAATCGGTTCGACATCTGCATGCGCGTCGATCAACACCCGGTTGACCGATTGCTGGAGCGCTTCGCACAGCTCGTCGATTTCGGCGAGCGCTTCGTCATAGGCCTTGTCCACATCGTCCTCAACATAGGCGTTGGCGACGACCTTCATGCTGTGATTGACGCGGTCGAAAATAATGATGGCGTTGGTGACCATCAGCACCATATCGGGATTGCCGATTACATCTTCAGTGATGACTGGAACACGCGGCTCAAACACAGAGATCATTTCGTAGCCCATGAAGCCGACGGCTCCGCCGATAAAGCGCGGCAGCGCCGGATCTTTCACCGGCTGATAGCGCGTCATGTAGTCTTTGAGCACATCCAGCGGATCCGCGTTGTTCACTTCGCTGACGCGATCCCCTTCTGTAATCACCGTGGACATGCCGTTGGCGCGGATGATCGCGCGCGGGCTGCCGCCGATAAAGGAATAGCGCCCGATATGCTCGCCGCCCTCGACACTTTCCAGCATCCAGGTATGTGACGCCTGATCTTTTTCACGCAAAAAAGTGCGCACCCGCTCATAGGCGGAAACCGGCGTCTCCTGATCGGCCAGAATTTCCTTCCAGACCGGAATCAGGTTCCCCTGCTTCGCCTTCTCTAAAAACGCTTCTCTATTGGGTGTAATACTCATAATGAATCAGAGAGTTCTACCCATAATGGGCAACCGGCGCAAGGGTCATTGCATGACGGCTTGTTTTTTACTGCTGAAGCAGGTAATCGAGCGTGCCGTAGTAGTCCCCAATAGATTGTATAGATTTCTGCATCACGCCCCACACGCAGAAACTCACAACGAGAATAATCAGCGTCCAAATCAATTTTTTACGGCGGCTATATCGCGGGTGGATCCAAAACAGCGGAATCGAAAAAGGCCCCGCAACAAAGACGGCAGTAAAGAGGAACCCCGGCTTCAAATACCACGGCACAGGTTGTTGCTCGGGTGTTAAAAACTGATTGCAGTAGCGACACAGAATCGCCTCATCCTGAATTTCTTCGGCACAAAATGGACATTTTTTCATATTGCTTCCATGGGTTGCCTGTCCTGAGATAACTCGAAGAGGAAAACTAACTGACTGTGAGAATCTTTCCGATTGATCCGGCGCGGAACGAGTAGGGTTCGCCCTCTTTTTTATCGAGCAGTGCCGCGCCGACCGGCGACTCCGGCGTAATGACCGTGATCTCACGACCTTCCACCGTCACCTCCACCCCGCCCCCGCACGGCAGCAAAAAGAAAAGCATCGCCTCGCCGCCCTGCTCCACCTCGATCCGTGCGCCCAGCCCGATCGGCTTGCCGCTAAATACCGGCAACGGAAACGCCCGTAACTCATGAACACTCGCCGCCAGCGCCTTAAACTGCATCGCATGCCCGCGCGCTAGATACGAAGATTCCAGTCCGCAGGTGTCCCATTTGGTCTCCGCGCGCGCCTCATTCGATGTGGCTCCAGCCGAAGCATCTTCGTTCGCGGCCTGCAACCGATGGAGATCATTCTCCAATTCAGCGAGCACGGCCTCTAAAATCATTTTTTTATTCATTGGGAACCCTTTTACTTTAATTGCTGAACTCGCCGGAAGGCCTCATCAATACGCGCTTCGCTGACCCGCCCGGACTGCACCAGCTGAACAATCGTTTGAACCGCAAGCGGAACCGTGTCGGGATTATACTCCGCATTGTTGGCAATCAGAAGAATATCAACTCCTGCGTTCAGAGCCTGCGCCACTGCCGTCTCAAACCCGTAGTGATCCGCGATGGCCTTCATGCCCAGATCGTCACTGATCACAACACCGGCATAGCCAAGCTCTTCGCGGAGAAGCCCCGTGATGATCTTTTGGGAAAGCGTCGCGGGCCAATCCGGATCAAGGGCGCGATGGAAAACATGGGCGGTCATCACCGCATCGGCTTCCGAGCACAGCTGGCGGAAGGGCTCAACTTCCACGGGTTGCCATGTATCGGTGATATCAGTCAGCCCCAGATGGGAATCGGTCGCCGAACTGCCGTGTCCCGGGAAATGCTTCAGCGTGCAGAGAACGCCCGCATCATGATGCGCCTGAATAAACTGCGCGGCATGCCTCCGCACCGCGTCTGGATCTGCGGAAACCGTTCGTTCCTTTTTGACGATAAAATTATCCGGATTTACCGCCAGATCAACAACCGGAGCGAGATTCAGGTTAATTCCCGCCGCAGACAACGCCGCCGCCAGACTCCGCGCTTCCTGATAAGTAAAAGCAACCTCGTCCGCCTCTCCCAGCTCCTGAAAAGACAGCGTCTCGGGAAAACCGTATTCTGGCTTCAGCCGGTTTACCCGTCCGCCCTCCTGATCAATGGCAATCAGCAGAGGTCTGGAAGCAAACGACTGGAGAGTCGATGTCAACCGAGCCAGCTGTTCCGGTGACTGGATGTTACGGCGAGGTTCTCCGAGCGCCACATCCACATCAAACAGAATGACCCCGCCCAGATGAAAATCGCGAACATCACGCACGACCGGGCTGTTCTCATCAACGGACTCCCCTCGGAAACCGACCATCAGAATCTGCCCTGCCTTTTCCTCCAGAGAAGGCCCCGGCATCATCGCGCATCCGCACAGCAGACCGCTCGCAATCAGCATCACCGTCAGACTCACCGCAATCTGGCGAACGGGAATTCTCTGCGGCCGCGGCCGGTTAATCGTTGTTTTATTCATCTCTCCATCTATATACTCCGCGGCATGAATTTCGAATCCCAAAAGACTGAAAACCTGCGCGTCGAAAGCGTCACCCAGTTGATTACTCCGCTGGAACTCAAAACCCAATTGCCTCTGAGCGAGCCATCGCAAGAAACGGTATTGAACAGCCGCGCCGCTGTCCGCGCGGTGCTCGACCGCTCCGACCCGCGCCTGCTAGTCATTACCGGCCCCTGCTCCATCCACGACCCCAAAGCCGCGCTCGACTACGCCAAACGCCTCGCCTCTCTAAATCAAGACGTGCAGGAAAAACTCCTGCTCGTCATGCGTGTCTACTTCGAAAAACCGCGCACCACCGTCGGGTGGAAAGGGTTTATCAACGACCCGCACCTTGACGACTCCTACGACATGCAATACGGCCTGCGCGCCGCCCGCCAGCTCATGCTCGACATCCTCGAACTCGGCCTGCCGATTGCCACCGAATTTCTCGACCCGATCATTCCGCAATACACCGCCGACCTCGTCAGCTGGGCCGCCATTGGCGCGCGCACCATCGAATCGCAAACACATCGCGAAATGGCCAGCGGTCTCTCCATGCCCGTCGGCCTCAAAAACGCCACCGACGGAAGCGTCCAACGCGCCATCGACGCCCTGCTTTCCTGCCAAAGCCCGCACAGCTTTCTCGGCATCGACCAGGAAGGCCACAGCAGCATCGTCCAGACCACCGGCAACCCCAACACCCACCTCGTCCTGCGCGGCGGCGGCGGAAAAACCAACTATCAAACCGACGCCGTTGCCGAGGCCGCACTAAAACTCAAAGCCGCCAACCGCCCCGAAGTCATGATGGTCGACTGCTCACACGCCAACTCAGAAAAAGACCCGTCGCGACAGGCCGATGTTTGGAACGATCTATTGGAACAACGCAAACAGCCCGGTTGCCCCGTGATCGGCGCCATGCTCGAAAGCTTTATTGAGGCGGGCAACCAACCCATCAGCGACAACCTGAAATACGGGCAATCCATCACCGACGGCTGTATCGACTGGCCCACAACGGAAGAACTCCTCTCTTCCGAATCCTAATCTTGCTTATAATCTTAATCTTCCCGGCAGATTGAGATTAGGCGAGATTCAGGGTGGATCTACATAGGCCACGACCCAGGTTGTACATTCCAATGTTTGGAACTTTTCCTGCCCATTTTCCAAGGGTTGATGCCACCGACAAAAGTCAGGCTCAAGAATTACCATCATAAAATTTTATCAGCATTTCAAAACCTTAATCACCTTATACACAATCGGTTACGACTATTTCTGTTCCATACATTCAAATGTATGGGACAGACCATAAAAACTTCCATAACCATCTTTACTAAAACATGTTGCGACTTTTTATGTCACACGTTTAAAGGTGTGATTTGATATGAAATCGACTTTTGTCGGTGGCATCAAGGGTTAGAAAATTAAGAGCCCCCATTTCCAACCTCTGGAAACTCCGACCAAATTAGTTTTTGTTTGCAAAACAAATGGATTATCCATACGTTTTGCAAACGAAAACTAATGAAACCCTACTTAGATAGCTATATTGAGTCCCTGCTTGCGAACGGACGCTATACTTTTACCCGCGAAGAACTACTCGAACAGTTCGAAGCAGGAGACGTGGCAATTCGACAGTGTCTGCAACGGCTGAACCGGAATAAAACCATTCAGCAGATTCGAAACGGCTTCTACATCATCATCCCGCCCGAACACCGACATGCCGGAATGTTACCGCCGGAAATGTTCGTCGGGGAATTTATGCGCCACCTAGACCGATCCTACTATGTCGGATTACTCTCTGCCGCAGCACTCCACGGAGCGGGTCACCAACAACCGCAAAGCTTTTCCGTCATCACTGAAAAGCCCTCCATCCGCCCCATTGAACTCAATAATTTAAAGATCCGATTCCCAGTGAAATCAGCCATGCCAGAGGGTGGAGTCGAACAGAAGAAAACCCCCGCAGGCTACATCAACGTCTCCTCACCCGAGCTGACCGCGATCGACCTAATGACCTACCTGAAACAATCCGGAGGTATTGGCCCCGTCACCGCGGTCTTGGAAGAACTGGTGGAGTGCATGGCTCCCAAAAAATTAAGAGTCAGCCCTGCCACCCCGGCCACCGCCTTGCAGCGGCTCGGCTATGTTCTTGAGGAAGTCCTTGATGAGAAATCACTGGCCGATGCCGTTTGGGAAGCGTTACAACCCCGATCATTCTTCCACATCCCGCTGAATCCATCTGACGCAAAGTCGAATTGCCCGATCAGCAAGCGGTGGAAAGTAGCCATCAATATCAATCTGGAGAATGAACTGTGATCCCCCGCGCATTCATCACCAACTGGAAGCATGCCGTGCCGTGGATCGGCGACGCGCAGGTCGAACAGGACTTAGTTCTTTCCCGTGCGCTGGTCGAAATATTCTCGGATGAGCTACTGGGAGAGGCTCTCGCCTTCCGAGGCGGCACCGCACTACACAAGCTCTACTTCGCCCCTGCACCGCGCTATTCCGAAGACATCGACCTCGTCCAAGTCAAAGCCGAGCCCATCGGGCCGGTCATCGATCGGCTCCGCGAAATCCTCGGATATCTAGGCGCGCCTAAAATCAAGCAGAAGGACCGCAACACCACCTTGATCTTCCGCTTTGAGACCGAAGTGGAACCCGTCATCAACATGCGGCTGAAAGTCGAAATCAACTGCCGCGAGCACCAGTTTATTTTCGGCACAATGAAAAAGAGTTATACGGTAGATTCCCCGTGGTTCAGCGGTTCTGCCGAGCTCACCACCTTTGAACTAGAAGAACTGCTCGCCACCAAAGTCCGCGCGCTCTACCAGCGACGAAAAGGCCGCGATCTGTTTGATCTGTGGTATGCCGACCAACACGCCGACATCGACTGGTCGCGCGTCATGAGCGCCTTCCGACAAATCATGAAAAATGACGGAACCCCCGTCACCGACAAGCAACTCCGCCTCAACCTCGAAGAAAAGCTAACCCATTCGGATTTCCTGATCGATATCCCAAACCTGCTCAGACCGGGCATTTTGTCCGTCCCTCAAAACCTTCACTTTGACTTTTTGGAGCTATACTCATGACCGCAGAAGAATTTGGTTTTAGCGACTGGTTTAAAGACCAGATCGACCTCTCCGCCGGAGACGGTTGGACGGCTGCGCGCGTCACCGCCATCCATAAAGGCTGGAGCGACATCTGCGATGGCGACAAAACCCGCCCGGCCAAAAGCACCGGCAAACTACGCCACGAAGCGCGCGCAAATAAAAATTACCTCACCGTCGGCGACTGGGTGCTGGCCAAAGACTTCGACAAAGAAGACGGCTTTGCCGTCATCCACTCCGTCCTCAAACGCAAAACCGAATTGAAACGCAAAACCGTCGGGCGCGAAATCGGCTATCAACTCATCGCCGCCAACATCGACACCGCCTTCGTCGTCCACACCCTCGATAAAGGCTACAACCTGCGCAAACTCGAACGCTACCTCTCCATCGTCCACGACAGCGGCATCACACCCGTTGTGCTGATGAGCAAAAAAGATCTACTTCCCCGCCGCGAACTCAACGAGCGGATGACTGAAGTAAAAGAGCGCCTGCCCAACGTGGAAGTGATCGCCATCAGCAACACCACCGGTTCCGGGATGCGAAGCGTGAAACGACTGCTCAAGCCCTCCGGCACCTACTGCCTGCTCGGCCCCTCTGGGGTCGGAAAAACCTCGCTCATCAACAGCCTGCTCGGCAAAGAAGACGAATACTTCACCCTACCCGTCCGCGAAAAAGACGGCAAAGGCATCCACTCCACCACGTGGCGCGAACTCATTGTTCTAAAAAATGGATCGCTCATGGTCGACACCCCCGGCATGCGCGAACTCGGCCACCTCGACACCGCCGCCGGGATCGACGAAACCTTCGAAGACATCGTCGCGCTCGAAATAAATTGCAAATTCCGCGACTGCGCCCACGTCAACACCAAGGGCTGCGCGGTCATCGCCGCCGTCGAAGCCGGAACCATCGCCAAAGAGCGCTGCGACCACTTCATCCGCATGCGCAAAGAATCCGCCACCGCAAAACAATCCCTCCGCGAACAAGGCTGGAAAAACAAATAATTTCTGGTTTCGACAGAGCGAAACCCTCCGGAGGGTGCTGCTCCGTCAGCACCGAATTTCCAACCTGTCCCGCCGTAGCCGCCTGACCTCCATAGCTTCTGCGTCGGAGGTTGGCGAAGGCGGATGCTTGGAAAACGTAGACGCGGTGTCCTCACCGCGTTCAACCCGCAACAGAAAAACGCAGTGAGGACACCGCGTCTACACTCCACAAAATCGGACGCATATGTCATATAATGATAGCGGGGTATCAAGTTGACGCAAGTGGCCCCTGCATATAGATTTGCAGCATGCA
>CAYYYX010000055.1:9803-14137 GCA_964476065.1 uncultured Verrucomicrobiota bacterium | reverse complement strand
GTTCGGTGTCCCGCTTTTAAGCGGCCCATGTTCATGTTGAAAATTGCTGGTTTGGGAAACAACGGGATTGCGGTGGCGAGGCGGCTCCGCTATGGATAGGGGCATGCATGCACAACAGCTAGATTTTTTGATTAAGGCGCTGCTCGATGGCGTGGACAACACCACCGGACTCGCGGCCCGCGCGGGCGTGACCCTTGCGGATCTCGAGCCACTTCAAGGGGAGCTCGAACGCGGGATCTCTCTGATTCGCGGGTTCCGGCAATTCGCCAGCGAAAACGCGAAGCCAGCTGGCCTGCCGCCGCCGACCAACCTCTATTTAAACCGCGAGGCGGATATGGATGAGCAATCGCCAGAGTATTACGCCTTCGAGGCGGTCCAGCGCGGAAACACGAGTCTGGAAAAATGCCTCTTCACCTGCACGCAGCTGGGGCTGGACGAAGAAACCGCGAAGGCGGCGATTGATAATGTCTGCATCCCGTGGCGCGAGGCCAACGGCTGGCGTAGCTATGTTCAACAAGGCGCAGGTGACGCTCTGATCCTAATGGATAAAACGCCCGTGAAAATCAAGCTGCCCCTTCAGCGGTTGAAAGAACGGTGCGAAGCCCTGCTCAAAGAATAATGTGCGTGCCGCAGTTGGCTACCAGAAGTGATAGGCGCCGGTGTGGACGGCGTACCAACCAAGCAGGCCGTTGGTGATTGCGTGGGCAAAGATGCCTGCCCAAATGTCTTTGGTGCGAATGATCACCCAGGTGAACATCAGTCCGCACAGGAATCCCATCAGCCACTCGTTGTGTTCGAGCGCGAAAATCACGGCCACGAGGATGCACATTTTGGTGTCCATGAACCCGATATCTTTTTTGAAGAAGGGGCTGCCCTGCATCCAGCGGTAGAGGAAGCCACGGAACATAAATTCTTCGATCGCACCGATGACGATTGTGGTACCGAGCATGTGGACCCAGAAGAGCGGCCAGCCGGTCGTGCGCGGGTCGTAGTGATGCAGGCCGTTTTCGCCCAGCTCAAGCGGCTCGCGCAGCGTGCCGAAATGAATCATGTCGACGAAGTAGCGTTCATAAAATGCAGTGGTCCCCGGACAAACGCTTTTGATGTACTCGGATTCGAGGCCGACCCAGAAAACAAAAACCAGCACCCCGACCGCAATCGCGAGCGGAAGACTGCTCAGCTTAGGGCGCGAGTACCAACGCCACGGACGGAAGTATGCCAACAGCGCCAGACCGCCAATCGTCTGCCACAAATAGCGCATCCCCGAGGGGTCGCCGAGCAGGCTCATCATCAACAGCCAGGCTAAAAATGGAATCACATGCGCCCAGACCGCTTTGGCGTTTTCTTTGTCTAGCTCCGGCGTCCACTCAGGTTTTGTTTGTGTATTCATAGTTGTAAATTTTCCCAATGTTTGGAAACTATGGCTCATGAGTTGCCAATCGAAAATCAAAAATCGTCACTCGTCAATCGAATTGATGGCACCGGCGGGATCGGAAGCGGCGCTGACGGCCGCGATCGACGCGGGGGCGGACTCGGTCTACTTCGGCGTCGGCACGCTCAACATGCGCGCGCGCTCCGCCGGCTTCTTGCCGGAAGATCTACCCGCCATCGCCGCGCGCTGCCACGACGCGGGCGTGAAAAGCTATCTCGCACTCAACACGATTGTCTACGACGACGAGATGGATGAAATGCGTACGCTGTGCGATGCCGCCAAAACCGCGGGCGTCTCCGCCGTCATCGCTGCCGATATCGCCACCATAGAGTATGCCCGCTCCATCGACCTCGAGGTGCACATCTCCGTACAGGCCAACGTCGCCAACTTCCAAGCTTTGGAGTTTTTCGCCCGAACGGCCGACACCATCGTCCTCGCCCGCGAACTCACCCTCGAACAAATTTCCAATATTTGGAAAAAAATTCAGGAGCGCGACCTGCGCGGCCCCTCCGGCGAACTCGTCCGGCTCGAACTCTTCGGCCACGGTGCGCTCTGCGTCGCCGTCAGCGGAAAATGCGGCATGAGCCTCGCACAGTACAACCAGTCCGCCAATCGCGGCGCCTGTTTCCAGACCTGCCGCCGCGCCTACCGCGTCACCGACGAAGAGACTGGCGAGGAGCTCGTGATCGACAACAAATATGTGATGTCGCCCAAGGATCTATGCACTGTTCAATATCTCGACCGCATTGCCGAGGCCGGAATCTCTGTGCTGAAACTCGAAGGCCGCGCCCGCGCCGCCGACTACGTCGCCACCGTCACCCGCGTCTACCGCGAGGCGCTCGATGCCCTCGCCGATGGAACCTACGATCCGTCCGCCTGCGAGGACAGAATTGCCGAGCTGAGCAAAGTGTTTAATCGCGGCTTCTGGCACGGCGGATACTACTGCGGAGAAAAACTCGGCGACTGGGCGGCAGACGCGCACTCGCAGGCCACCGAAACGCGCGATCAAATCGGAACCGTTTCCAACTTCTTCGGCAAGCTCGGCGTCATCGAATTCAAACTGATCAAACACGGTTTGAGCCCCGGCGATACGATTTTAATCGAAGGCCCGACCACTGGCGCGGTGCGCGCCGAAATCGACGAACTGCGTGTCGACGGCGAACCGGCGGAGTCGGCGGAACCCGGCGATGTCATCACACTCCCCTTGAGCGCCAAAGCCCGCCGACAGGACAAGGTATTCCTTCTCACCCTCCGCGAATAAACAACCTAAATCCCACACCCGACCCAAGGCGTTATCCCCCGAATAACCCCCTGTTCAAAAAAAACATCTGTGTCATCCAACTACCACGATCGTGGTAGTTGGATGACACAATCTTCAATATCCCAATCTGCACACCCGGAACCCAAATGATGCGGGAAAAACTGGCAATCGGGAGCCGGCGGCTTTATGGTCCGCCTTTTAACAAAGGGGTCTTCTATGCGTTCCATTTTGTCTCTTCTCGTTCTATCCACCCTTCTCTTCGGATGCGGGAAAAAATTTGAACCTCTCCCGCCGCCGACCGCCGAAACCATCGCCGCATTTACAGAGGCCGCCTATAACGGGAACACTCTCGCAGTAACCGAAGCACTCCAAAGCGGCATGCCGGTCGATCAGAAGGAAACAAACGGAAACAGCGGACTGATGCTGGCCGCCTTTAATGGTCATGTCGAAACCATGCAAGCCCTGCTCGATGCTGGCGCCAACATTAACCTGCGCGACGGAAACGACCGCACCGCCCTCATGTTCGCCGCCTCCGGCCCCTTCCCTGCCGCCGTCCGGCTACTCCTCGAAAACGGAGCCGAGATCAATGCCATCGATAACGGAGAACATTTCACTGCGCTCATGTTCGCTGCGGGCGAAGGACTCTCTCCGGTCGTCGACATCCTGCTCGAAGCCGGTGCCGACCCAACGCTAAAAGATGTCGACGATGACACCGCCGCCAGTTTCGCCAAACAGCGCGGCTTCTCCGCACTGGCCGACAAACTGCAGGCTCTCATTGACACGAAATAATCCAAACACCCCCGGCTGAAGATCTTACGCCTCCATCTAAAACCCACCGATAGGACAAGCTTCTCCGGCATGCCGGAGAGCTTGTGCCCTTTATGGAATTCACACGCTCCCCTACGGGGAAGCGTGTCCTACAATAAAAGAACCCGCCTTTTACCCCCGCGAACAGATCCCGTGTGTTTTTCCAAAGGCTGGACCGTTATGACAGGTCGAGAACAAGACCGTCGTGCGCGGCGATCAGTTCAATCCCGGCGTTTAAATGCTTCCGCACTTCGGCCGTGAATTCCGGCGGGTCGAGTTCCGAAAAATGGGTGGCGACCGCTTGGCCGGGCACGGCTTCATTCATCAGCTTTGCAAACAGCGACGGTGTCATATGCCCAATCGCAACCGCTTCGTCAACCGGCATCTCTTTCATGGTGGCTTCGCAAATGATGACGTCCGCGCCGCAGCAAAACTCCGCCAGCTCCGGGGAGTACGAGCCGTCGCCGATCCAGATAACGGTCACCACTCCGTCCGACAGTTTGTAAGCAAAGTTTTTCTTCGGGTGGTTCGTCAAAGCGGCTTCCAGCCGCAGGCCGCACCATTCGGAAGGAACCGTCTCCAATTGATTAACTCCGCCGATCAGTTCCGGGGCGAGAAACGTGCAGCTCGGCTTCTGTTCGAGCAACCGCGGAAGCTGATCGATGTGGTCTGGGTGCAGGTGAGTGAGCAGCACATGGTCGAGCGCGGCGACTCGCTCCGGGTCGTCCATCAGATTGCTTGAGCCGAGATCGATTACAAATGGACGTCCCGCACCTGTCTCGCCACCGGCGGTACTTGTCCCGCCATCGGCGGTACTTGTCCCGCCATCGGCGG
>CAYYYX010000055.1:0-9703 GCA_964476065.1 uncultured Verrucomicrobiota bacterium | reverse complement strand
CGGCGGTACTTGTCCCGCCATCGGCGGTACTTGTCCCGCCATCGGCGGGATCGACCCACGCGCAGCTCGTCTGCGCGCCCGGCGGCAGAATCCCCCGCGTTCCGTAAAATGTGATTTTCATAGCGATTTGAATGTACACCTTTTCCCACCTGAGCGAAGCAAAAGTGCTTTTGGTATTTCCAATGTTTAGACCTGAGGTATTCTGAAAGTGCTTTTTGTATTTCCAAAAAGAAGCAAAGCGGCAAAACTGCGTGAATGCAATTTAAAGGAAACACCGACGAAGGAAGTGCGCGCTACTGGGATGACCTTGCGGAGGTCTACCAAAAGGAAACCCGCATCTCGACGAATGACTTTCACTATGGGCCGCTCCTCCCGGGTGACTCACAGCTCCAGCTCTTACAGGCCCGCCTTCGCCAAGGCTCCGGCGCGGCGAGAACATCGGATTCCATCCGATGTCTCGAAATTGGATCTGGCGCAGGTCAAAACTCGATATTTCTGGCGAAACAGGGCGCGGAGTGCATGGCCATCGATATTTCGGAAAAACAGCTCGCGCACGGCCGCACGCTGGCCGAGGCCGAAAACGTCGAGGTCGACTTTCAATGCGTCTCGATGGACTCGTTAAAGAAACTGAAAAAACCACCCCGCCCTGCGGGCACCCCTCCCGCGGAGGGGATCACATCAAATCCCCTCCACGGGAGGGGTGGTCGGAGCAACGCGACGGACGGGGTGGGTCTTTTCGACTTGATCCATTCGACGTACGCCCTTCCCTTTTCAGTCGATCCCGCGAAAGTCATCTCCGAGGCGGCTTCGATGCTGAAGCCCGGTGGTGCCTTTTTGTTGACGACCGGACACCCGCTCTATGCAGGCGAATGGCTGGAGGTTGGCGACGATGAGGACGGCGTTTTTCTGCCCGACTATTTTCAGCCGGAGCCCGACGTCCGTATGGCACTCGACGATGGCGCCATCAGTGCGGCCCGATACTGGCCGATCTCTCAACTCGCAGAATGGATCCATGAGGCGGGGCTGGTGATCGAACGATTTCTTGAACCCGCACCCATGCCAATCCCCGAAATGAGCGAAGAAGAAATCCTTGAGAAGGTTCCGTACGACAGCGCGGACTGGCGCACGCTCTACCCCCAGCTCGCGCGCATTCCTGTCGTGGTGATTTTTAAATGCAGATGCGCTTAATTTGCTTCAAAAGCAAAGTTCTGTCCCTATAATCGCCGGAATGGCAAAAAAAACGAAACAGTCTGAACCGGTCCGTTCCAAAAAAAAAGAAGCAGCAGGAATCCTCCTTGTCGCTCTTTGCGCTTGGAGCTTCTTTTGTTTTCTCAGCTACCGTCCGGAATACTCCCCCCTCCTCTATAGCCCGCCCGAATCCACTTCGCCGAGTGGCTTTATCGGCGTGTGGTTTGCCTATGTGGGCCTCTCCTCTCTGGGCATCGGTGGCTATCTGATTCCGTTTGCCCTGCTGATCGGCAGCCTGCTGATGACGCTTCGCTCCCATGAGCGCGCCTGGCCCAAATGGAGCTGGCTGGCCGCCGGACTGATTTCGATCTCCAGCCTGATGGAATATCAGGAGGCCGTCTGGCGCGTTCCGATGGACAAACTCAATCTGGGTAGTCCGGGCGGGGTTCTGGGCCAAATGCTGGCCATTCGGACCCTCGGAAGCTGGATCGGGCATGTCGGCGCAACGTTTTTCTTTCTGGCCGTTATCTTTCTGGCCATTCTTCAACTAACGGACATGCACCCCTTCACGCCGTTCGTCTTTCTCTGGAACAAAGGGAAAGAACTCTGGGCGCGACGGAAAGAAGGCGGCGAAGAAGAACAGGAGCCCATTGCCACCCGTCCCGTGAAGGCTACCAAAACCCCAGCGAAACGGAAAAAAGCAGAAGAGCTCTTCACGCCTCCCGCTCCAAAAGCGACACCGAAGACCGCTCCAAAAGCGATTCTCAAACCCAAGCCGATTGCGAAGGCTCCGGAGGACGAGCTGGCTAACGTCTCTGTCAATATTGCACCGGGTGTAGACGAATCCGGCTATCAACTCCCCGCGTTGACCATCTTGGATGAGTTACCCCCTCTCTCCGACCGTACGTCCACCGAAAACACGGCCGAAAAAGCAAAAATTCTACAGGAAACACTCGAGGAGTTTGGCGTCGATGGAGAAGTGACCCACGTCGAATGCGGCCCCACAGTGACCTCGTATGAGATCACGCCAGCCTCGGGGGTACGTGTGGAACGCATCTCGACACTTGAGCGCAATATTGCACTGGCTCTGCGCGCGCAAAGCATCCGTATTCAGGCACCGATCCCCGGCAAGGGCGCGGTTGGCATCGAGGTTCCAAACTCCAAGGGAACGGCTGTCTATCTGCGCGAACTGGCAGAGAGCAAAGCCTTCCACGACCCGAGCATCGCCCTGCCACTGGCTCTCGGAAAAGACGTAAGTGGGCGCACCATCATCGGCGATCTCTCCTCCATGCCGCATCTGCTGATTGCCGGGGCCACCGGCGCGGGTAAAACCGTTTGCATGAACTCACTACTGACCGGCCTGCTCCTCTCGCGCACTCCCGAGCAACTCCGCCTGATTTTGGTCGACCCAAAAACCTTCGAATTCCAAGCCTACGAAAATCTCAAGCACCTCGTCGTGCCGATCATTACAGATCCTAAAAAGGTCACGCTCGGTCTGCGCTGGGCGATCAAAGAGATGGAAAAACGCTACTCGCTCTTCAAAAGGGTGAAGGTCCGCGATATCAAAGGCTTCAATACCCGCGCGATCGAAAAACAGGAAGACATGTTCGGCGAAACGCCCGAAGCAGAAAAACCGAAAAGCGATGTTCCAGCCAAGCTCCCCTACATCGTAATCGTCGTCGACGAGCTGGCCGAGCTGATGACCGTGGCGCAGCAGGAAATTGAGCCATGCATCGTGCGCCTCGCTCAGCTCTCACGAGCCGCCGGCATTCATATGATTCTTGCCACGCAGCGCCCGTCGGTCAACGTCATCACCGGAACCATCAAAGCCAATATCCCCGGCCGAATCGCCTTCCGCGTGGCACAGGGCAACGACAGCCGAACCATCCTCGACTCCATCGGTGCCGAAAAACTGCTCGGCAAAGGCGATATGCTTTACCTGCAACCCGGCAAAGATAAACCCGTCCGCCTGCAAGGCACCTGGACGAGCGATGGGGAAATGAACCGTGTGACCGACTTTGTCCGCGAACAGGGCACCCCCGAATTCATCACCGAGATCAAAGAGAAGATCGAGAGCAAAAAAGTCGAAATGCCGGAGATGGACGAGGACAACGAGCTCCTGGACAAAGCCATGGAAGTTCTACGGAGCACCAAGCGCGCCTCCACCTCTTCTCTGCAGCGCCGCCTGCGCATCGGCTATAACCGCGCCGCGAACCTAATGGACCTGCTCGAAGAAAAAGGCATCATCGGCCCGCCGACCGAAACCGGTCCGCGCGACATTCTCATCGATCTCGACGGCGAAATCCCCGATGCCCCCAGCACCGCGAAGCCGCAGGAAGAATTGAGCGAAGCAGAAGCTTCGCAGGAAGCCCCCGACGACGACGAAGGGTATAGAAGTGAACCGTAGAATATCGAACAAGGAATCTTGAATGCTGAAGTAGGAGAACTCTTTCCTTCGACCTTCTGCGGCTCCTTGTTCATTATTCGATATTCAAAGGAAATGCCATGGCCACACTCGGACAACAACTCAAAGCCGCACGCGAAGCCAAAGGAGCCAGCGAATCCGAAGCTGGTTCCGCAACAAACATCCTGACCAAAATCATCATCGCCATGGAGGCTGACGATTTTTCGGTGATGCCTGCGCCAACCTATGCAAAGGGCTTCATCCGTCTCTACGCCAAATACCTCGGCCTCGCCCCCGCCCCGCTGGTGGACGAATATCTTGCAGACCATGCCACCGGCCCACGGCCTCTGCTCGATGAATCCAGCCAGCTCGAGCAAAACTCGCGCGCCAGCAAGCCTGTCGCCGTTAATCTGCAAAAGATGTTTGTCAAACTGCCCCGCATCGCTCTGGCCGGAAAAGTGACCGCCCTTTTTTCTAAAAGATGGAGCGCCCTGCCCAGCAGCGCATGGAAAGATGTTCGCGTGCTCGCCGTAGCCGTAGCGGTGCTTCTCATTCTCATTGTTTTGATCAGCAGCCTCTCCAACTGCGCCCGCCGCAGCGCGGCAGAGAAGCCGGAGACTCCCGTATCGCAGACGGCCCCGGCCCGCCTGCTACTCGACGAGCCCGTTCCCGATCTCTATCTCATCGAACCCGGCAAGATCGAGTCGAACTAGATTTAGCCCCGTTCCGTCTTCATCTTTCATCATTCATAATTCATAGTTCCCTCATGAACCCTCCAAACATTCTCACCCTTAGCCGCTTCGGCATGGCCTTCCTTCTGATGGTCTGCCTCAGCGTCTCCTTCCCCGGCGCGGCACGGCTCGCACTCATCATCTTTATCCTCGCGGCCATCACCGATGCGCTCGACGGGCATTTGGCCCGAACCGTGTATGGGTGCACCGACTTCGGCAAGCTCATGGATCCCTTGGCCGACAAGGTACTCACCGCCGCCGCGTTTATCGGCTTCGTCGAGCTCGGCGTAATGCCCGCCTGGATGGTCACGCTAATCCTTGCGCGCGAATTTATGGTCACCGGCCTGCGCCTGCTCGCCGCCGACAAAGGCATCGTCCTCGCCGCCGGCGTCTGGGGGAAACACAAAACGGTTTGGCAAATGGTCTTTATCATCGTCGTCCTGCTTCTCGGGGTTTTCCAACCCTTGGAAAACTTTCAGACCACCTTCTGGTGGGGCGGCCTTTTCGTCACCGCCCTCTCCGTCTGGAGCGGCTGGCACTACTTCCAGCAAAATATGAATCTGCTCACCCCCAACGAACCCCTCCAGAAATCCTAGTCTGGACTCCGAGCGTAAGGATCACTCATGGCAACACCGAAAGAAGAAAGCTGGCAGATCAAACGCCGCGCCGACGTATGCACCGGAACAGGGCTTGCGTTTGCTGACCGCGAAGAAATCATGACTCGCCTACTCTTCAAAGACGGCGAATATGTCCGCGAAGACTACTCCCTCGCCTGCTGGGACGAACAAAACCTCGACCACGGCCTCAGCGCCTGGAAAAGCATTTTCCACAAACCCGTTCCGCCGGAGGAAGCCGTCAAAAAAGAGAGCGCCGAATCGCTCTTGCGCAAATTGGTCGCTAAAGAAGACGCCGACAATGTGAATGCGATCTACATTCTCACCGTCATGCTGGAGCGCAAAAAAATCCTCGTCGAAAAAGAGGTTCGAATCCGCGACGACCAAACCAAGGTCCGTGTCTACGAACACAAAAAGAACGGCGACACCTTTCTAATCGTCGACCCCGAGCTCAAGCTGGCCGAGATCGAAAAAGTTCAGGAAGAAGTGGTCGGCCTACTCGGCGGCCGCCCCCCGAAAACCGAAACCGTTGTTCAGTTCGAAAAACTGGTTCTGTTGTTGATGGAAAAACAGAACCGTCTCCTGTTCCCGCGCCGCGCCGTCGGCGGCGAAGAAGGCATCACCCAGAAGCTGGCCGCCTCCTTTTTCTCCCTGCTCGCCGGCAAAAAGAACGAGCACTACGCCGTATCCGAAAAGGTAATCAACCGCTACGAAACCTCCGAGCAATGGGGAGACCTCGTGGAAACCTACCGCGACCTGCTCGACCGCATCCCGCAGGAAATTCGTTTCCAAGGGTTGGAACATTCAGCGCTCGAAAAACAGCTCGCGACACTCGCAGAAAAAGAGCCCAAAGCGCTCGACCCCGAAGAGGTGCGTGCCGCCTTAGCCTCCGACCGCGTCACCGACCTGCGCGAAAAAATTGAAGAAGCCATCCGCGCCGCCACCCGCTACGCCGCACAATAATTTTTCCAGCGTTGGAAAACGCAGGCAAGAAAGCCTGCTCCACATGTCTGGCGAACCCTTCAAAGGGAACCGCTTCACTAGAGCAGTTACAGAGGGCGGCAGAGAAATAGGAACGGTTTCAGCAATCCAAATGCACAATCACCATTCTGGATTGCACTTTTCCTAGAGGCGAAAAACCACTATCAAAAGTTGATCTCTCGACTGAGCACTTTTTGTAAATCTATTATGCGTTCCTCTGTATTTATGATCTTCGGGCTTCTAAATTTTAAACGAGCCTTTTTGGAGGTTTTGTACGTTCCGTTTTCAAGAAGAAAGACTCCATTTTCGAACTGAAAAGATTCCCTTGCGCTAACTGCATGATCCGCTTTCAAAAACAGGACCCTGTCTGCGTTTTCTTTGCATAAATAAACGGTCAACCCATTTATTAGAACCTTTGAAAAGCGAAGGTCTCCCCCGAGGAATTCGCGAATGTTCTCAAAAACATCCGTGCGGCTCGGTTCAGAAAATATCTTTTCCAAAGAAGCCTCTTTGCGAGGGGGTTTTGGA
Organism: uncultured Verrucomicrobiota bacterium; assembly: GCA_964476065.1. GTDB lineage: Bacteria > Verrucomicrobiota > Kiritimatiellia > Kiritimatiellales > Tichowtungiaceae > Tichowtungia. The sequence goes on along the minus strand of CAYYYX010000055.1, from coordinate 3,257 downwards.
GCGTTATTTATTGCACCTCCATCGGCGGTCTCTTTTTCTTCGCGGAATTGCTCCTCGTGCAAAGTTACAACTAAACCTGAAATAACGAGCTGGTTTAGCCCTCCCAGAGAAAAGCCGCCGATTTTTTGTTTTTCAACCGTGCAGTCAGAAAAATAAACATATTCTTTTTGCGGATATCCGCCGGAGCGAACACGAATGCCCGCCGCGACCTTCTTTGAATATATTTTTGAACCAATCCGCCCCGACCGCTTTTCTTCCAAGGGTCGGAGAAACAATCCTGCCGCCAAGAGACAAAGTCCCATGAAAACCAAAAGGGTTTGAACCCAACGATTCATCACTCCTCTTCGACCTGAACTTTTACCTGATAATATTCGCTGAAATGCGACGGTTCGTTCGTAAAGCTTCCGCAAGGCCATGCGAGATTGCTTGCAATACAGGAGAATCCAGACATCAAATTGGTGGAATAATAGATGCTGTACTCTCGACCCTGAGCGGGCTGCCAGCGCAAGACAATTTGATTCGGATTCTGAAGACCCCCCTCAGGCTGAACCGATACGTCAAACGTACTCAAAGGATCCTTTGGGTTAAGTCCAGCGATATAGCAATCTCTCAAGGTGTTCACACCATTTAAGGAATAATCTGTGGGTTGATGATCTCCGACGACATCAAAGAATTCTACCTCCCATGTGTCTGGCAACCCGTCGCCATCCGAATCGGCTTCAACAATCGCCCAACCCCACTGAAGCGTTGTTGTCACATTCGTGAGAATAACAACAGAGCCGCCCGATGACTCTAACCCCGTCGAAAGGTATGTGTTTGTGTCTTCATAAGCTAGCCGTTCAACTGAACACGTAATCGCTGATTTCCAGCAATAGTTGGTATGCGTTCCAATGCTTGGAATTGGATTCCCGTGCTCCGACGTGATCGCCAGAGAGTAATCGCGAGTATCAACGGAAGTTACCAGTATTTCGGAATCTTTTTCTAACGCATCGCCCGAAGCGTACGCAGAAAGTTGGAGGTTCACAGATTCGTTCTGATCTGGCCAATCCTCACCAGCGTCCCAAACCGCATGCCGACCCAAGCCGCCGGATACGTCAACTCCAGCATGACCAGAGAGGGCTCGCACCGGCACGCTATAAACAGATCCATCCACCACAATATCGTCCAGCCAAACCGTATCAGCACCAGCACTTCCTGACGCATCTTTCGAATAGATCCACATTAAATTCGTGACATCTTCCGACAAGGAATATTGCACTTCACCCCATGCGAACTCTCCTGCCTCGCTGTACGCCTGGTTCGTTCCAGCATAAAAACGCAGAAAGTCATAACTCCCCTCTGTCGAAATTTTTCGCCGGAAAGAAACCTCAGACCCTGCGGAAAAGTTCCCAGTCAACTTAATCGTTGCGGACTGACTGTCCTCCAACGACACGGGAGCCATCACACAGTTTGACTGAACGCTCCACCCCGCATCGCCAGAAACGCTCCATCGCGAAGAAAGCTCTTCAGAATTAAAATTGTTTTCAAAACGATTCTCTTCGCTGAGTTCAATTTGCAAAAGCTGATTCGAACCCGCGTACAGATCGTAATAAAGGTCAATGAGCTTTGTACCTGGGCGTTGAGACAACTCTACGTTTTCAAAGAAAATATCTGCGAGGATCGGATTTCTCGACCACAAATACTCCTGAAGATTAGAGACACCGTCTCCATCATAGTCTTCGCCTTCGATCACATCATAAACCGTCCGTATCGAATCGTTCGTGTCCGCCTGAACGACGGCATCCTCCCACGAGTCAGGCATTGCATCGTAATCAACATTGGAGTGATGCTCTCGGCACAACTCAATAATATGCTCTCCGGTCATTAAAGGAAAAATCCCCGCAATCGTGGGATCTGGAAGCGTATTCAATAACGGTTGCGAAAGAACCTGCTCGAACTGCGGACGCAATGCACGCGTCACATAGTTGGACTGGAAATATGCGCCCAAATATACTTGCTCCTCGAAAAGAATCTCGCCGAAATCGTTTGTCACGAGAAGATCAACGGGAGCCTCCAAAGAGGCATGCGCTTCATAAATTCGAACCCTCGCCTCCTCGCGAGTATCCGCATAAAGAGGATCGTACTCCACAAAGTGCATTAACGCATCCGTTCGATTACTCGCCAATCGATCCGCTTCAAGAAAAAGATCGAACGCCTCCTGCAAACTCGACTCTGCAAGCGACATCGCAGGCTCACTTCGAACCGAACTTAAAACGGAGGGATACGCTGCCAAAAGATCTTCCCCCAAAACATCCATCCCCGACGACAACTCCCCGGACTCACCCCAATATTCGGGCGAAATGAAAATCGAATCGAGTCGCACAGAATCAACCGAGAACCCGATTGGAATAGGCAGACAAACCTCAACAACATTATTTGTCGCGATCCACTCAAAAGAAGGAATCCACTCATTCGCCGTATCCGATGAGAATATTGCCTGCGTCCCCCATCGGCTAACATAAAAGGAAACCGACGCATCGTCCTCAATGCACGCATCTCCATTTATGTTGAAATCTCCATTCGTATGAAACCCATCCGTCCGCAAAAGGACATAAACATTCGACGCATCCTTCGCAACCTGCGCAGAAGAAAGCATGGCATCGCTGGAACAGGCAATCAGTTGCGTATTAAGCCCCGCCCAATCATTCGTGCTCCCGTCCACAACAATGCTCAACTCAACCCCGTTTTCCAAAACGGATTGTCTTTCATACGGAACATTCAGCGTATTCGCCATCGCCAACCGAACCGCAGTATTCGCCGCCATCAAACCCGACTTCAAAAACATCACATCCGCATAATCCACGAAAACGGTTTCATCCAGCGGGAACTGATTCGTAGAAACCTCAATCGTACCCGTCCAGTTTGAGGCAATAGAATCAAGATCATCCATCGCCAGCCCCAATGCAGTCAACAACTCCGGCGAAGCATCATCCACCGCCCAATCAACGGAAGGCGCGCTATTTGTATCTAATTCACCGCGCAACCCGAGAAGCATATTGTAAGAGACTCCAAACAGCTCCCCTAGCTCATTGAGCGAGACATTCTTTTTCAACAAAAACAGCCTCGTTCCTGCTCGATAGAAAAAGGCATCCTCGCTCGTCGGATTTTTCACCAACGCACGGTCAAAGCATTTTTCTGCCAAAGAGACATGTCCGAACGAACCCTCTTCACCCAGAAAGTCGACCAAAAGATTTACCCCCGCAGAAACCGTATTATAA
>CAYYYX010000054.1:0-14777 GCA_964476065.1 uncultured Verrucomicrobiota bacterium | reverse complement strand
CACTTTTCGATCGCCCCGCCGCCCGCTGCACTTTTCAACCGGCGTTTACAAACCCACAGGAGCATACTCATGCTACACGCGGCTGAAATAATCATCAACGGGCGGCGGATTCCTTTGCGGTCAGAAAGACGCCCCATGAAATACAGCATGAACAGGTTCACCACATTCACCGTCATCATGAACAAAATGATTTTCTTAAGATTAAACCCGCAATAATCGAGCATATAGGCCGTAGCGAATGCATTCAGCGAAACCCGACCGCCGCTCCATGCACATTGAAACCAGACCAGCAACCACATCGGAGTATACTTATAGTCGATCCGCTCTCCCTTCTTATTGGAAAGAAAGTTGACCGCATGCGACAGGCGGTCCGGCACCGTTTTAAACAGGAACATCGCCACGATATGATTAAGACAAATTAGTAACATCAGGGATGCGCAGGCGATTAAACCGGTGGCATGCGTCGAAAGCCTCGCAAAAATAAGCTGCAAGATAATCAAACCCACGTTGGAGATGATCTGCATGGCACTGACAAACCAACCGCGTTGATGGACCGGCACCAAATCCCCGATCCAACTCACCGAAATGGTCTGCTGCATTCCGGTCAGCATGCTCATCAGCGTGATCAACCCAATATAGCCATACAGGTAGGGGGTCGCCCACTCGGTGGTTCGGGATGCGAACACCAGCAATCCAACAATAACCGCTTGAACGACCGCACCGGCGGCAAGCGCAATTATCATGGCCTTGCGGTTGAAGCGGAAGACCTTAAGCAACACGGCACCGATCCAGGAGAACAAAGGCCCCACTGATTGCATGGCCCCACCGATAAAACCCAAATGGGCGTCGGTCCCGCCGAGCATACGTACAATGATCGTGTGAAACGGAGAAAAAGCCGCCTCATCGCCATTATACAGGAGATTACCCACCCCGAACTTCAGGCGCGTCTTGTTCAAGATTTTTTTTGATAATTCAGATGCTTCAATACTCATAATTCAATCGCCTTTCCCGGCCAAAACAGCCGGATATATTTCAAAGTTAAACGCTGGCCGTGGCCACTTATTTGCCCTGGTTTACGAAAGCAGCTCAGTCGTCCCCGTCAGTTTATCGATGGAATAGATCCCCATGGTTTCCTTTTTCCGAATGATTTCATACCGAAGCGGTGCTCCGGCCAAATAGCGTTTCAGCTCTCCGACGATAGCATGCCCCATGCGCTGACACTCCTTGCCGATCGATCCCGCGATGTGCGGCGTAATGACGATGTTGGGCACGGTGAACAATTCGCTGTCCGCTGGCGGTGGCTCCGGATCGGTTACATCCAGCACAGCAATCAAGTCGGGTCTTTCCCGGAGAACATCCATCATCTCCCGCTGGCAAACCACCGCGCCGCGCGCTGAATTAATCAAAGTGGCGTTGGGTTTCATCTGCGCAATAAGCCCGCCGGTAATCATTCCGATGTTTTCGGGTGTCGGCGGGCTGTGGATCGAAACCACGTCGGATCGTTGAAAGACCTCTTCCAACGTGGTGCATTCAACCCTCAGCCTTGCTGCTTTCTCAGGAGTGATATGATCGCCGCAAACCAGCACGTTCACATCGAACGACCTAAGAAGCTCAATCAGTTTCGTGGAAACCGCGCCAAGTGAAACAATGCCGACCGTCGTTAAATAGGCGCCGGGAATCCTCTTCATTCCGGTTGCGCGCGACGGCCACTCCCGATTGTCGCGCATGCCGAGCGCGAGTTGCCAACCGAGCTTCAGGCTGAAGAGGATCTGGGAGAGCACATATTCGGCAACCGGAACCGCGTTCAGTTCGGCGGCCGTCGTTACGCGGATGCCCCGCTCCCACATCGCATCGGTGGCAAACCGATAGATTGCGCCGGCCCCATAGAAAACTATCTTCAAGTTCGGGGCTTGATCAAGGAACGCTTCATCCATCTTCGGCATTCCCCAACCAGAAAAAACAACCTCGGCTTGATTCAAAAGCTCCATATTCCCTGCAAGCTGCTCGGCGGCATGCGGCGGGGCATAGAGATCCACCAATTCGCCAATCCGCTGCTGATCTTCCAGGCTGTATATTTCGTCGTAGGCATATCCGCTCAGCAGGAAAATCCCCTTCACATCGGGTCTGCACCAACCTTTGGAACCGCTGTTAGATTGTTGTTCACCATACATGCAAGCCATAATAGGAAACCCTTCCCGGATGTCAAGGTGGTATATTACCGCATTGCATCAAAAGACCATACAGACGGAACCCTCGCGGCAATGGTACAAGAGTTTCCTTGAAATAAAATTACTTCTGAATAACTATGTGAACCATTCATTCAAAGTGATGGGGGAAATAAAACATGGCGAAATCGGTAACACTCAAGGATATTGCGAAAGAAGCTGGCGTCGGCGTCATCACCGCCTCGCGAGCGCTACGTGGCATTGGAAGGGTCAGCGACAAAACCCGGGCGCGCATTCTTGAAACCGCCACCCGGATGGGCTATACACGGAGTCAGGGCGTATTCAAAGGGGCGCTTGCCAAACCGGGGAGCGATGAACATAAGCTCATGTTGGTATTGCCCGCATTCATGGGCGATATGAAACGGATTTCCGGACCCTTTGGCGAAGAAATCACCCAAGGTCTGCGGGAGCGGCTCGATGCCACCGGCGGCGAACTTCACATCATCTCCGTCTCCAAGCCCGAGGATATTATCGAACGTTGGCCGCGTAAAAAGGTACACGGCGTGATCTTGCGGCACAGCCTTCCCGCTGCCTGGATCGAACTATTGAAAAACTACGCGCCAGTGGTCTATCCCGTCGCTCAGAACGCCCACCTTGGCGTCGACAGCGTCAACTATGATGAGGAAAAATCCACCTCAATGATGCTGCGCCACCTGCTGGATGCCGGGCACACAAACATTCTTTGCCTCGGCTACATCTACCACCGGGCCGACACCCACCTGCCCAGCAACCTATTCGATGCCGACGACCCGCGCGACCGCCAGGCACACCTTTTCTTTGCCCGCCGCCTCGGTGCATGGAACGTCGCCAAGGAGACCATGCGCGGCCTGGCCAACATCCAGATCAAGCTGTTCCGTTCATCGGCCGAAAACGTCGACATGGACCTGTTGCGGGAAAAAGCGCTGGATTATTACGAAAAGCTCGAAAACAAACCGACCGCCGTGGTGCTGCTCACCAGTCTGGCCCCGGGCTTCTTGAGCAAGGCATCCAAACGGGACCTGCAGGTTCCTCGCGATTTCTCCTTGCTTACCTATCAGCCTGAAAAAGGCGATTCATGGAACGGCATGGATGTTTCCGGCATTCGCCTCCCCACCATTGAGATCGGAAGAGCCATCCCCGAAGTGATCGAACGTCGACTGGCCCAGCCTAATGCCCGAGCAATTGCACTGAATTTCGAATGCTCTTGGCACCAAGGAAAAACCCTCAAAAAGTTGTAATCTCGCACCTCTTTCCCAACCTCGGCTTGACACCCCCGCCGATTGCGGTATTTTACCGCTTTAAATAAAGCCAAAGGACTTTTATATGAACTATGTGAAACAACTCAAGGAACTGCCGAAAAAGAACGACTACTTCATTGGCTTCGACAGCGATGGGTGCGTGTTCGACACCATGGAACTCAAACATAAGGAATGCTTCTGCCCGGCCGTTATTAAACACATGGGCTGTCAGCCCGTCAGCAAGGCCGCGCGCGACGTCTGGGATTTCGTCAACCTGTACAGCAAAACTCGCGGATGCAACCGCTTCGTTGCTATCCAGCATTTTCGCGACCTGCTGCGCAAACGCGCGGATGTGCAGGCCCGAAAGTTTCAAGTGCCGAAACTCATAGACCTTGATGAATGGATCGGGCGCGAAACCAAACTCGGCAACCCAGCGCTAAAGATTGAAGTCGAAAAAACAGGTAACAAAGAGCTCGAGCGCATGCTCGACTGGAGCATGGAAGTCAACGCCCGCGTGGCAGATATGGTCTCCGGCATAGCGCCTTTCCCCGGCGTGATGGATGTCCTCAGGCAGGGCCATGCAAAGGCCGACATGATCGTGGTTTCTCAAACCCCACTCGAAGCACTGGAGCGCGAATGGGAAGAAAACGACATGACACCATTTGTCAACCTGATCGCCGGCCAGGAACATGGAACCAAATCCGAACACATCCGCCTTGCCACAGAGGGCAAGGGCTATGATTCCAGCAAAATGTTGAAAGTGGGCGATGCCCCCGGCGACTACAAAGCCGCCATAGACAACAATGCCTTCTTCTACCCCATTGTTCCCGGCAACGAAGAAGCATCGTGGAAACACCTGGCCGAAAAAGGTCTCGCAAAATTCTTCGAAGGCACTTTTGCCGGTGACTACCAGAATGTGCTGTTGAAAGAATTTGATGCGGCACTTCCCCAACACCCCTCTTGGGAACAGGTTTAATCTTCAGGCTTCAGACTCATAGGCTATCAGTCAATAGAAACTAGCTGAACTCGCAGACGTTCACCGCAAACCCAGCGGCAATATCGAGCGCGGGGAGCAGAACATCACCATCAACAGCCTCTGCAGATTCTGCGAGATATTCAGCTGCCGGTTGTCGGAGTTGATGGCGGAGGCGGGGTCAAAACCCTTCCTCAAGCGACTGAAAAATATGAAGCGGCTACGAACACACTCGCACCCCAACTGCACAGCGGCTTCTCTACGGATCATGAGTCAGCTCCCCGGCACGAATCCTCTTGCTCTTCCTGTTAGACAGAGGCCGGAAGTCTTCTGAAAATTTCTCAACCTTTTTTTCAGAAACAGCCAAAAATCAAACGGGCCAATTTTCATTGTGATGTCCGCACCGCTCAGGCGGCGAGAACGGCGGCTTCTTTTTGTGCTTTTGTCATACGGGCGACGGCTTTTGCCAGAGCCTCCGCCTTTTCAACCAGTTCCTCAGGTTTCAGCCGCCGAGCCACCTTGCCGAGCTCCAGAACCTCCTTGGGCAAATCGATGCGTTCTTCTTCCTCCGCTCCGGTGATCAGCTTGGGCAACGCTTTGCCCAGCGCCAACCGAAAGGCTTCACGTCCGGGGCGGAAATAGTGCTTCAAGACCACTTCAACTGTGGAATGGCCGGTGACTCGCCGGACCAGCTCCATGGGAACCCCGGCAGACAGCGCCATGGTGATCCACGTCGTGCGCAGGGAGTGGAAATCCTTCACGCTGGCCTTCATCCGGCTGTCGACTCGATCAACGACCGTATCCGTAATCCCGGCATCCTTGAGGGCCTGCTTAAACCGCCACGACAACCCGTGGACGTTGGTGCGGTACATTTTTTCGGCTTTGGGAAACACAAATTCACTCGTGCGGGGCAGGTGCTCCAACTCTGCACGGAGCACCGGAAACAGCGGAATCTCGGCCATTTCGCCCGTCTTCGAGGTCTTCACCGTCACGAAGCCCCCGTCCAGATCGACCGACTCCCAACGCAACCGGCAGCAGTCGCCGCGCCGCATGGCCGTGCACATGGCCGTCAACACCACCGGACGAAGCACCGCATCACAGTTCTTCAAAATCCCCGTCAACTCGTCCTGAGTGAACGGCTGACGATGAACCGTATTCAGCGCGCGGTAGGGAATGCCCGCAAACGGGTTGGTCAAAACACCGGCTTCCGGCCCGAGCTGCTCAAAAATGCCGCGCACCAGCGAGAGCTTCACATTATAGCTCGTGGCCGACATTCCGCGGTCATTGATATCCTTCATCCAGCCCATCGCCATCCGGCGGGTGATCTGCGACATCAGCTTCGCTTGCGGGAAGTTCGCTTCGAGGAACTCCCGGAATTGACGAATATTTGTCTTCTGATTTTTTACCTGCGGGGCCGACCGCCTGCGCTTGGCCGGCAGCACCTCCCAGTTCGATTCCAACTCCGTGAGCGGAATTTGAGAAACGTCCTCACCCGCCTTAATCTCATAGAGCTCCTGCAGGTGGTGAGCCGCCGTTTTTTTACTGGTTGCCTCAGAAATCAAAACCCTCAGCTTCGCGGCGGCCAATGTTCGCGAACATTCAAACGCCGTGTTCCCCTGCTTCCGCAGGCTTTTCGGCACCGTTCCTTTCACCTCGACGCCCAGATTAATGAAATGCCGTTGACCGTTGATCATGTATCGGCCATACCACCACTTGGCGCGGAGGTTGTGATTTTTATCCCTTTTCAGTTCCAGTCCCATGATCTACTCCCTGTTAAACGCAATGCGTTGTTCTGGTACAAGGCGGGAAATCAAACAGGGCAAAGCCACACTTTTTACCACACTCTCCCGCAAACGAGAGACGTACGGAAAACAAAAAAACTCCAAGGCACTGAATGCCAAGGAGTTAAGGTGGTGGGCAATACTAGATTCGAACTAGCGACCTCTTGCATGTCAAGCAAGCGCTCTAACCAACTGAGCTAATCGCCCAAAAAGGGAAAGGAGAAGGTAGTAAAGTCGTCGGGGTGTGTCAATCCAGACAGCCTCTTTTTATTTCGAAGCGTTCACCGCAGCAAAGAATCGATCTTCGTAGCGTTCAAACAAACCATTTTTTCTAAGCAATTCGGCCAATGCTGGCACCTTGGATGCATCGCGGGATGCATCAAGAAATGCTTTTTCGAGGGTCTGGTGAATCTGAAGTTTCTGGTCGCGCTGTTGTTGGCGAATATCCTGCATATTTCCCGGCGCAGAGCCCTGCACCAGCTCAAACATCAACTTGAGCAGACAGACTTCCCATGGACGGTCGACCCCAACGAGTACGGCACCCAGCGGGTCGTCACGCTCGGCCAGATCCTCTTTCACACGGTTCACAACGGTCTCGAGCGAATCGCTAAGAATATAATCGTTGATTTCCGTTTTCTGAACCTTGAAGCCATACTTGAGCATTTGCATCTCTTGCGCATGCTCTTTCAGCCAGTTTGCGTAGTCTTGAGCCTCTTCCCCAAAGCCTTCGAGCATTTCATCCGTCATCGAAGGCGGCGTGATAATTTGAGGGCGAAACGCCTTAAGCTTTCCCTCACGCACGCGGACTTTTCCGACGGAGTCCATCAGTTCCGTTACGAGGTGATAATTCACCATCGTTGCCCCAAAGGTTTCGAGACGGTTTTGGGGAACGGCGACCACTTCGGTGTTGTTCACCGCGTACCAGAAATCAAATTGTGGATCGTTTTTCATCGGTTGAGTATAACAAAAAACCCATTCAAATGAATGGGGATTTTTACCGTCAATTTATCCTATTTCATGAGCCGTTCGGTTTGCTTCGCTCAGTGGAGACACTTTTTATTTTAATCAAAATAAAAAGTGGTGGTGGGGGGAGGATTCGAACCTCCGAAGGCTAAGCCAGCAGAGTTACAGTCTGCCCCGTTTGACCGCTTCGGTACCCCACCATTCTCAAAAGAGAACGCATACCATAGCCGAATTTTTATCATTGTCCATCCCGATTTGGAATTTTCCGCGCGCCCTCTACGGCTCACCGTTCGGCTCGTAGCAGTTTGACCATTGCTTGATAGACCGTATCGTATATTTTCGGGTCGTTTGATGCTCGAGGGCCCGCCACATTCAGAACCATTTTTCCAACCCTTGGAAAATTTTGTCTGGTTTTTTCCAACCCTTGGAAAATGTCCTGAAACTCAAGCAGGTCAATGTGTACACAGGGCTTCTTTGCGGCCTTCGCAAATTCCAGCGTCAACAGCGATCCCCCCGCCAGCGGGCCGCGACTCAAAATCAGCGTCAGATCGGCCGCCTCCACATTCATCCGCGTCCGGACGGGATAGAGCTCCGACTCCGACTCCTGCAGATGATACGTCTCTGGAATTGGGCCCTCCTCAGCCAGCCGCCCTTTGGGGCACCAACCGCCATATGGGACGCCGCAGGCAATGGCTGCATCCAGCGCGGCGCGATCCGCCCCCGTCTGCCCGCCCGAAATCACTCGCGTAATTTCCAAAGACGTTGGCGTGGGCATGCAAACTAACTCCATCAAGCATTTCCCGAGCGGGGTTTTTGGAACTCCCGCTTTGTAGAAATCTCCGCGCGCTTTAACGAATCCTCGCGCCTCCAGCTTTGAAAGATTCCACCGAAGTGATATCGGACTCATTCCGCTCGCCTCCAGCAATTCGTCAAAACTCCCGTTGTGGGCACCCACTGTCTTCATCAAAAAAATTCGTCTCGAATGGGTGAACGCTGTCGCCTCCCGAAACACAACGTTTAGCGGAATCTTTGCAATGAAACTTTGACGCAGTGCATCCAGTAATTCTTCGGCTCCATCCACGCCCGGGTTCGCCTCCGCTCTATAGATCACTCTTTTGCCGCGACGCGTCGCTGTGATGAGACCTCGAGCATTCAGCGCACGCAACTGAATGCTCGCATTTTCCCGGCTCGTACCCGTTGCGCGGGCCAGCTCCCCAACACAAAGCCCCTCTGCTTGAAAAATTTTCCACAGCAACCTCAGACGAGTTGTACTAGCAATTGCACGGCAGGTTCTCCAAAGCGTTGGTCGTAGTGTTTTCATATTATTTATACGTTTAAACGTGTAAATTATTACTTCTATAAGAAGTTTATTACAAGCATTTAATGAGAAGATGAAATTACACGTTTAAACGTGTTTTTTAGCTCATATGAAAAAATTACTATTCGGCAGTAAAATCGTAATCCGATGCTCCGGTGACTTCGACGTCGTAACGATCGCCGGGAACGGCATCTTCGAATTCCGGCAAAAAGAAGACCCCATCCACTTCAGGGGCTTCGTGCTGTGAGCGGGCAATCAGCCCCTCTTCGCTGGGACCATCGATCATCACCTCAACGGTCTTGCCGACCTGCGCGGCGCAACGAGCGGCAGAGACTTCGCGCTGGGCTTCCATCAGAAGAGCGCGGCGCTCTTCTTTGACATCATCCGGAACATCATTTTCCATTTTAGCGGAAAGGGTTCCGGGTTCAGCCGAATAGGTGAAAACACCCGCATGGGTGAAGCACCCTTCTTTCACGAATTCAAGTAGTTCATTGAAATCTGCATCCGTTTCGCCGGGGTGGCCGACAATAAATGCGGTGCGGATGGCGCAGTCCGGAAGCACCTCGCGAATGAGGTCGAGTTTTTCCAAGGTTTGGAACTTTGTGAGCTGCCGTCCCATGGCTTCGAGCATGGAGTCAGAAATGTGTTGCAGCGGCATGTCGATGTAGGGACAGAAACGCGGGTCGGAAGCCATCACCTCCAGCACCTCGCGCGTCAGATGGTGCGGGCAGGCGTACATAAGGCGGAACCAGATATTCCCCTGCACGTCATCGCGCAATCGCGCTAAAAGCTCTTTCAAATGGAGTTCGCCGTCCCACTCTTTTCCAAACGCCGTGGTGTCCTGTGCGATCAGACTGATTTCGATCGCGCCCGCTTCAATCAGTGACTGCGCCTCGGCCACAATGTCGTCCATTGGACGGCTGATCTGTTTGCCTCGGATTTTGGGGATGGAGCAGAAGGTGCACGAATTGGAACAGCCTTCGGAAATTTTCAAGTAGGCGGTGTGCGGCGAGCCCATCCGCAGGCGCGGTTGCGTCAAGAAGGTGGTGTAGCTTTCCGGGGCGCTTTCTTCCGTCTGCTCTCCAAGGAGGTTCAGGCAGATTTCCGGCAAACGGCTATAGTCGGCAAATGAGGCACGCGCATCGGCGGCGGCGAGAAAATGATCGGTTTCTGGGCAATCCGCAGCCCGTTTCACTAGGCAACCGAGCGCGACGATGGCTTTGGGGCCACCGACCGCTTTGAGTTCGTGTAAAACCGATGAGGCTTCTTCGCGCGCGTCTTCAATGAATCCACAGGTATTGACGAGGCAGATATCGGAGTCTGCAGGCTCTTCAGAGATCATCCATCCGCTTTCGGCAAATCGACCGAGGATCAGTTCGGAATCAACGGTGTTCTTAGCGCAGCCGAGGCTGACAAGAGATACGACTGGAGTACTGGAGAGCTGGAGTTCTGGATTATTGGAAGAATTCATCTGCACATTTTCTTTCTTTTTCAGCACTCCACCACTCCCTGACTGCAACAATCCAATCCCCTTTACTTCTTCCAAAAGCTAGGGAGGAAGAGGATGAGCACGGTGTAGAGCTCAAGACGACCCAGCAACATACAAAGCGTGAGGATGATCTGTCCGGGAATCGGGATGGCTGCATAGTTCTGTGTGGCCCCCACCGCGGAAAGACCCGGACCAATGTTCCCCAGCGTGGCAATGACGGAGGTGGCGGCGGTCTCTAGGTCGGGGGTGTAGAACGTCATTAAAAAAGAGGCGAGGGCAAAGACGACGATGAAGATGGTGAAGAAGGCGGCGATATGAGAGATGATCTCTTTCTCGACAGGCTTGCCGCCGAGTTTGATCTGTAAAACCGCCTGCGGGCGCATAAACTGCCGGACCTCTTTGATCATTTTTTTCCACATGATGAATATGCGGACCACTTTAATGCCCCCACCGGTCGATCCGGCGCAACCGCCCACAAACATCATCAGCACCAATAGCAGGCGCGAAGCCTCCGGCCAGAGGTCGAAGTCAGCGGTGATGAATCCGGTGGTAGTAAGGATCGAGGTTGCCTGAAAAAAGGCGGCTCGCAGAGCTTCCGCAAAACCGGTGTAAACCGAGCCCCAAACGCTAAAAGTCAAAAACAGGCCGCAGACCAACAGAAAAATGGAGTAGAATCGAAACTCCGGATCTTTGAAGTAGCGTCCGGGCTTCCCCGTCAGCGCGTAGTAATGGAGAGAGAAGTTCACCCCTGCGAGGAACATAAAAAACATAATGATGCAGTCTACAATCCCGCTATCGAATGCGCCGACGCTCGCCGTGCGGGTCGAGAATCCACCCGTCGCCATCGTCGCGAAGGTATGGCAAAACGAATCGAACCAGTTCATGCCCCCCACGAATTTCAGGAGCAGAATTTCAACTAGCGTTAACAGGGCATAGACTCCCCAAAGCAGCTTGGCGGTCGTTGTGATACGCGGTGTGAGCCGGTCTTTGGACGGCCCCGGCATTTCTGCGCGGTAAAGCTGCATGCCCCCCACTCCAAGGAAAGGGAGGATCGCCACGCAAAGAACCAGCACGCCCATTCCGCCGAACCAATGAGTGAGTGCGCGCCAGAAAAGGATGCCACGCGGAATACTTTCCAAGGTTTGGAACTCTCCGAACGGAAGCACGGACGCTCCGGTCGTGGTGAATCCGGACATCGTCTCAAAAATGGCGGGAACCGGATGGGGGATCACACCGGAAAACAGGTAGGGCAACGCACCGAAAACGGCGGCAAAAACCCAGCCGAGGGTCACCACGGCAAAGCCGTCGCGTCGCGAAAGATTGATGTCGCCGCGCGTTAGGAACAGCAACACAATCGCAAACACGCTTGTGATCACAGAGGAGAGAAGCAGGCTGTGTTGCACCCAGACTGGATCCGCCCAATAGCGCGACAGCACGGAACAGAGGCCCATGGCCACGCCGATCACCAGCGTAACCATCGATACGAGATGGAAAACGGCACGTTTGTTCATTTCAGAAACACGGACTGGATTTTTTTGACAGCGTCATGGTGGGAGAAAATCAGCAGGCGATCGGTTGGAACCAGTTTCAGATCCCCCGTGGCGGGAACGATTTCCTGCCCGCGCATGACGGTGGCGATAATTGCGGAACGCGGCATTTTGATATCCTTGATCATTTTCCCGCTCAACTTGCTTTCTTTGGAAATCACGACATCGAGCAGTTCGCCGGGCAGATTGTGAAGGAGCGAAGCCGCCTGAACTTTCTCCGAACGCAAATAATGCAAAATCGCGTGTGTCGTCGAAATATACGGACTCACCACGCGGCCCAGCAAATTCAGGCTTTCAATCAGCGGGACATAATCGGTTCGGGCGATCTGAGTGACGGTAAAGCCGACGCCCTGCTTCTGCGCCATCAGGCAGTTCATAATATTGTTCTCGTCGTCACCGGTCAGCGCAACGAAAGCGGTGTGTTTGGTAACGCCGGTTTCCTCCAGTGCACTCTCGGCCAGCGCATCGGCGCGCAAAACCAGAGTCTTATTGAGTTGCGCCGAACAAATGCGAGCCCGCTCCTCGTCCTGCTCCAGCAGAACACATTCGATGGAGTCCTCAACTTTCTTGGCCAGCATCAATCCCAGATCACCACCGCCTGCGATCACCACTTTTCGGATCGATGGGAAACGCGGGCAAATCCACTCTGAAAAAGACGCGATGTCATTGCGCCGTCCGACGAGGTAAGCCAGATCGTCCACCTCAAACTGGGTGTTTCCGCGAGGGACGATCAGCTCTTCATCGCGCAAAATTGCAATGATTCGCACCCGTTGAATCAGCTCGGTTTGATCGCAGGCGGCGGGCGTACTCCCGACCAGCGGGCTGGCCTCCCCCATCCGAAACCCTGCCACCATCACCTTACCGGCAAACAGATCGAACGCCTCCACGGCGGCGGGCATCTTGAGACTATGAAAGATTTCACGCGCGCACTCCTGCTTCTGGTTGATCACCAGATCCACGCCCATTTCCTTCAGATCATAGGTGTCGTCAGAATGAATGTATTCCGGGCTGGCGACACGAGCGACCTTGCGGGGGACCCCGGCCGCATGGGCATACAGGCAGGCGAGGATGTTCACCTCGTCGCTATCCGTCACCGCGATCACCAGCTGGCATTTCTCCACGCGCGCCTCATTGAGCACACGCGGGCTCGACCCCGGACCGCAAACGGTCAGGATGTCGAGTTTGGCTTCTGCCTCGGCCAGCGCCTTCGGATCGGTATCGACCATCACCACGCTGTGTTTTTCTTCGCAGAGCCGGAGGGCGAGTTGTCGCCCGGCGTTTCCTGCACCTAGTATTAAAATTCTCATAGTAAAAAGAATGGAATATTGGAATGAGCGGGGATAATGGAATATTGGAATGAGAGATGAAACCTATTTATTCGGATAGATTGAGGCTATTTTTCTTCTACTTCCAACACTCCATCCTTCCAAAATCCCATCATTTCATCTCTTCGATGGGGGGAAAAAAGTCACCCAATGTTGACTTTTTTTCTCTGGATTTTCTCAATTGGAACGGTGCGGACGAACCCTCGGCCGCATCGCAACGGCGGGTAAACTCTAGACATGAAACCACGAATGCACCCGCCGCCGAAACAATCTGCTCTTCAATTCGGTCAGACGTCACCACACAAATCCGTTCCGGTTTTTTTGCCGTCGCAACCATCCGTTCGATCACCGCGTCCGCCGTCCGGTTCGCCGGCGAAAAGAGGACCTCCAGATGCGGTGCGTCGAACGAGGCATCGCGCCCGCGCTCGCGGCCATCGAACACCACACTGATACGCGGCGCCATTTCCGGGGCGGCGCGCTCAATTCGACGCACCAGCCGCTGGCGCGCCGTCTGCAAATCGTCGCGTCGTCCGTCGAGCGCCTCGTCCTGATGAAGCAGGTTGTAGCCGTCTATAATAAGGTGGTCAAAATCCATGGAAGGAGGGAACGGTGGAATGGTGGATGGTTGCAAGACCAAAGGCTTCCAATGTTTGAAAGCAGGCTGAGCCTGCACCCCACAATTTTTCCACCCGAGACGCAGTCGAGAGAGGCTGGCGCTATTGCGACCAGCAACGGAACGCAGTGCAGTGGCAAACATTGGAAAACTCCAACCTAATATTTTCCAAACCCCGGAAAACGGGATGCCCGTGCGACGCGACCTGTCCCCATTAGCCTTGGCGAAGGTGGAAGCGCTAAAATGCAACGCAGTTGCCTTCCAAGGTTCGGAAAGGTAGATTTTCGCCATGACAAAACTATTGATCTTCTTAGGGATGTTTATTGGCAGCTGGATCGGCTGGTTTCTCGGCGACCTGATTGGTGGCTTCGGCTGGGCCTTTGCCATCAGCGGCCTCGGAAGCCTCGTCGGCGTTATCGCTGGCTGGAAAATTTCAGAAGAGTACTTCTGAGAGAGAAAGAGAGAAAAGGACATAAAAGACTCACACGACAAAAGGGACACAAAATTAAAAACAAACGCTCTAAAGCTTTAGTCGTTTATGTCCCTTGAGTCCTTTATGTCCTTTTTTCTCCTCCTCTATCTCCTTTTCTCTCTATTCCTCTCATCGATGCGGGCGCGAGTCATGCGCTCGCTCAGACCGCCTTCTTGAATAAATGCCTGCTCCAAATGGCGAATTTGCTGATCCAGCAAATAATTCGTCAACTTGATTAAACCGATCAATACGTTCGCAGCAATAACAGGATCGTCATTCTCAATCCCCTTTTTGAACGTATCGTACGAACCCTCCTCTTTTCGATTCAGTTCGCGCATTCGCTGTGTGTGCGGATGATCGATCGGCCACTCCTCCTCGCCGCGCAAACGAAGAAAATCGCGATAGTCTTCAAGCAGCTCTTCCAAACTCGCACGGGCAACGCCCGTCAACATGATTTCGGATTTCTTAGAGTGTCCAGATGCGCTTGACCCCTCGATGATGTTCTGCTTTCCGGAACGAGCCGCCTGAACCATTTGATCGATCGTACGATCAAATCGGGGAAGCCAGCGCTGAGTGAAATAGGCTGTGCCGTCAAAAACAATCTGGGACTTCTGATAGGAGAGAAGATTCTTATAACCGCCATGAGGTGGAATGAAGCCTTTTTTGTTCTGCGGCATTTCTGGACTCCTTTAGAGGAAGGGAAAAAAGGGACGGAAGGGACAAAAACGACCTAAAACTTTTCACTCAAACATTGCAAACTCGCTCTTGGAATTTTTGTCCTTTAGGTCGTTTGAGTCCCTTTCTTCGGCTCTTCTCGGATGTGCGTTTTTTCACTCGCATCAAATCATTGAGGT
>CAYYYX010000053.1:0-15018 GCA_964476065.1 uncultured Verrucomicrobiota bacterium | reverse complement strand
GCGGATTCCACCTTAAATTCGCTGGGTCGTGGTTCAAGATTGGGGGTAGGCGTATAGGGCGGCGGTGTCGCCGTCAAAGGTCTCATGTCGAAAAGGCCAAGGTCTAGGGGAAAGGGACCTGCGACATTCGACATTTTGACCTTCGACTGAATAGAGAGGAACGAACGTATGAAACCCTTTATGGATGCTGACTTTTTACTCCAGACGGAGACGGCAAAAACGCTGTATCACGACCATGCCGCGAAGATGCCGATCTACGACTACCACTGCCATCTGTCGGCGCAGGAAGTCGCGGAGGACAAGCAGTACGACAACCTCGGCGAGTGCTGGCTGGGCGGAGACCATTATAAATGGCGCGCGATGCGCACCAACGGGGTGGCCGAAAAATTTGTGACCGGTGATGCCTCGTGGCGCGAAAAATTTCAGAAATGGGCGGAAACCGTTCCGCAGACGATTCGCAATCCGCTTTACCATTGGACCCATCTTGAGCTTCAGCGGTATTTCGATATCGATACGCTGTTGAGCCCGGAGACGGCGGAAGAGATTTATGAGGAGTGCACGGCCAAATTGCGCACGCCGGAGTTCTCGGCCCGCAACCTGATGCGCAAGATGAATGTAAAACTCGTCTGCACCACCGATGATCCGGTTGACGACTTGCGCTGGCACAAACAGCTTCAGGATGAAGGATTCGAGATCAAAGTGCTTCCGACTTTCCGCCCCGATAAGGCGATGACTTTTTCCAAGGATTGGAAAAAGTATATCGGAAACCTTAGTCAGGTTTCCGAGGTGGAGATCAATGGGGCTGAGGCATTAATTAAAGCCATTGATCAGCGGCATGAATACTTTCATTCGGTCGGTTGCCGTCTGTCCGACCATGGCGTGGCGTATGTGCCGGATGCCGATTCGACGCCTGAAGAGCTGGAGTCCATTTTCCAGCGC
This sequence comes from uncultured Verrucomicrobiota bacterium, assembly GCA_964476065.1. Classification (GTDB taxonomy): domain Bacteria; phylum Verrucomicrobiota; class Kiritimatiellia; order Kiritimatiellales; family Tichowtungiaceae; genus Tichowtungia. The sequence continues at coordinate 14,079 of CAYYYX010000053.1, read as the reverse complement.
GCGATGGCTGGCGAAGAACTTGCTCTTCCGGATCGTGAAAAATTCGAGGCGTGGTTCCTCTGTGAAGTTGGAAAGATGAACCACGCGCGCGGCTGGGCGCAGCAGTTTCATGTGGGCGTTTTCCGTAATAACAACAGCCGTCTGTTTGAAAAACTCGGCCCCGACACCGGCTTCGACTCGATTGCGGATTACCGTCAGGGGCCGGGAATGGTGCGCCTGCTCGACCGGCTCGATTCGACCAGCCAGCTGGCGAAGACGATTCTCTACAATATCAACCCGGTCGATAATGAGTTGTTTGCGACGATGATCGGCAACTATCAGGACGGCTCGTTCCCCGGCAAAATGCAGTTCGGCTCCGGCTGGTGGTTCCTCGATCAGAAGGACGGCATGGAAAAACAGATGAACGCGCTTTCGTCGCTCGGACTGCTCAGCCGCTTTGTCGGCATGCTGACGGATTCGCGCAGTTTTCTCTCTTATCCGCGCCACGAATATTTCCGCCGCATTCTTTGCAACCTCATCGGCAACGATGTGGAGAACGGCGAAATTCCGGCCGACATGGAACTGCTCGGACAAATGGTTGAAAACATCTGCTTCAACAACGCAAGCAACTATTTTGGAATACAACTCACAGGAGATATGGAATGAATATGAAAATCAAACCGGCGGACGAGTGCCGCTACGACATTTTATCGATGGGCGAAGTGATGCTTCGCCTCGACCCCGGGGAGGGGCGTATCCGCGCCGCCCGCAACTTCCGCGCATGGGAGGGGGGGGGCGAATACAACGTGGCTCGCGGCTTACGCCGCTGCTTTGGCCAGCGCGCCGCCGTGGTGACCGCCTTTGCTAAAAACGAAGTGGGCTTGCTGATGGAAGACTTTATCATGCAGGGCGGAGTGGATACTTCGCTAATCAAATGGGCGGAAACCGACGGAATTGGACGTACGGTTCGCAACGGGATCAACTTCACGGAGCGCGGATTTGGTATTCGCGGCGCGGTCGGCTGCTCCGACCGCGGCAATACCGCGGTCTCTCAGCTCAACGTCGGCGACATCGACTGGGAACACATCTTCGGCACCCTCGGCGTGCGCTGGTTCCACACTGGCGGCATCTTCGCGGCGCTCAGCGAAACCACTGGCCCGTTAGTGATCGAAGCCGCCAAGGCCGCAAAAAAATACGGCACTATTGTTTCGTACGACCTCAACTACCGTCCCTCGCTTTGGAAGGGATTCGGTGGCATTGAAAAATGTCAGGAAATCAACCGCGAGATCGCTCAATACGTCGATGTGATGATCGGAAACGAAGAGGACTTTACCGCCTGCCTCGGGTTTGAGATTGAAGGCGCGGACGAAAATCTGACTGATCTGGATGTCGGCTCATTCCAGAAAATGATCACCAAAGCGGTCAAAGAATTCCCGAACTTTAAGGCGACCGCGACAACGATGCGCGGGGTGAAAACCGCGACCGTCAATGACTGGGGCGCGATGTGCTGGTGCGACGGCGAGTTCTACACCGCCACCCACCGCTCGGAACTTGAAATCATGGACCGCGTCGGCGGCGGCGACAGCTTCGCCTCCGGCTTCATTTACGGACTGATGGAACTGGGCGATCCGCAGAAAGCGGTTGAATACGGCGCGGCGCACGGTGCGCTCGCCATGACCACCCCCGGCGACACCACGATGGCCTCGCTCGCCGAAGTTGAAAAAATTGTCGCCGGTGCCGGCGCGCGGGTAGACCGGTAGGGGCGACCTGTATGTCGCCCGTGCAACAAATGGAGAAAATCATGTTAAACGAACTTTTAAAACGACCCGTTATCCCTGTAATCGTGATTGAAGATGCTAAGGATGCCGAACCGCTGGCCGAAGCGCTGCTGGCCGGCGGCATGGATATCATTGAAGTCACCTGCCGCACCGCTGCCGCACCCGAAGCGCTGGCGCGCATCAAAAAAGAATTCCCGGAAATGCTGTTAGGTGCCGGAACGGTGGTAACGCCTGATCAGGCGAAAATGTGCATCGACACCGGGGTCAGCTTCGGCCTCGCGCCGGGACTCAACCCCGACACCGTGAAGTTTTTCCAGGACAATGACACGCTGTTCATTCCCGGCATCATGACGCCGTCAGAAATCGAGCAGGGGCTTTCGCTCGGATGTCGGATGCTGAAGTTCTTCCCGGCCGGTGCCGCAGGCGGCATCAACATGCTTAAAAACTTTGCGGCACCGTACGCTCCGTTCGGTGTCAAATTCTGCCCGACCGGCGGGGTGAACCTCGACAACATGAACGACTGGCTCTCTCTGCCGGTTGTCAGCGCGATCGGCGGATCGTGGCTCGCCACCAAACAGCAGATTGCCGATAAGCAGTGGAGCCTCATCACCGATCAAGTGAAAGCCGCCCTCGCCAAGGCAGGCTGAGGCAGCCTGCTTTCGATGTTTGGATCTGAGCCCGAGTACTCGGGTGAAAGTTCTTTTTGGTATTCCAAAAAGTAACAGAGTGAAGCTGTAACCCGAAAATCAGGGGGTTTCGCCGCGGAGTTGGCCGCGATAAGTAATTTTCTCATAACGGCAGTTAGGGCGGTCTTTTTTTTGGCAGTGATTTTCCTCTGCCAGATGTTGGTGAAAAACGCTCAGGTGAGGATTGCTGTGGGAGGCGCTGAGAGCGGCCGTATACAGGCAGGCTTTCAGGGTTTTGCGTTCACCGCAGATGTCGCGCCTTGAATATGCCGCTACGATCTGTCTTTGCGATCTGACCGATACTCTTTGCGTATTCCCTAACCCGTCCCGGATTAACGATACGGACCGTTAGACCCGCTCCAAGCATGTGTTATAGCCGCCTATAGACTCGAACACATAATGAAGCCCGTCTCCATGCTTCATGAGTCGGTTGATACCCTTGAGGGTATTGGCAAAACGAATTGTTTTACTTTGAATGTATGCATCCAGATGCTTCTTGGATATACTTTCTGGCCCGTATTCATTAGCACTCCTTCTAGTTAATTCGAGCTCGCTTAACCGGCTCTTCCTCAAAGACGGGGCTCAGCCAGTGAACTCCCGAACACCTCGCAGAAACGGCAGACGCTGTTGGTGGAGATGTTCTGTATTTTCCACGCGCGAAATTATCTCAATTTTTCCCTTGTTACAGCGCCAGTCACACGTTATACATCACACGTATGACACGAATTTTTTGAAGCAGAGCAGGGGAAAACAATCGATTTCGTGAATGCTATCGGAGAGGGTCGAAGGAAGATTCTTCCGAAGCGTTCGTTACAGAAAAGGGGCCGAAAACCGGCTCTTAAACTAGAAAGAAGGAGAAAAGCAATGAAGAGTACAAAAATTATACTGGCGGCGCTGATCGCGTTCGCAGTTTCACTGACGGCATCGGCCACCCTCATGGTGGACTTTGATGCCACAACAACGGTAGACACCGATGGTGTGGGCTATGCCTCCGCCCCCGATAACGTGCCTTTCAGTGACACAGTCGCCCGCAGCCCGGGGATCGGAGTGAATGGTTATGGCAATTCCCCTGATACCAGCGCCACTTTTTACGGAGGGGTCGATCATTCGGGAAGTGGCGGAATCAATGATGTACCTTACCTGGAGAGCACAGATGGCAGCTTCCGATATCGTCTGGGCGCGGGAATCGGCGACACGATGGGTGCCCTCATGCTCTGGAATAAGGTCGATTTCCTGAGCGCTGGAACCGTGGCGCTTGGCGCAGGATCTTCGTTCACTGTCAACACCGATCTGTTTAGTAGCGGAATCGGCGGCGAGGAAATTCGTTTTGTGGTTGAAGAAGGTGGCTTGATGTATATTTCCTCCTCTGTAAGCGCGCTTCTAGATGGTGATGTTGACTCGACCCTGATCAATCCCGGCACCGCAAGCTGGTTTGCGTATGACCCGGCGACCAACATGCTGGCGATTGGTGCTTCCGCATTGCCTGCTTTGAGCGACATTACTGCCGCAGGTGTATATATCGAGTTAACAGCGGAAGATGTTGGGAATAAGACGCTCGCTATTAATAGCTTCACGGTAGATGCCGTTCCGGAACCGGCCACCATCGGTATGCTGGGTCTGGGTGCCATCAGCCTCCTGGTCCTCCGTCGCAAGCTGAGAGCCTGAGGCTGACGTTTGAGTTTCCTACCGCCGCATCGATTCTTGCGATAAATAAGCAGAATGGATGCGGCGTTTTTTGTTAGAGATTTAGGTAGATAAAGGAGTTTTTGTGAAAAAGATTATAGCTACATCGCTTCTCGCATTGTTTGTTGTTTCGGTGTCGGCCATGGCTGGTAATGTCCTCGTTGATTTCACCCCTACTGTGGGTGAGAGGGTCGACGGAACGGGTTATTCGGGGGGTCAGGTTCCCTTCAGTATGGAGGTTGCGCGCAATCCGGAACTTGGCGCGTCGGGCTACGGCGGGGATAATGCGGTTTTTTATGGGGGTGTCGGAGCAACGGGCTCTGCCGCGATCAACCTGCACAAGGTGGAATCGGACAAAAGCGTGCGCTTCCGCCTTTCTGGGGCCTCTGCCGGCGATTCGGCTGCGGGCGTCTATCTGTGGAAGAAGGAAAACTTCCTGAACGGCATGGATGCCGTAAATGTCAGCCTGAAGCCAAGGGATGCAATCATCGTTAGGGTTCGCAAATTTGGTGCCGGTATTGCCGGTGAGGTTCGCTTTGTAATCCAGGAAGGCGACAAAATGTATATTTCCGCCAATGCGGGAGCGATCCCTGCCTCATATGGCCGGGTATATATCCCCAATCCCGCCAAGGCAAAGTGGTTTGAGTATACGCCTGAGGAGACTTCCGTGCAGACGATTGGCGCTGCCGCTAAACCCACGTTTCAGAATATCACCGCCATCGGCGTGTATCTTGAAATGAGGAAAAAAGATGGAGGCGGGAATATTACCGTGGCTTTCGACGATTTCAGGGCCAAGGGCACCCCGGTCGCTCCGTAAGCTGAAAGACCTGGCGGAATCCGTGATGGGCTTCGCCGGGGGAGTTCGATCCTCCTTTCTAAGAGAGTTGGGAGCCCTTTTTCTTTAGGTGGCATATGTCCGATCGAACGGGGGTTGCGGGTCCCGTAATTCATGCTGCCAGCGGATGCTGTTCTGAGAAATGGGTGGAGCGTGATCCGTGCCTCCGGCTTGGCCGGCTCCGGGGTTAGCGGGACGCACCCAAAATGCGTCCGGAGGTCGCGTTCCGCCTATATTCGACAAATTAAACAGAAGATGTTCCAACCTGAATAGATCAGGCTAACCCGGATATTGCACGAGTTTAAAATGGCGCAGCAGCACGGCGCGAAGGCTGGTTGTCGGGGTCACTGGCCTGAGGCGCAAGCTCTTCAGTCAAACCGTGTAAAAAGGTGGTCAGCAGCGCCGCGCGCATACCCTGCCCAACCACATCGCAGATAAACACACCCGTGTCATGTTCGGACAACGGAAGGATATCGAAAAAGTCACCGGCCAACATCTCGGCCGGTATATAACGGGGATAGAAGTTTATCCGAGCCTGTTCGTTTGTGGCATCTAGCGGGAACTGTTTAGGCTGCTCGGCCACTTCGCCTTTGCCTTCGACACTTATGACCAACGGTCCCAAATATCAGGAGTTAGCTCTTCCGAGCTGTACCCCGTGATCTCCTTGATATGTTCGCCCATGTATTCATAGATATCCGAGTCGAAGTTTCGGCGATATACAGTGGCAAAGCCTTGCTCAAGCGCGCGGCTGATCTCCCCAATTCTTTTCTGTAATCCCTTTTTTCGCAGGATCGCTCCCCACACAAGTAAGAGTATCCCCGCCTCCTGGGACGTACAATACCAGATCCAATGGAGCAAAAAAATTGCTTTTGAGAGATGGCGGGAACCCATCAGGTCATCTTAATGGCTGATTTTGCACTTAAGTCGTAATGGGTTCAAGAGGGCTGGCACTGCATTGCTCTTTTCTGATTAAGCCGGAAGAACGCTTAACGTGGTGGTCAGTTCATGGGTCATGCCGGGTTCGATACGGCGCATATCTTTCAGGGCATTGGCGGCTTCAATGCAGAGCATAGAGGGATATTCGTTGTCGCCGAAGTCGGCCATGCGTTTGGCTTTTTCAACCCACGGGTTCCAGACGATGGTGGAGGCGCTGCCTTCTTTCCCGATCCGGATTGTCCGGTGGAATCCGGGGTCGTTCAGTAGGATGTCGCTGGTCTGGTCGAAGTAGACGTTATCGGTTTCGCAGTCAAAGCGGATGTCGCCTGATTGAACTTTTTCCTCTCCGTCCAGCGTATCCAGACAGGGGCATCCGTCCAGTCCGCTCACCGACACATCGTTGATTCGGCTGACGCTGAAGTAGGTGTGCAGTGCCGAAGTGATTTCCAAGGGTTGGAAGCCGGTGTTTTTTGTTATGAGCGAAACGGTCAGCGCATCGCTGACGGTGACGCTGAGCCGCAGATCGAAGGCGTGATCCCACCCGCAGCGGGTTTCGGGCGAATCGTTCAGTCCGAAAATAATGCGCGTGCTACCGTCGCCTAGTGCGGCGGTTTCCACCACATCCCATTCCGAGATGCGTGCGAAACCATGGGCCGGGAGATCCGGGTTTTCCGGATGTCCGCCGAACCATGGCCAGCAGATCGGAATGCCGCCGCGGATGGCGGCGCCAGGCTTGAAATGGCTGGCTTCGCTGACCCACAGCAAATCCCGGCCGTCGGCCAGTTTGAACGAGAGCATCTGGGCTCCCTGCAAAGTGGCAAGGGCGGAGGCGCGGGTGTTCGTAATGGAGACGGACGGCAAGCCGCCCGGTCCGTTCACGAATTCGACCACGCCCGGGATGCCATGCCGAGCGTTCAGTTTATCGATTTTTTTCATGGTGCAATCTATTTTGTCGGTTTGTGGGGAAATGCCGTTTCAGGTTTTGCTGGCTGCGCAAAGCAGGTTTTGCCGACATCGTCAATGAAGGGCACGAGCGCCTTGTAGTAGAAGAGGACTTGTCCTTCGGCCCCGACGGCCCGCGAGGCCTCGATGCGTTCAATCACCTCTTCCGAGCTTTCCAGCCTCTGGTTGGAGGAGTGGATGCCCTGGGCGATGTAGATGCGTCCGTTGGGGTTGGCGCTTTTGGTGATCAGCCGAGAGCGCCGGCAGACATCGATGAAGGCCGGCAGGGTGCTCTGGTAACCGCTGATGCAGACAATATCAAGGAGTCCCATTTCGACCCATTTTGGCCAGTTTTGCGCGCGGTAGATAACCGAGGAATAGGCTCCCAGATACATCATGACGGGGATGTCGGGTTTCGCGTCGCGAATCAGCATCACGGCTTTTTCGAAAAGCGGGTCGATGGAGTCTTGGCGGAATTTTACGAAACGTTCGTCAAAGTCGCCGACGTCGTCGATAGATACCCCGTACTCCTTTTTGAACTTGTTCTGGCAATAGCGGCAAACGCAGGAGTTTGGCCGCTTGCGCTGGATCGACGGGTAGCGGAAATAGTCCAAAACCATGCCGTCGATATCATATTCCGAGACCACCTCGTTGAGGTAGGAGGACATGTGCTTCCATGTCCGGGGATGGTTGGGGCAGAGCCAGCCTACCTTTTCGCCAGCGCGGTCGACCATGGCACCGGACGGGTCGTCGGCCAGAATGCCGCGCAGGCGGTTCGGATGTTTTCCTTCCGGGAACAGGTCGAACCATGCATACACCTTGATGCCATATTTCTTCGCCTCGTCGATGGTGGTCTGAAGCGGATCCCAGTCGCCTTTAAACGCGCGGGTTTTACAGAACTTGGAAGGCCACCACGCATTCCCGGAGGTATCCTTGATTTCGACGGTGATCTGGTTGAAGTTGTTATCCGCTAGCCGTTTCATGGCCTTGGCGATCAGGCGTTTCCCTTTCCCTTCTTCCGGGCTGGCGGAACGGTTGTATAGGAACCACACACCGCGAGTTTCCGGCTCGACAGCTGGGGTTGCGGGCAGGTTGCGGTCAAAAGTCGAGGAGGCCAGGATGCTGAAATCCACCCCGTTGTAGAGCATGAGTTCGATGGTGCAGTCGCCGTGGATTTCCGAATCCAACTCCAGTGTTCCCTTGCCGTTTTTCAGCACCTTGGCCAGTGCAATGGGGTCGGATACCTGAACCTGCTCGCCCTGTTTGATGAAGGCGAGGATGAGGGGGTTGTCGCCGGGAACCGTATCGATGGAAAAAGCGATTTGAGTCTTATTCGCCGACAGCGGTTTCGCATCAACGAGTTGCATCGTTGCTGGTTTGGGCTGGCGTTCCTGCTCGAACACCAGGCGGGCAAACTTGTCGGGCTGGTTGAATTTGCCCTCTGTTTCCAGGGCTGCAAAGGTGCTGTATTCCATCTCTCCCGCGCGCCGTGTGCGGCAAAGGTTCATGGTGGCGTTGGTGGATATTCCTGCTTCCATGCTGGCCCAGGGAATGGCGGCTTCCACCACCCAGGAGCCGTCGCCCCGTTTCGCGGCGACGGTTGCGCCGGCACCCCATGAATAGTCCTGGGTGATGGTGAAGGTGTTGAACTCGGAATCGAATACGATGCCGTCGCTGTTGATGACCAGGCGATAGCTGATCTTCCCGGTGCCGAACGGATCGACATACAGTTCGATGCAGTCGTCTCGGCTCACTTCGCCATCATGCTCCTTGATGCCGGTCTTGATCTTTTCCATCTCCGGTTCGGTCATGACGGCGGCGACATACAGGTTCTCCGCGTCGTAGGCCATTTGGAACGCCGTCTGGAACGCGGCCGACTCGTGGGCGCGCAACTGGTAGAAGTCGCGGTTGCCGCGTCCGCTGCTCCAGCATGACTCGGCAATGGAGCCATCGATCTGCGGGGGAGTGGAGGCCAGGGCAGCAACGACATCCGCCCGCGGGGCGGCGGGTTCGGGCTCCTTAACGGGAATGTGGATGTCGGTGATTTCAACAGCCTTGACGTTATCGATGATGCAGTCGGTGTTTTCTCCGCTGCCGGTCATGCTCCAGCCGACGCGCCCAAGACTGGCTTCTTTGCTGCTGAACGGTTCTTCATCCCGCAGCGAATTCTTCAGCGCGAACAGGTCGTCGATATATAGCAGGACCGTGCTGCTTTCGAGCACGCGGGCGGCACCGTCTGGCCCGGTAATATTGTAGGCGTTGGTGTTGCTGTCATTCATGAACAGGGTCACTTTGGCTGGGGAGGCATTGTTGAACGGGGCGTGTTCCGTGGTTCCGCCGCCGTCGAGGTAGACGCGGCTGCCGTCCATTCTGAACTGCAGGCGGGCACCATAGTATTTTTCTTGCGGCGAGCGGCTGGAGCTCAGCGGGCTGACGTAGCTACGCAAGGTGTGGGTGCTCTCCCGCACGCCCTCGGCGATCTGCAACGTGTAGTCGAGTCGCATGGCGCTTACGTTGCGGGTCAAGTTGTATTCCAAGTTGGCACCCTTGGCCGTGCTGTAGTCGTAGATGCGGCCCGCCTTGCCGGATACGCTACTGTAGGGGCTGCTGTTTGGGTCTACCACCACCAGTCCCAGATCGCCCTTGGCCGGTAGCGCACTCTCGTCCCCGGTCGGCGCGGCTGGCGCAATGCGGATCGCGTCGGTGGGGGCGCTGCCGGCAAAATTGTTTTCAAAGTCGACCCGAAGCAGTTCTCCCTCTGCGAGCACAACGGGTTCAGGTTCCTTCCCGAGGGTCGTGATTTCCGTGGCGCTAATGTTGTCGATCACGGCATCGGTTTCGCTGCCGCTGCCGGTCATACTCCAGCCGACGCGCCCGAGGGCCCCGGAAGAGGTACCTCGGAGTGTTCCCTGCAGGGCGAGTTCGCCGTTGATATAGAGCAGGGTGGATTTTGTGCCAAGCTGACGGGCGCGTCCGTCGGGGCCGGTGATGTCAAATACGCTTTTTTTACTGTCGTTCATCAGCAGCGAAACCTTAAGGGGAGATGTGCTGTCGAACGGGGTGTAGTCCGATCCATCCCCTTCAAGGTAGACGCGGCTTCCGTCCATACGGAACTGCAGGCGGACCGCAAACTGTTTTTCGGTTGCGGTGTTGTCCCGGCGTTTCGGCGTAACATAAGTACGCAGTGCGGTGGTGTTTTTTAGTGAGGGGTCTGGAAGGTGCAGGTCAAAGTCCAACCGGGCTGCCGTTACGTTCTTACGGAAGTTGTATTCTAGGCTGGCACCGCTCGCGGTGTTGTAGTCGAAGATCCGTGCGGCGTTTCCCGTGCCGGCCTGGTTGCTGAACGGCTGGCTAGTTTCATCGACAATGCCGATTCCGCAACTGCTGCTGCCAGGTGCGCTAGTTAACCCCTTGGGTGAAGAGGGGAAGACCCGCGCTGCACCTCTGGGCGCAAAGCCGGTTGCCCCGGTTTCAAAATCGACAGAGAGTAGTGTTCCCTGTGCGGCTCCCAGTACCGCGAAAAACGCCGTTGCGAACCATAGCCATCTTTTTGTTTTCATAGTGTTTGTCTCCATTTTGCGCTCTTCGTTCCAAAAAAATATCAGTTCCGTTTCATCCCTGTATGCAGGCGCTATTACGCCGTTTTTTCGGTCGGTGAGCAATATTGATTAATTTTTTCCTTGTTCCGCTCCCACATCACACGTATAACGTCACACGTATGACATACATATCGCACAGCAAATTGATGAGGTCAATGGAAATTTTTTCGGATGTTTCACGCAGGGATTGGGCGTAGAATTCCCGCAGGTAGCAACGGCGTTAAACGCGGGATTTAACAAGATGGAAAAGGCGGCATTCGCAGCATGGAAGAGAAAGCGGAAATAGTAACAAGGAAACCAAAAGCAAGGAGAACATCATGAGTAGGAAAACGAAGAGTACGAAGGTTATTGTAGCGGCGCTTACGGCACTGCTAATCATTCCAATGGCAGCATCAGCCGTTACCACGGTTAATTGGGACTGTACGGTAACGGTAGATACCGATGGCGCGGGGTACTTGTCTGTGCCTGATAATGTGCCGTATAGTTTCACAACCGCCCGCAATCCGGCTCTCGCAGTAAATGGATATGGCGATGCGCCGGATACCAATCCGATTTTTTACGGCGGGGCCGATTGGTCCGGCACCGGAGTGGTGGGGCTCAACGATGTTCCCTATCATGAAAGCTCCGATCAAAGCTGGCGCTGGCGGTTGGCGGCTGAGGCAGGCAACAAGTTTTCTGCGGTGAACCTATGGAAAAAGGCGGACTTCCTGAACGGTCAGGATGCTGAAACGGTGGAACTTGATTCCTCGTCTTCTTTTTCCGTCAACACAGATCTGTATGCCAGCGACATTACCAATGAGGTGGTTCGCTTTGTGTTCGAAGATGCTGGAAGTTCGATGTACATATCCGAAGCCTTTCTCCTTCTCGATGCCGGTGCCACCACGACCCTGAGTGATCCGGTTGCAGCAACCTGGTATGCATATGATCCGTCGAGCGACATTTTTGCGTCGATCGGTTCCTCCGTAACGCCTAGTTTTAATAATGTGACCGCAGCAGGCGTGTATTTCGAGTTTGAGGTTGAGGTAACAAGCTTGTCGAGCAAAACCCTTGCAATGAATAACTTTCAGATGGACTCCATCGTTGCAGGAAGCGGCGGCGGATCCGATATCGTTTTAACGGCCCGCTTGCAGGAAACGGATGATCTGGTCAGTGGAACGTGGACCAATAGCGGACACACTGTGGAGTGGAGTGTTCCGAGCGGTTCGTCTAATAAGTTCTATCGTGCGTTGCTGTCGCTCTAAAGATACTTCGCAGGGAGCGCCCGCAGGGGTGCTCCCTCATTTTTTTTGTTCGGGAAAGTAGGACAGCCATCTTGGCTGTCTGACAGGCTGAAAGCCTGTTCTACATTGAAGAGGGAAACGGAGACGAACATGTTGCTTAACAAAACACTACTTGCAGATATCGGATCGGCCCTGCTGATCGGCTTGACCGCATCGGCTCAAAGCAATGTCTCTTCGCTCGTTTCCCAGGGACTGGATGGACGGCTGGACTACAACACCTACGCCAATGAGGGGCAGACCAATGCGGTCAACACGGTTCCTGATTTCTCGCGCAGCGGGTATCGGGGCGGCGGCGAGCCGATTCCTTTTGTTCCCGCCGCTGTGACCGTCACCAATGGGGGGGGCGACGATACGCTTCTGATCCAGAATGCCATCGACACGGTCGCGGCCCTTCCGGTCGGCCCCAACGGGTTTCGCGGCGCGGTATTACTGACGGCTGGGACTTATGAGGTGTCCAGTACTCTATTTATCACGGATAGCGGCGTTGTGCTGCGGGGCGCGGGGTCGCAGGCGATCGGTGGAACCAAGATCATTTTCACGGCAACGGTTCAGGATAACTTGATTGAGGTGGTTGGCAGCGGAACGCCAGCGGAGGTGGGTGGGACGCGCGTGGCCATTACCGACAGCTATGTCCCGGTCGGCGCAACCTCCTTCCATGTTAGCTCGGCGGCGGGCTTCGGCCTCGGCAATGTGATTCGAATTCAAAATAAGATCAATGATCAATGGATTACGGATTTGGGAATGGATGAGTTCGGGGAGTACAGTTGGACCTCCAGTGTATACCAACTGTACCATGAGCGGGTCATTACGGCCGTTACTGGCAACACGGTAACTGTCGACGCGCCGATCATGCAGGCGGTCGAAGACCAGTATGGCGGCGGCGACATTTTCAAGTATACAATGACTGCCCGCATTGAAAATGTCGGGATCGAGGCCTTGCGTTTGGAGTCCGCTTATTCCTCCGATACAGATGAAAACCACGGATGGGAGGCTGTAAGGTTGGAGTGCGTTGAAAATGCCTGGGTGCGGCAGGTGACGGCGCAGTATTTTGGGTTTGGCTGCGTGCGCATAGAGAATTTTGTGCATCAGATAACGGTTGAAGACTGCGCACAGCTCGATCCCAAGTCGATTACCACGGGCGGGCGAAAGTATGGCTTTTATATCGATGACAGCGACTATGTGCTGGTGCAGCGATGCTTTGCACGCGGCGGCCGCCACGATTTTGCGACCGGATCGCTCACGCCCGGCCCCATCGCCTTTGTGGACTGTCTGGCAACGAATACGTTTGCCGACACCGGCCCGCACCACCGCTATGCTACTGGGCAGATTTATGACAATGTTAGGGCAGGTCAGATCAACGCTCAGAATCGCGGGATAGCAGGGCCGGGCCACGGTTGGGCTGGCGCGCAAATCATGTTCTGGAATTGCAGTGCCGACTCCATAATCTGTGATGCTCCCCGGGGCGCCATGAACTGGTCGGTTGGAAGCATGGGAACCCATTTGCAGGGGACGTGGGAGCTGGAGCCGGACGGCATCTGGGATTCGCACGGCACGAACGTCATGCCCCGTTCACTGTATTACGCACAGCTCAGCGATCGTCTGGGTAGCGATGCCCTGCAGAATGTCATGTTGCTGGAACAGCAGGACGGGAGTATTTGGAGCCAGTTGGATGCATGGGCGGGCGACGGTTTATTGCTGGATGACGTGTTTGCCTGGTATGCCCCGTCCCTTACATCGTCCAATTCAGTCGACTTGCGCGGCGTGGTGCGTGACCTCACACTACTGGAAAACAACGCAACTTTACTGTGGAGCCTAGTCTCCGGGCCGGGCACGGTTAGCTTTAACGATGCGGCCTCACTGGAAACCACCGCAACGTTTAGCCTGCCGGGCGACTACACGTTACGGTTCATAGTGGACAATGGCTCCGTTCAGGAAACACACAATTTGTCCGTCACTGCTTCCGCAGAGGGCGGTAGTGGAGTAAGTATTGCTTTCATGGCAACCCTTCAGGAGTCGCTGGATCAGGCGTCCTGGACCAACACCGACCAGTCCGTCGAGTGGATTGTCCCAGCCACATACACCAGCCGGTTCTTTCGCGTTCAGCTGGCGCTGTAGGCTTCGTTGAATATGCAAAGCAGTCCGTCTGGGCAAAACGAAGCTGGAAGTTTCGTCTACATTGCAGTACGGATGTGCGGAAGCAGTCGAACATTTAGAAAAATACTTCGGTTCAGACCTTGATGCCCTCCGTTACCAAGGGAGTTGCCAATCAGCACCATACCCAAGGGCAGGAAATCATACCCTTCAATGGATTCTCGGAACTGGTCTCATTTTCTACTTGCCACAGGCGATGTCACACGTGTA
>CAYYYX010000052.1:0-15072 GCA_964476065.1 uncultured Verrucomicrobiota bacterium | reverse complement strand
ACCCAGCTTCTTCTGGATCAAAGTCAGCTGAAACAGTCTGGCCTGTTACTTTCTCTTATTGATTAAACCATACCTTGCAAGGTATGGTTTTCTGCAAGGAGATATACCTATGGGAAATTCAATATACTGGCTCTGGACGACGTGTCGTGTGATTGCAAATGAGAACCGCCTTCATCTTCTGCAACTGATTCTAAAAGACCCCTCGCAATGCGTTAAAGATCTAGCCGCGGAGATTGGACTTACCCCTTCAGCGACCAGCATACAACTGAAACGTTTGTGCGATGAGTATCTGATTTCCGCACACCGGACCGGTTTGACGGTTCACTACAGCTTCGGATCAGAATATGCGCCGCCGCACATCCTTCCGTTGCAGGCCGCATTAAAGAAAAGCCTTTCCGTTGGAATTCCGTATCCGTCCATCATCCGGCAGGCAACGGGATGTACTCACCAGCGGCGTATTGAGCTGATTCAGCGAATTGCGACAGCCCCCTCCTCTGTCGAAGAATTGGTTCAAAAGTCGCGAATGTCCTCTTCCGCCGTCGCCCGGCATATTCGGAAACTGGAGGCACGGGGTTATGTTGTCTTCAAGGACAGTCGATATCACAACGCAAAACCAGCGGGTCATCTGGCATCAGCGCTATCGAAAGTAATTATTCAAGCCTCTCGATACTGAACCATACATTGCAAGGTATGGTTTCGCGTAAAAGCGCAGGCATCTATTTTTTAAAGCGGTTTTTACTGATAACCGATAACGGAGAACTTATAACTGTCCTCTATGAATGCATTTAAGGCATATGATATCCGCGGGGTCTATGGACGCGCTCCGAAGTATCGAGAGCGCCCTCGACTTATTCGGGGCGACTTTGATTCTTCCGATGTTTGGAAAATCGGATTCTTCCTGCCGAAACTGTTGAATGCGAAGTCCGTTTTAGTCGGGCGCGATGACCGCGCCAGCTCGCCCGAAGTGTTCGAAGCATTTTGCGAGGGGGTCATTGCCAGCGGCGCGGACGTGGTTTCGATCGGACAGTGCACAACGCCAACCATCTATTTTTCAACGGCTACGATGGGCTTTGATGCCGCTGTGATGATTACCGCCTCGCACAACCCGCCGGAATACAACGGCATCAAGGTCTGCAAGACCGGAGCCCTGCCCGTCGACTACTCCACCGGCCTCTCCGACTTGGAACAAATGTGCGCAACCGGTGAGATCGTTCCTGCCGACAAACCCGGAACCGTTTCCAAAATCGATGTGCGCGGCGACTATCTTGATTTTCTGCGGCAATATCTGCCCGATCTTTCCAAACTGAAAATCGGGGTCGACTGCTCCAACGGCATGGCCGGCCTGCTCATCAAAGATCTGCTCGGAACCAAACCCAAGTACATCTACGACGAAATCGACGGCACATTCCCCAACCATCCGCCCAATCCGCTCGAAGAGAAAAACTGCGCCGAACTCAAACAGCTTGTAACTCACAACCGACTCGACATCGGCCTCATCTTTGACGGCGATGCTGACCGCGTCATGTTCGTCGACGAACAGGGCCGCTTCGTTCAGCCCGACCTGATCACTGGCGTGCTTGCCGAATATTATCTCGCCGAAGAAAAAGGCCGCGTCCTGCACGACATCCGCACCTCCAAAGCCGTCACTGAACGGATTATCGAACTGGGCGGCGAGCCGCACATGTGGAAAGTCGGTCACTCGTTCGCCAAAATGAAAATGCGCGAACTCGGATGCATTGTCGGCGGCGAGCTGGCGGGCCATTACTACTTCCGCGACTTCTTTAACTGCGACTCCGGAATTCTGACCGCCCTGATCGTCCTCAGCGTTGCAGCCAAACTGAAAGCGGACGGCAAACCCTTCTCCAGCTGCATCGACGGCCTCATGCGATACGCCAACTCCGGCGAACTCAACTTTCACATCGAGGATAAGGACGGCGCCATCGCCGCGCTCGTTTCAAAATTCACTGCCGACGAAAAACCCGAAGCGATTCACGACTTCGACGGCGTACGCGTCGAATTCGCCAACTGGTGGTTCAATGTGCGCACGTCCAACACGGAGTCTTATCTGCGCCTCGTTATCGAAGCCAAAGATGAAAAGCTTCTCGCCGAAAAACGCGCCGCCATCGAAATAGCGCTCAAACCGTTCGTCTAATTTTTCCAAGGTTCGGACCTGATGTATTCCGAAAGGGAGCGGAAAAAACATATGCCTGCCGTAGCTTCCGGCCTTCGCCAAGGGTTGCCGTTCCTTTTAGTCACTGCTTTCGCAAGCTCAAGCCTCGCTCCGCGTCGGCGGACAGGCCGAGGCTTCCAAGCATTGGAAAAAGGGTTGTTCCTGTTAAAAGAAGAGTTGTTTTTACTAATTGCGCTTTTCATGACAAATCCACTCGGGTATAAAAGGTGGCTTATGAATTTATCGGAATCAGCTGAAAAACGATTAGTGCATCTCTTGCCTAAAGAAGCTGCCGGTTTTTCGGTGGAAGGCTACATCGGCACCTGTCGCGGAAGCACCCCCATTCTGAATCCTGTCGAACAGGCGCGCCCTGATCAGGAAACCTTCGAACACAGCGGACTGACCTTTTATCTGAACCCAGAGATTGCGGATCGCTTCCGCAGTTCTTCCATGGATTACGATCCCTCCCTTTTTGGAAAGGGACTTAGCGCAACCTGGCCGCATGAGAACGGATGCGCCTGCCACTCATAAACGGAGAGCTTCAACTATGCCTACCGCACCCCCCAAAAAGAAAAAGCCTTGGCTAAAGAAACAAGCCATGATGCGCAAGGTGATGATTGCCCTGATGCCTGCACTGGTCGGAGCCATCTATTTCTTTGGTTGGCGCTCGCTAGCGATGGTTGTCTGGGTGGCTTTGGTCGGGGTGGCCACAGAATATATGATGTCCAAAAAGCGCAACGACACCGTCAGCGAAGCGGTCTTTGTCACCGCGCTTTTGCTCGGACTCTCCATGCCGCCAACCATTCCTTTCTGGCAGGCCGGTGTCGGCATGTTCGTCGCCATCCTGTTCGGCAAAGAGGTCTTCGGCGGATTTCCCCGCAATGTCTTTAATCCGGCCATCGTCGGCCGCGGCTTCCTGTATGTCTGCTTTCCAACCGATATGACCAACCAGTTTACACCCGTCTGGAACGGCATCCCCGCAGGGTTCGCCCGCTGGGGTGCGCGCATCCAGCTCGATGGGGTCGATGCGGTCTCGGCGGCAACACCCATGTGGTCACGCCGCGACTTCGGCTACGAAACCAGCCTCTGGGATCTGATCACCGGCAACATTGGCGAACTCTTCACCGGCGCCGATGGCGTACAACGCGCGCTGGTCGCCGGATCCATCGGCGAAGTCTCCGCCCTACTCGTCCTGCTCGGCGGCGGCTATCTGCTCTACACCAAAACCGCTCAGTGGCGTCTCACCGTCAGCACGCTGATCGGCGCGATCGCCGCGACCGTCATCTTCCGCCTCCTGCCGGGGGGCGACTCGGTACCGCCTGTGCTCTGGACGCTCTGCTCCGGCGCCATGCTCTACGCCGCCTTCTTTATGGTCACCGACCCGATCACCGCGCCGAATAATAAAAAGGCACAGTGGATCTACGGAATCTTCATCGGGCTCATGATTGTCTTCCTGCGCTGGAAAGCGGTCTTTACGGGCGCGGTGGCCTTCGCCATCCTGCTCGGCAACACCTTGGCCCCCACGCTGGAGATGATCTACAAAGCACGCGTCAAAAAACAAAAGGCGAAAGCAGCCGCCGCCAAACAGAAAGTAGAGGCCTGATGAAACGGGTCAAAACAGTTCTCTTTATGGTCGTTATCGCCGCGCTCTACGGTGCAGGTGTCACCGGCTTGAATTTAAGTTCCCGCGAAACGGTGGCCAAAAACAAACGCTTTATTGAACAGAAGGCGCTCGTTGAGCTCTTCGGTCTCGGCGACGTGAAAACGCTCTCGAAAGAAGAGATCAACGAGATTGTTCAAACACAGATTGATCAACGCGAAACCCTCACCGACCCGCAGACCGGAACCACGATTTCTTTGCTCAAGGCCTACGCCGATGCGAAGCAAACCGAGCTGGTCGCCTATGGCTTCCCCTTTTCCGGCATTGGCTTCTGGGACAAAATCAGCGGCTACATCGCCGTCGACTCCACGCTAAAGAAAACCGTCGGCCTCAAAGTGATCACCCAGGTTGAAACCCCAGGCCTCGGAGCACGCATCGAAGAACCCTTCTTTGTAAAACCGTTCGCGGACGGGCTGGACATCACCGCACCCGCGCCGGGCAACAACTATATTTATATGGGCACCGCAGGAAGCCAACCCGAGCCGGGAACCAAGCAGTACGGACGAACCTTTGACGCCATCACGGGAGCAACGCAAACCTCGCTGGCCATGGAGCGCATGCTCAACGCCGCCGTCGCCGAATTCGGACGCTGTGTCCAAAACCGAAATGAGTTAAACCGTAAATGACCGCGAATGGATATTTCAAAGTAGAACGAGCGTCTCGCTCGTTTCCCACCACGGCAAATCCTGCCAGAGGCATAAAGCAAGCGAGGACGCTTGCTCTACATTCTTGGAGAGCACTATGAGTTTTAAAGATACAGCTGGCGGTAAAGCGCTGATTTCCAACCTTTGGAACGAAAACCCGGTCTTCCGTCAGATGCTCGGCATCTGCTCAACGCTGGCCGTCACCAACCTGCTCAAAAATACATTGCTGATGTGCGGCGGGCTCGTCTTCACCGCCGGGCTATCGAGCCTGACCATCTCTCTGCTCCGGAACTATATCCCCAAACAGGTGCGCATGATGGTGCAGGTGCTCATCATCGCGGCGTATGTGATTATCGTGGACACGTTCATCCGCGCGCAGTTCCCTGACATTCACAAAACCATCGGCCCGTATGTCGGGCTCATCATTACCAACTGCATCATCATGGGCCGCGCGGAAGCGTTCGCCTCGAAAAACCCGGCCTGGCCCTCGTTGCTCGACGGCATTGGCGCAGGACTCGGCTACAGCATCATTCTCATCGCCATCGCCTTTTTCCGGGAAGCCCTCGGCTTCGGAACGCTGATGGGCTATGAGCTGCCGGGCAAAGAAATTTGGTGGTATCAGTGGACCATCATGGTCATGCCGCCCGGGGCCTTTTTCATGCTGGCGCTCATGGCGTGGTTTGGAAATTCCTACGTGCTTAAGAAACAGGGAGACAAGAAATGATTTTAGCCGCCCTTCAACCTGTTGTAAGCGAACCGAACGTGCTGGCGCACCTGCTCGTCATCTTTCTGGCGGCCGCCTTCACCGAAAACATTCTACTGGCCCGCTTCCTCGGCATGTGTTCGTTTTTGGCGATTTCCCGCCAGATGAAAACCAGCGTCGGCCTCGGCTTCGCCGTCGTCTTCGTCACCACCTTCACCGCCGCCATCAACTATCTATTGCACACCTACGTCATGGTGCCGCTGGACATTGTATTCCTTGAATACATCGTCTTCATCGTCGTCATTGCCGCGTTCGTGCAATTGGTGGAAATGATCATCGAACGGTTTTCGCCCTCGCTCTACTTTTCGCTCGGCATCTTTCTGCCGCTGATCACCGTCAACTGCGCCATCCTCGGGGTCTCGCTGTTCATGCTCAACAAACAGGGCTTCGGCTTCTGGGAATCGCTCATCTTCGGGCTCGGCAGTGGAATCGGCTGGTTACTGGCCATCGTGCTCATGGCGGGGATTCGCGAGCAGATCAAAGAAGACAAGATTCCACCGGGTCTACGCGGGGCGGGCATCACCCTCATTATTTCGGGCATCATCGCCCTCGCCTTCGTCGCCTTCAGCGGAATGATTAAGTAAACATCGAAATTTGAAATGAGAAACCTGAAACTAGAAAGTGACCCGTTAGATAGATCAAATCCCCCGTCTCACGTTTCCAATTTCAAGTTTCAAGTTTCTGGACGAACAACTTTGTGAGGACATCATGACTACCTTTTTTATAGCTGTCGGAAGTTTGGTTGCCATCTGCGGAGTACTCGCCGTCCTATTGGTGATTGCGGACCGCTATCTCAATGACTACGGCATCTGCAAACTCATCATCAACAAAGGCGCGCGCGAAGAAGAGGTTGAAGGGGGCGACACGCTGCTCGGCTCGCTCAACTCCGCCGGACTCTTTATCCCCTCCGCCTGCGGCGGACAGGGAAGCTGCGGACTGTGCAAACTCAAAGTCACTGCCGGCGGCCCGCCCGTCCTGCCGACCGAAGAGCCGCACCTCACCGCCGACGAGATAAAAGACAACGTCCGGCTCTGCTGTCAGCTCAAAGTCCATGAAGACATGGAACTCGAAATTCCCGAAGAGCTCTTCAACATCTGCGAGTACAAAGGAAAGGTCGAATCCATCACCGACCTCAACCACGACATCAAACTCCTACGTATCGCCCTGCCCGCCGGCGACGAAGTCAACATCATCCCCGGCCAGTACATGCAGATCGAAACCCCGAAATACAAAAAGACGCCCGAACCGGTCTACCGCGCCTATTCCATCGCCACCGACCCGCTCGACAAAACCCACGTCGATCTCTGCATCCGTCTCGTCCCCAGCGGCATCTGCACCACCTACGTCTTCGAGCACATGAAAGAAAAACAGGCCGTTACCCTCAATGGCCCCTATGGCGACTTCTTCCTCTCCGACACCGATAAAGACATGATCTTCATCGCAGGCGGCTCCGGCATGGCTCCGTTCCTCAGCATGCTCGCCCACATCAAAAACGAAGGCATCACCCGCAACGTCACCTACTTCTTCGGTGCCCGCGCCAAACGCGACCTCATCTGCCTCGAGCAAATGGCCGCCTTTGAAAAAGTACTGCCCAACTTTAGATTCGTCCCTTGCCTCAGCGAGGCCTTCCCCGAAGACAACTGGGAAGGCGAAACCGGACTCGTCACCGACGTCATGAAACGTCTCTGCCCCGACCTCACCCAGATGGAAGCCTACCTCTGTGGCTCCCCTGGAATGATCGACGCCTCCATCGCCGCGCTCACCGCCAACGGCATGCCCAACGACGCCATCGCCTACGACAAATTTTAATCAGAAAGTAGAACGAGCATCTCGCTCGTTTAAGCAAGCGGGACGCTTGCCCTACATAAAACACCGGGAGCAAAGCTATGAAAGAAAATCCTGCTGACCAGCCCATCCGCGAACGCCTCGAACCCGGACACATCTCCGTCGAAGGCTTCCTTGGAACCGATAACCGACCGATCGCCGACATCGTCGCCGCCGACACCGGCGTCGTCGAAGCCGAAGGCTTTACCGTTGAACAGCTCGGCGACTTTCTGGAAAAACTACACGTCACCGGCGACGGCGGATGGGAAAGCCGCGTCCCCATGTACGACGGAAAAATCAGCGTCCGCTCCGACGAAACCCTCGGACAGATCTCCTGCCCCTTTGCCTGCGGCACCTCCTGCCACAAAGCCATCATCACCGTCAAAGACGCCGACGGCGAAGACCTATTGAAATTTACCCCGCTCGATGCTCACCTGATTTCCGCCCACGGCTTCTTCGAAGGCCTCGGCTCCGCCTACCGCATCGACCCCAACGAACTCCTCGCCCTCTACCGCCTCTGCGAAGGCGGGGAATAAGGCGTTAGACCTGAGGCCGTAGGCTTGAGGAAAATTGAGTTTTCCAACACTTGGAACTCATTCCTTGAGGATGCATATATCGTATTGCGATATATCACATAGTGATATATGTACCGAAATGATCCGGTTGCGAGGCGGTTTAATGTAGACGCGACGTCCCCGTCGCGTTCAGCCGAACTAAAGCAACGCGACGAGGACGTCGCGTCTACACATTCCGCTTCAAACGAAAAAGACCGCCTCGCGAAAGACGGTCCTTTGTGCCGATGAAAATCGTCGCAGCCTACCCTTCGAGGGAGAGGAGGAGCGGCTCCTCCATGGCGTCGACGATCCACTTGAGGAAGCGGGCGCCGTCGGCGCCGTCGATGATGCGGTGGTCGTAGGAGAGCGAGAGCGGCAAACGGAAGTGTTTCTGCCCATCTTCGATGCCGGGCTCCCAATAGGCACGGCCCGTACCGAGGATTGCCACTTCGGGGGAGTTGACGATCGGGGTAAAGAACGACCCACCGATTCCACCGAGGTTAGTGAAGGTAAAGGTTCCGCCTTTGAGATCGGCCGCCGTCAATTTTCCGTTGCGCGCCTTTGCGGCCAGCGCACCCAGTTCCTGCGCCAGTTCGACCATGTTCTTTTTGTCGCCGTCCGCGATGACGGGGACGAGCAGCCCTTTGGGCGTATCCATGGCGATGCCGATGTTGTAGAAATCTTTATAGATAATTTCGGTCTTCTCGGGATCAATGGTGCAGTTGAATTTTGGATGCACTTTGAGCGCGGAGGCGATCACTTTGATGATCATCGCGGTCATGGTGAGCTTGGCGCCCACGGCCTCTGCTTTGGGAGCGAAGCGTTTGCGGAGCTCTTCGAGCTGGGTAATGTCGGCGGTGTCATGCTGGGTGACATGCGGGATGGTGGCCCAACAGTGCGACATATGTTTCATGGTGGCTTTGCGGATGGCCGACATTTTTTCGACCCGCGTCGTCCCGGTGGACGGGGCTCCTTCGAGCGATTCTTTCGCAAAGATTTTCACATCGTCGGCCGTGATGTAGCCGGCTGGACCGGTCGGCGGAACTCGGTGAATATCGACCCCCAGTTCTCGCGCCAAACGACGAACGGCAGGAGCCGCGGAAACCGAAAGCGCCTTCGTCGCTCCCGAATTGTCGATTAACGATTGATGATTTTCGATTGGAGCAATCGGCTCAGGTGCTGGTACAGGAACAGATTTTTTTTCAACAACAAGCGCTGGTGCGTCCTCAACAACAGGAGCCGACTCTTCAACGACAGGTTCTGGAGCTGAATCTGCCAATTGTAAATCGTCAACCGTCAATTCCATAACGAGCTGACCAACGGATGCGCTGTCGCCCTGTGCCACATGCAATGCGGAAACGGTTCCGGTCAACGGCGACGGGATTTCCATGGTGGCTTTGCCCGCTTCAATTTCGAATACGGATTGTCCCGCAACAACGCTGTCGCCGACGCTGACAAGCAGATTGGTGATGTCGCCCGCTTCAATATTTTCGCCCAGTTCAGGAAGTTTAAATTCGGTGGCCATGATTATTCTCCTACCGGGTTCGGTTTGTCTGTGGGCAATCCCAGTTTCGAGGCATCCATGCCCAGCGAAACGAGTACGGCGTGCGCGATGCTTTTGGCATCGACCTCAAAGTGTGCGCGGAGCGCGTCGCGCCCGTCACTGCGGCCATAGCCGTCGGTGCCGAGCGGAACGAGTTCGCCGGGCACCCAGTTGGCGATGGAGGCCGGAAGCACTTTCATGTAGTCGGACGCGGCGATGACCGGCCCCGTCTCGTTTTCCAAACATTGGAAAACATAGGGTTTCACCACATTGCCGTTTCGGCTTTTTTCGCGATCTGCATCAAGTGCGTCGTTCAACAGGTTTTTGTAGCTAGTGACCGACCAGACGTTGGTTTCAACCCCGTAGTCTTTTTTGAGCAGGTCGGCGGCTTGAATGGCTTCAGTCAAAATCGCTCCGGACCCCAGAATCTGGGCCTGCGCTTTTTCCGAACCTTGGAACTTATACATTCCTTTGAGGATGCCCTCTTCCGCGCCTTCCGGCATGGCGGGCTGCTCGTAGTTTTCGTTCATGACGCTGATGTAGTAGTAGACCTGTTCATTGTCCACATACATACGACGGATCCCATCTTTAATGATGGCCGCCAGTTCGTAGGCAAAGGCGGGGTCGTAGGCGATCAGGTTGGGAATGGTCAATGCGGTGATGTGACTCTGTCCATCCTGATGCTGAAGGCCTTCGCCGGCGAGCGTGGTGCGTCCGGCAGTGGCCCCCAGGAGGAAGCCTTTACAACGGGCGTCGCCCGCTAGCCACGCCAAATCGGCGATGCGCTGGAAACCGAACATGGAGTAGTAGATGAAGAACGGAATGGTGTTGATGCCGTGGTTGGCATAGGCGGTTCCGGCGGCGAGGAACGAGGAGAACCCGCCCGCTTCGGTGATTCCCTCTTCGAGAATCTGCCCGTCCTTGGCTTCTTTGTAGTACAGAAGGTTGTCGGCATCGACCGGTTCGTAGAGCTGACCCGCGTGGGAGTAGATGCCGCACTGGCGGAACAACGCGTCCATCCCAAAGGTACGCGCTTCGTCAGGGACAATCGGCACAATGAGTTTTCCGATGTTGGAATCCTTCAGAATTTTTCCGAGCAGACGGACAAAGACCATGGTGGTGGAAACCGGTCGGTCGGAGCCGCCGTCGAATTCCTGAAAGATTTTGTCGGCGGGCATTTCAAGCGGCTCAAAATCGGTGCGGCGAGCGGGCACATGTCCGCCGAGCGCGCCACGGCGTTCCTTCAAGTATTTCATTTCCGGAGAGTCTTCTGCCGGTCGATAGAACGGAACCTCGTTGAGATCCTCATCCGAAATTGGAATTCCGAAGCGGGTGCGGAATTCCCGGAGGGACTCTTCGCCGAGTTTTTTCTGCGAGTGGGTGATGTTTTGCCCTTCGCCCGCGGCGCCGAGGCCGTAGCCTTTGACCGTTTTGGCGAGGACGACGGTGGGGCGGCCTTTCATTTCGGTGGCGGCTTTATACGCGGTGTAGACTTTTTCCGGGTCGTGACCGCCGCGGCGGATCCGTTTGAGATCGCTATCCGAAAGTTGCTCACTAATTTTCTGAAGTTCGGGATCGTCGCCGAAAATCTTTTCGCGAATGTAGGAGGCCTCTTCGACAGTGAATTTCTGATACTGCCCATCCACAATTTCGCCAAGGCGACGGGTGAGTGCGCCCGTATCGTCGTTCTCAAGAAGCGGATCCCAGTCATTGCCCCAGACCACTTTGATGACATTCCAACCCGCACCGCGGAAGGCGGCTTCGAGTTCCTGAATTATTTTTCCGTTCCCGCGCACTGGGCCATCGAGCCGCTGGAGGTTGCAGTTGACGACAAAGGTGAGGTTGTCGAGTTTTTCACGAGCAGCCAATGTGATCGCCCCGAGCGTTTCGGGTTCGTCGGTTTCGCCGTCGCCGAGGAAGGCCCAGACGCGCTGGCCAGCCGGCTCACGCAGGCCACGGTCTTCCAAATAGTGAATGAAACGGGCGTGATAAATGGCGGTGATCGGACCAAGCCCCATCGAGACAGTCGGGAACTGCCAGAAGTCGGGCATGAGCCACGGATGGGGATACGAAGAGAGTCCGGGGGTGTCGTGTAGCTCGTGGCGGAAGTTCGACATGCGGTCGACGGAAAGTCTTCCTTCGAGAAAGGCGCGCGCATAGACGCCGGGCGAAGAGTGGCCCTGGAAGTAGACGAGGTCTCCGGGAAAAGAATCGGTCTGGCCGCGGAAGAAGTGGTTGAACCCTACTTCGTAAAGAGTGGCGATCGACTGATAGGTGGAGATATGTCCACCAATCCCGTCTTCTTCGCGGTTCGCGCGTACCACCATCGCCATGGCGTTCCAGCGGATCAGACTTTTGATTCGCCGCTCCATTTCGCGGTCGCCGGGATAGACGGCCTGATCGGCGCGGGGAATGGTATTGATATAAGGCGTGTTGGCGGAGAACGGAAGCCGAACACCTAAGCGATGCGCCCTCACCTGCAGGTCGTGCAGAATATCTTTGACCCGCTCTGGTCCGGCGCTAGCCAGCAATTCATCGAGAGAGGCCAGCCAGTCCTGTTTTTCAAGGTCGGGAATTTCAGACTCTTCGTTTTCCATTGCATCCACCTTCCAATTTATCTGCCCATATTCTAAAGGTGAGCAAACTACTATGCAATTTCCTTTTTATCCAAACTCACCTGCTGACTTCCACTTTTCCGCAGGAATCCTAGTGTTTCCTGACCTCCATCTTATCATGCCGTAGCTATCAAAGGCAGAGGCCTCTGGCGACGAAGCTTCCCATATTTGGAGGAAGTCTTCCGCCGTCGCTAAAGGCTACCTGCCCGCCGTCGCTACGCTCCAGCGTTGCGGGCGGGTGGCGGGACAAGGAGCCTTCACCCACCAATTTCTCCAAACATTGGAAAATGGAATTATTCCGCGCCGTCGACTCGGCGGATTTCCTGCTGGCGAATGGCTTCTTCGTGGATGGACTGCATGAGTTGCAGGACGAAGTCTTCGGAGAGGTCGAGCCCGGTTCCTTTTGCGATGCGGTCGGCGACAATCTCCTGCCAGCGGTGCGGTTGGAAGGTGGAGACGTTCTGCTCGGTTTTCAGCGCACCCATTTTGCGAACAATGTTCATGCGCTGGCTGAGCACTTCGAGAAGCTGGCTGTCGAGCCCGTCCACGGTTTCGCGCAGCTCACTCATGCGGGCGGCGAAAGCGGCGCTATCGCTCTGCTCGTGCGACAGCTTGAGTTTTCCGACCAGATCGAAGAACTGTTCGGGGGTGAACTGCTGCTCCGCATCACTGAGAGCGACCGAGGGATCAGGGTGCACCTCAAGCATCAGTCCGTCGAACAGCAGGTCGAGTGCTTCCTGCGCAACGGCGGGGATGAGGTCGCGCTTGCCGCAGATATGGCTGGGATCACAGATCATCGGAAGTTCCGGCATGCGGCGCTTGAGTTCAATCGGCACTTTCCAGTTGGGGACGTTGCGATAGCGCATTTCGAGTTCGGAACTGAAGCCGCGATGAATCGCACCCAGTCTTGTCAGCCCGGCATTGGCAAGCCGTTCAATGGCACCCATCCAGAGGCCGACGTCGGCATTCATCGGGTTTTTAACAAGGACGGGAATATCGGTTCCGCGCAAAGCATCGGCAATTGCCTGCACAGAGAAGGGGTTGGTCGATGTCCGAGCGCCGACCCATAGAATATCCAGCCCGTATTCCAGACAGGCTTCGACATGAGCGGCCTCGGCGACTTCGGTGCCTATTTTCAGTCCGGTTTCGGCACGGGCCTGATCCATCCACGCCAGTCCTTTAAGGCCGACGCCCTCGAACGAACCCGGACGGGTGCGCGGCTTCCAGATGCCCGCCCGCAAGAAACTCACGCCGCCCGCAGACAGCGCTTTGGCGCACTCAAGAACCTGTTCGCGACTCTCCGCGCTGCAGGGTCCGGCCGCGAGGAACATTCGGTCAATGGGGAAGCCCCACTCATTTAACTTTGTTTTCATGTACCCCCTTATAGCGAACCAAACGATCCCAAACGAGATTTAGATTAAGAATGAGATTTGAATTAAGATTCGCGGCTGGGGATGTTTAAATCAGCGGCCATGAGCGAATTCCTATATGCTGCCGAACTGAAGAAGACGTTCCGTTGTTACGGCCATTTTTATCGGCTGAACATCGAAGGGGTCGACCCCCTGCTTTGCCGGAGCATGCTGGAGATCACCTCGCTTCCGCGCGAAGCGGTCGGTGCGGGAACCGATCCCGACGATCTGTTCAGTGTTTCCGAAAGCTCTCACAGTTGCTTAACTGTGAAAGAAGAATGCCTGCCCGACGCGGTGGTGATTATGATGAACCCCGGCTCGTCGCGTCCGATTGAGGACGGCGACACCCACAGCCTGCTCACGATGCCCCTGCCCTCCGGTTTCAAAAAACCGTTGGTGCTGACCCAGCCGGACAACACGCAGTATCAGCTGATGCGCATTATGGTTTCCAAACATTGGAAACACATCCGCATTCTCAACATCTCCGACATCCGCGACCCGAAGAGTCCAAGCTTTATCGCCCGCACCAAAGCTCTGGACGGCATCGAAGGTGGCCCCAAGGCCTCTGGCGGGGCAGGCGGGACGCACAGCCTGTTTTCCAAGGTTCGGAAAAATGAGCGCGAGCAGATGTTGAAACGCAAACCCGGCGCACCGTTCATTCTCGGATGGGGTCAAGACGCCGGACTCATCCCGCTGGCAACACAATGCCTCAGTTGCATCGAGGGCGAAAAGATCGTCACCATTCCTTCGGAGAACAACCCCATCCTCACCGCGCATCCCAGCCCGATGATGCAGGCCAAAAAAGAGGAGTGGATCGAAAACATTCTCGCCGAGCTCGCCGGAAATTAATAGAAAAGACGAGAATAAAACCGTCAACAAGACGGGTTGATACCCAGCAATTGGACGCTATTATAACCAACAAATGGACGGAACAAAAAAACTCTATGGTCGGGCCCTCAAACCGGCACTGGAAACCGCGCTTTCCGACACGCCGGTCGTTTGCCTGCTCGGGCCTCGCCAGTGCGGAAAGACTACACTGGCTCGGCAACTTCCGGCGGGCCGCACCTACATCAGCCTGGATGAAGACCCGTATTTCAGAACGGCCTCTTCCGACCCATCCGGATTTGTGAACGCCCTTCCCGAGCTCGTCACTATCGATGAAATACAACGGGTTCCGGAACTACTTCCGGCTATCAAATATGCAATCGATCAAAACCGCCAGCCCGGCCGGTTTCTACTCACCGGATCAGCCAACCTCCTCCTCCTCCCAACCGTCAGTGAATCGTTGGCAGGTCGCATGGAAGCGGTATACCTGCACCCATTTACCGAAGCAGAGAAAGAGCGCAATAAAGGAACATTTTTGCAAACCTTTCTCGAGGAAGGATTCCGGTCTGAAATCATAGGAGCCGATTCGACAAACCCTCTTGACCTCTCGGAACGTCTGGTGCGGGGCGGCTACCCTGAACCGCTCACCCGCGCCCCGCAACGGGCGCGTCAGTGGCATCGTCACTACCTCAAATCCATCATTGAACGCGACATTCACGACATCGCCCGTGTACGGGACAGTCACCAACTCGCCCGACTTCTCGAGCGGCTTGCGCTTCATCCCGCAGCCCTACTCAACATGAGCGGTCTGGCACAGGAACTCGGCCTCTACCGAGGAACCGTCGAAGACTACCTTCTCATTCTGGAACGGCTCTTCCTTGTGCGCCGCCTCCCTGCATGGCATCGCAACGCCGCCAAACGACTTGTTAAAACCCCTAAAATTCACCTGACTGATAGCGGACTCACCGCCACATTGGCAGGCCTCGACTCAAAAGACTGGAACACAAAGCGCCCGCAGGCTACCAGCTATTGCAACAGTTGTGATATGAAAAAGGCCACGCGATA
>CAYYYX010000051.1:0-15414 GCA_964476065.1 uncultured Verrucomicrobiota bacterium | reverse complement strand
ACAACATCTTGGGGTGATCAAACCTCAACTTGCGTTAAATTGATACCCCGCTTAATGGTTAAGGAGACTCCTCCAATATCGAAATCATCGAGCGTATCAATTCCTGCGCCGATATAATCTTCAATATTAGCCCAGACAACGCTTGATCCCGGGGCTTTGTTGTTGATGATGGCCCACTGCTCTTTGGCGGCATTGACCGTAGAGACATTGATTTCCATGATCTTGGTATCCGCACCTTGTCGCGCGTTCAGGAGTGCTGGAATCCCAACGGCAGCCAACAGTCCGAGAATGGCAACGACGACCAGAACTTCAACCAGTGTAAACCCTTTGTTTTTCATAATAATCTCCATCCGTTCAGCTATCAGTTCGCTTATGAATCGTTTTTCGATCAAAACCAATTTCAAGCATCTACGCTACCATCTCATTGTCAAATCCGAAGCATGAAACCCAGCATGATATTTTATGAATATTTTTCACCATGAGTTTTGTTGTTCCTGGTGGAAATGGTTCGTTCGCACCTAGGGGCTTGATGCGGCAGAACTGTCTGAGTAGTGAGCTTGCGCCCCGATGTTTCCCACAATGATTGGATCGCCGCCGACGCTCAAATCGTCTATTTCATTCACCCAGCGCAAACAGGCAAAGAGTTCTTCTTCGGTAAAGTCCGCTCCGTTAACCAGTCCTTTTCCGAGGCTGTGTATTGAGGAGGGCCGCTGAAGGATTCCCTTCGCTTTTTCTATATCACAACTATCATCTCTGTCAGTGTGAAGCTGGTCTTTTTCTGGTGGTTGGTTTTCATGCCCAGGATAGAAAGCGATTCTCGTGCCTGAGAATATTTTGCGGCGTAATTATTCGCAAATATGACAAAAACAGAGGGCTGTCCAAGCGAGACCGTTGTTGTCATTCTCGTTTTTGAAAAACGATTGGGCCTGCTCCGGGGCCTGGACGGTAGTAACACACCCGGCGTCTGTTGTTTTATCGGGCATGAGAGGGCTCTGCGGAGTGAAATTTTGAGTGAGGACCTTGGTCGAATTATTCTCGAAACGCCAGGGTGATTTTGAGACGGTAATACGCATCATGATAAACAACAAAAAAGTCGTCGTGGTCATGCCTGCCTATAATGCGGAAAAGACATGGGTTAAAACCTATGAAGATGTAATGGCGCAGGGGATTGCGGATTCGATCGATTTCGATAGACGACAGTTATGAATGGAAAAAGAATGGATTTCCTTTCACCAAAGGGAAGGCGCGGCCTAGCCATCGGGGTTTGTTTGGCCCTTGTGTTGATGGTCTGGTTTGTTTTTGGGCAGACGCTGACGTTTGATTTCATCAACTGCGACGACAATATTTTCGTTTACGAAAATCCCATCGTCCTCAATGGCGTTACAGGGGAGGGGGTTGTTCGAACCCTGACTCAGATTGGCGACACCTTCTATTATCCGCTGACCGTCCTTTCATTTATGGTGGACTCCGAATTGTACGGTATGAACCCCGCCGGGTTTCATCTCACCAATGTTGTGTTGCATAGTCTGTCGGTCGTTCTTCTTTTTTTGTTGCTCCGGCGAATGACAGGATCGCTTTGGGGTAGCGCATTTCTGGCGGCGATCTTTGCCATTCATCCCATACAAGTGGAAGCCGTTGCATGGGTCACCGGCCGGAAAGATATGCTCAGCGGGGTTTTCTTTCTGCTGACCGTGCATGCCTATTTTCGTTATGTAGGGAAAGTCGAAAGTCGAAGGGCAAAGGTCGAAGGTGGGGGAACAGAAATCGGAAATCGGAAATCGGAAATTCTCTCTTACGGACTGGTGTTTGTTCTCTTCGCGGCGGGGTTGATGGCAAAGCCGATGCTGGTGACCCTTCCCTGTGTTTTGCTTCTTCTCGACTACTGGCCGCTTGGGAGGTTGCGAAGCAGCGGGAGAACGGAAGACAGAGGACGGTGGACGGAGGGGTGTGTCGCAGGCATCCTGCCTGCCCGTGCGAGTGAAGGGGAATGTTTAACCGCGAAAGAACACGGTGAGCGCAAGAAAGACACTCACATTCCACCTCTTCCCTCCCACCTTCAACGCTATTTTTTCGTAGTCGAAAAAATACCCTTCTTCCTTCTTTCCGCGGTCTTTTGTGTGATTCCGTTTTTTGCGGGCAGTCGACTTTCAGGGGGATCGCCCGTTCAGCAACCGGAGTGGAGCTGGCGGATCGGAAATGCGTTGGTATCCTATGCAACCTATCTTCGGCAGATGGTTTGGCCCACCGGGTTGGCGATGCCGTATCCGGAAACCCCGCATTCCATCCTTTCGGTCATCGCCTCCGCCTTCCTGTTGATCGCCATTACCATGGTCGTTGTTCGGGGGACTGTGAAAAAAGTTTTTCCAATAGCATCCAACGTCCCACATTCCACATTCCACAAATCTCTCCTCGTCGGTTGGCTCTGGTTTGTTGGGATGCTTCTTCCTGTGAGCGGTGCATTGCGGTTTCTGGGGGTCGCTCGGGCGGACCGGTTTGTTTATCTTCCAATGATTGGAATTTTGATTCTAATTGGGGGCGTTTTGACCGCGATGACCCGAAGAAAAGAAGGAGATAGTTGCCCGCTAAATACGCGAAAGGAGCGCGAAAGAGGAGATGGGGATCTTTTGAGCCTGGAACGTCGGGATCACGAATCTCGCGAATTTACACGAAGGATGAAATGGAGATTCTTTTCGCGAAAATATAGCGTGTTGAACTGTTCCTTCATCACTATTTTCTACCGAAAATTATGTTTCCGCTTCGCCCCAACGCGCGGGAGGGCTGATTTTTTTCCAATCTTTGGAACCTTGATTATTTTGCTATTCGCAACCGTAGCATTCGTTCAGACGGGATATTGGCGGAACAATTTAACGCTCTGGACGCGATCGTTGGAATCCACCGATGGCAGCACGATGGCGTACATCAATCTGGGGGCTGTTCTCTATGAAGAGGGCGAGATAGCGGCGGCGGAGGCCTGTTTTTTCCAAGCCTTGGAAATCGATCCGCAGGACCAACAGGCGCTGTACAACCTCGGAGTCGTCTTGCTCGATCGCGGCAAGGTTGAAGAGGGAAAGGCTCGGTTGCGAGAGGTCCTTGCGTTGAATCCGGATCGTTTTGACGCAAATAAATCTCTGGGCGCGATATTGCTGTTGCAGGGGGATTTTGAGGAGGGAATCGAGCATACGAGGCGCGCGCTTCATGTGCGGCCGGAAGATGTTGGGACGCAACGCAACTTAGAAGCGGGACAGCGTCTTCTTCAGGAGAGAATTTCTGGGGATGCCGAGGACTAAAAGACTGAGATCCCGCGGCGATGTTGCCGTTCGCTTCGCTCTCTTCTTTTGAACCACTCCTGCCGTCGTTATTTTACCTTTGGTAAAATTATCTATCGCTACGCTTTCGGGGAATACAAAAAGCACGTTCGGAATACCTCAGGTCCAAGGGACCTTGGAAAAATATCAGGCTAGCTTTCCGGGGCGTAGGAAATTCAGTTTACGGAGCGGCGGCTCTGAAGAATCGGGTTTCAACATTACGTTTCTTCAGAGAAGGTTGAGGAAAACTGTAGCCATTTATTTGTGCGTGTGACCCGATGGATACGCGCCTTGTCAGTAAGTGGCTTTCCTCTCAAGGGGTTCCATCGCTACATCACAGGCGAACAGCTACAATATCCATCACGCGGTTAGTATTTCCATGACCTCAATCCTTGGGGTCGCATCAGATTTCCTGACCACCGAAGAATTGACTATCTAGTCTGCCATAAAAAAGACCCCGGAGGAATCCCCCGGGGTCTTTAGCGTTCCTAGCTAGTCAAGGTAGGAAGCGACATCACCAACGGTAGCGCCAAGGTCGATGGCAATGCCACCAACCTCTAGGTCGTCAATGTCATCTGTTCCCTGCATGCAGTCAAACATATCAACGATTACTGCGTCGGTCATGTCTTCGTCATCTGCGTAACCCCTGCCGCTGGCATGGATGGCGCTGGGAAGCATTAACATGGCTTTAGCTTTTGAAACCGAAGCAACATTGCGGTCTTTGGCTTTGGCTTCCGCGCTCTGCAGCGCGTTCATGATGGACGGGATACCAATGGCGGCCAGTAGGCCGATGATCGCAACAACGATCATGACTTCGACAAGTGTGAAACCTTTTTTGCTTTTCATTTTATTTTCCTTTTATTTATTTTTTACTTTTTATCTCTCGGCTTGTGTTTCGTGCTTTCGTCGTTCGTGTTGTGAGCCGAGGCTAATTAAGACCCTCTGTATAAGCAGGGATTGTGCCAAAAGCCATGCATTTGTTCCCATAAATTCAAGCTAAAAGCTCAATGTACTCTATCTGGTATAAAGGCGTACATTTGAACCGTAAATAGATACAAGAGACGCCTGTTGATAAGTTGTTGTTGTTTCTTATTTTTGAGGTTTTTCTCAAAATGGGGAATAGTTTGTCTGCCAATGAATTTAGCGTGGGGATCCGCAACTCAACCCAAAACCCAACCGGAACGAATTTCACCACAAAGGCTCGAAGGACACGAAGACCCTTCCAGAAAAGCTTCGTGAGCCTTCGTGATTTTCGAGACGTTGTGGTGAAAGGTAACATGCGGTGCTATTCCTCGTTCTTTTTTTTGGGGAGTTTGCGGTAGAGAGTGGCAAGGCTGATCCCGATCTCTTCCGCCGCCTTTTCTTTGTCTCCGGCCACATTTTCGATGGTTCGCTTCAGGAATTCTTTTTCTTTGTCGTGCAGGAATGCTTTGAGAGACTTCCCTTTGAACTGCTCCCGACGGCTGGTGATGACACCGGAGCGGATTCCTTCTTCGACGGTATCGACGATTTTAGCGGGAAGCGTTTCTTTGGTAATGGTTCCGTCCTGCGCAAACGTGAGCGCGTGCTGAATGGCATTTTCAAGTTCCCGCACATTGCCGGGCCAGTTGTAGTTGTCCATGATTTCCTGTGTTTCGCGATCCAGCAGGGGCAGTTCGGCATGGGGTCCGGTTTCCCGGCGGAGGATATGGTCGATGAGCGGAAGAATATCTTCTGGACGCTTCCGCAGGGGCGGGATGTCGATACTGATGACACTGAGACGGTAATAGAGATCTTCGCGGAAT
This sequence comes from uncultured Verrucomicrobiota bacterium, assembly GCA_964476065.1. Taxonomy (GTDB): domain Bacteria; phylum Verrucomicrobiota; class Kiritimatiellia; order Kiritimatiellales; family Tichowtungiaceae; genus Tichowtungia. Next base: position 10,325 of record CAYYYX010000051.1, on the reverse strand, counting down.
TTATCCTGCTCGATGAGGTTTTCGAGTTGTTCATTCGAGGCGGCGATGATGCGCACATCGACTTCAGTATGGGCGGATCCGCCCACTTTGCGGATTTTTTTATCCTGCAGCACACGGAGGAGTTTGGATTGGATATCAAGAGGCATGGAACTGATCTCGTCGAGGAACAGGGTCCCGCCATGCGCGGCTTCAAACAGACCTATTTTTGTAGCCGAGGCCCCAGTGAAGGCGCCTTTGACGTGTCCGAACATTTCCGATTCCATCAATTGGGCGGGCAGGGCCGCGCAGTTGACCGCCATAAAGGTTTTGTCTTTGCGCGGGCTATAGCGGTGGAGGGCATGGGCGACCAATTCTTTTCCGGTGCCGCTTTCGCCGTAGACGAGTACCGTGGTGTTGGTGGGGGCGACGCGCTCAACCATGTCGCAAACTTTACGCATGCCAGGGCTTTCAGCCACAATGCCTTCCAGCTGCTCCTGATGTTCCAGCCGGGCTTTGAGCGTTTTGTTTTCGGTGATGGCGTTGTGATATTTGAGTGCGCGCTGAACTGTCAGAACCAGTTCGTCCAGCTTGAAGGGTTTCGTGATGTAGTCGAAGGCCCCTTGTTTCATGGCTTCGACAGCGGTGCCGACGGTGCCGTATGCGGTGAGCATGATCACACCCATGTCTGTATAGGATTCACTCGCTTTTTCCAACAGCTCCATTCCATTAATCGGAGTCATGTTGATGACGGAAATCATCAGATCGAACACGTCGGTCTGAAGAAGTTGGAGTGCCTTTTCTCCATTGCTGGCCGGAGTTGTGTCGTAGCCCTGACCTGTAAGAATTTTGTTGAGCAGGTTTAGAATCGTCGGCTCATCGTCTACAATCAGAATACGCGGCATAGTTCACTCGTTTCTTATTAATGAAAAACACGCGGACATTATCATTTTCGAGAATTCTCGTCTATAAGAAAGCTAAGAAGCTATCCGCAGATTGCGCAGATGAGCACAGATCGTTTCACGCGCGATTTTATAAAAAACTTCGCCCAAAGAGGCACCAAGGAATGTGCGGGCTTTTCGACGGTTCCACCCGTCGCCGTTCGGCGATGACGGTCGCGAAATGACGAAGAGCCAATTTGGATCTGCGCTTATCGGACGTTCCCATCTGCGGATAAAAATCCGCACATCCGGGAAGAGCCCATTTTTCCAATCCTTGGAAATGTTTTGGACGTTGGATGTTGGGTATTGGATGTTGACCCCCTGATCTTCAACTCCTGCCTGCCCGCCATTTTATCCCGCCGTAGTTTTCGAAGGCGGAAGCTCGCAGAGCGACGGCGGGATCCCTCTTTCCTAGACGCGCGGTTTCATTTCCTGATCGATGTCCATCTGAATGAGATCTCGAATTTCTGTGGGCGAAAACTCTGCGTAATCGAGGAAGTTCTGAATAATTTTATCCATGCGGACGGATTCCGTGATGATTTGCTGGCAGATCTCTTCGCGTTCATTTTCGATCTCTTTGACGGCCGGTTTTTGTAGATTAAGCTGAAGTAGTTGCGCGGCCCCGGAGATCCCGGTGAGCGGGGTTCGAATTTGGTGGGCCATTTCTTTGGCCATATTTGCCGCCGCCTTGATTCGTTCGATCTGGCGGGTCTGACCCTGTAGGCGCAGGAAGTTGGAGAGGTCGTTAAAGTTGAGAATGCGGGTGTTGATCAGTGTGTTGGCTTTGGCTTGTGCGTGTGGAACGGCTTCTGCGGGCAACGAGAGGTGTGCATCCTCGATGCTGACGGGGAAAACCGATCCGTCGGAGCGGCGGAAGTAGTCGGAGGCTCCGCGCGGGGCGGTGTCTGAATCTTGCAATGCAGACGGCTTGAGGTGAATGGAGGAGAGGCTTTTGTCGAGCAGGCCGGGTTCATCGCGGCCGAGCAGGACGCAAGCGCGGTTGTTGGCCGTCAGAATTTTGTCGTCCGAATCGAGCAAGAGCAGGCCGGTTTTTACATTTTCAAAAATGACCTGAGTGATCTCGCGGAATTGCTTTTCTTTCTTGCTGATGTAGTCGCATCGTCGCGAGACGTATGCGCTGGCGATACCGAAAATAATAAAAATACTAATCCGGAGTAGTACGGCTCCCGAGGTGGTGACTAGTTCCTGAGAGGCACCGTTCGGGGAGTAGTCCACCAGGATGTTTTGTGACATTAGAAGGATGACCAGGGCATAGGAAACAACGGAAAGCACGGTGATCTGGATGGTCTGTTTGAGCGGCAGGATGATTCCTGCCGAAAGAATAATCAGCGGGTAAAGGAGAATGAGGAAGTCGTGGCCTTTCCCCCCCGCGAAGTAGACAAGCCCAGAGACAAGGACGAGATCCACCAGGAATTGTAAGGGGGCCAAGCGTCGCATCCGATCCTGATTTCGCATCCATAGCGAGTAGGGGATAGTAATGATATAGGCGAAGGCAATGAAGGCGTAGAAGGCAATCCCGTCTTGTTCAAAAACAAAGGAGAGGAAAATCAGAAAGCTACTGATGGTCAGAAGGCGCCCTCCGAGCATTCCCATCATGGCGGTCCAGGATACGACTCGTTCGTTGGATTCGTGCGGTCTTTTTTTCATGAGTTGTTTTTCGCTACATAACCAGTTCAGACATTTTAAAGATGGGCAGGAACATACAGATGACAATCCCCCCGATGATGACCCCGATAAAAACCATGAGCAGAGGTTCGAGCAGGGAGGTCAACCCGTCGAGCATGGTGTCGACTTCTTCCTGATAGAAATCGGCGAGTTTGCCAAGCATCTCTTCAATTTTACCGGTTTGTTCGCCCGCCGAAAGCATATGAACGAGCATTTTAGGAAACGCCGGATTTCCTTCGAGTGTTGCGGAGAGTGTGTTCCCCTCTTCGACATTCGCCCGTGCGTCGAGAATGGCACCGCCCACCACCTTATTTCCGGTGGCTACACCGACGATGCTCATGGCCTGAATAATCGGAACCCCGCTGCTCAGAAGCTGTGCGAACGTGGAGGAAAAGCGTGAGACGGCAATTTTCTGTGTGAGTTCGCCGAGCAATGGAAACTTTAGTTTAACCGCATCGATTGCATATGAACCCTTGTCGGTGCTCGCGTAGCGCCGAAAGCCATAGGTGAGGGTCACCACGGCGGCCAGCACAATATACCAGTAGGTGGTGATAAAATTACTGATGTCCAGCAGAACTTGCGTGGGGCCGGGGAGGCCCTGTCCGAAGCCGCCAAACATGTCCGCAAAGACCGGCACAATGAAGATGATGAGCAGGGATGAAATAATCCCGGCCACGATCATCACCACGGTCGGATACATCATGGCCGATTTCACTTTGCTGATCAGGCGGTTAGAGGCTTCGAGAAAGCCCGCCACCCGGTCGCAGGTTTCGGCCAGCATTCCGCCGGTTTCCCCCGCGCGCATCATGTTGACATAGAGTTCGTCGAAGACCTGCGGGAACTCGGCCAGCGCTTCCGAATACATGGCGCCCCCTTCAACTCTCTGTCGAACAGCTATTAGGACATCACAGAAGGCCTGGCAGTTACTTTGGTCCTCCAGTGCGACAATGGATTGCACGAGGGGCATGCCCGACGAGAGCATGGCCGAGAGCTGCCGGGTGTACATGGGGAGCTCCTTTTTGCGAATAGACGCCGCGCCGCGGACCCCTTTTCTTTTTTTCTTTGGAGTGGGTTTTGCCATAACGGGTTCCTGCCTTTTTTAATATCCAATATTCAACACTCAAATCCAATTTCCAGCGGGAGAAGGACTATCGCTCCTTGTTTTTCTTCGCAGTTTCGATGCTCGTAAACAGGATGGCAACTAGCTCGTCGGTTTCTTGCAAGTCGTATTTTCTGTTTTTGGACATTGGATATTCCTTGTTGGTTATTGGATATTCAATTTATCCTCTATTCGCTGGTCACACGGACGATTTCATCGATGGTTGTAACGCCATCGCGCACCTTTTTCAGGCCGACTTCGCGTAGGGTTGTCATGCCTTTCTCCATGGCGAGATGGCGGATGGCGGTGGCTTCGGACGTTTTTAGAATCAAGGCCTTGATATCGTCGTCGAGCAGAAGAATTTCCATGATCGCGCCCCGGCCTTTATAGCCGATTCCTCCACATTTTGGGCACCCGTTGGCTGTGAAGAAAGTGGCGCCTTCGAACTGCTCGGGGTTGAGGTGGTTGTTGCGAAGCGTTTCGACGGGTAGCTCCATCTCCTTCTTACAGAAGGGGCAGAGCTTGCGATAAAGGCGCTGGGCCTGTGTCATCACCAACGAGGAGGAGAGCATAAACGGCTCAATCCCCATATAGGCCATTCGCGCAATGGCGCCGGCGGCATCATTGGTATGCAGTGTGCTCAAAACCAGATGGCCGGTCAGCGCGGCCTGCACCGCGATCGAAGCGGTTTCGCTGTCACGGATTTCCCCGATCATTAGAATGTCGGGGTCCTGCCGAAGAATCGAGCGCAGTCCCGCCGCGAAGGTTAGGCCGACTTCTGCGCGCGTTTGCACCTGATTGATTCCGGCCAGCTGAAGGAAACGGGGTCAGGTCTGGACATTAGACATTGATAAAGTGAGACGCGGCTGAGGTTGGATGCTGAGTCAAGTGCTGTTTTGTCGGAGACCTTGGGACGGCTGAATGTCTAATATCCAGACCTGACCCTTCCCTTCATGACCCTTCCCTTCATCGAAGGCCAGTCGAGCACTCATGAGAATGGAGCAGACGAGAGATTCAGAGGTAAGGGCGTGGACGGTTCGAATGATTGATTATGCATCGATGCATGCACGGGTACCTTTTAAAATCTTCAATCAAAAGTCATTTATCTGCAATAAACCTGATTAGCGGACGTTCATTGATGACAACGCACAACTCTCAAAGAAAGGACCGTTTATGAAAAAAAAACTTTATGGATTGTTTCTCTGCCTTCCTTTCATGCAATTCATCTCTGTTGCGGAGCCCCTGTGCGCATCAGACACCGGCACTTGTTATTTTTTTGGATTCAATAAATCGAGACCTAGCGATGCCGCGCTGATGCAACAGCGCGGATATGATGCTGTGCAGTCTGTCAGCGCCCTGATGGAGCAGCCGGGTTTTGAAAAGCACCTTCTTCAGACACCTGTGGGGAATCCAGATGAACCGATTAAGCGCTCAGCATTTACTGTGACTTATAAAAGCGTCCAAGACCGCCTGACGTTCTGGGGCAACACACTGAACAGCAACGACACGATACTTATTTACTCGCACACGCACGGACTAAAGAGCCGACCCGACCGCCCGGGCGGACTGGGACTCGGACCCGACCCGACGGATCGCACGCAACCACCCATTCTCACATGGCAAGAGTACGCTGAAAAACTGCTCGACCTGCCCGCAAAGACGGTTGTTGTTCTCACGATGGCCTGTCATTCAGGGGAACTGACCGACTATCTGAACACAAATGAAACAACCAAACAAAAATTGCAGGACCGTAAAGAAAACGACCGCGATTTTCTGGTCATCACCAGCCAAAACGCGGATTCACTTTCTAATCCCAGAAGAATCGAGGGGCAGGTTATCAACCCGTTCACCTATGCCGTCATGAAAGCATTTGAAGGCGACGCAGACGGCTATCAATCCGGCAATCCTGATGGCGCAATCACCCTCGGCGAACTCTCACAGTTCATCCTAGATGAAACCAGAAAACATACCCGGTCGAGAGATGAAAAAAATGATCCGGACCCGCAGATGACAGGATCTTTTAATCCGAATACTGTAATCGCTCGTCGAAAAAAAGGTACCCGTGCATGCATCTGTGCACAAAGCGCTACGCGCACATTGTGTCATTATGGAGTGCGGTGGGCCGAAGGCTTTGAGTGAAAGGAAACGGGGTCAGGTCTGGACATTAGACATTGATAAAGTGAGACGCGGCTGAGGTTGGATGCTGAGTCAAGTGCTGTTTTGTCGGAGACCTTGGGACGGCTGAATGTCTAATATCCAGACCTGACCCTTCCCTTTTGACCCTTCCCTTTAGACCTGACCCTTCCCTTTTTTCCCTCTTAAACCGAAAAAACAGGGGCAAAAAACGGCTCTAAGGCCATTTTTTAGGGCCAAAAACATCGCAACATACTTATCATTAATATGTTATCGGGGGCAGCCCCCTGAATCAAATGCGAAAGGCGCGGGTGAGGCTGTTTTTTGCAGGTAAAGATTTCCCCCTGTGTGCAATCCAAAGTGTCGATCGTCACACGAAGTGAGGCTGGCGCTATTGCGACGGCAGCGAAGCGTCAATCTGGATTGGATATTTCTTTAACGAGTTTGAGGATTTCCTTCAGGCGGCTGGCGGCGGTGCGGGCGCTCAGGCGCGGATAACGACCATTCACCCTGATCGGCTCGTTGTTGCGGATCAATATGATTCGCGTTTCGTTCACCCGGACGGTTTTGATTTCGGCGTGTGCGGCTGCGATGCGGATGCGGGAGATTTCGAACAGGTTTCGCATTTCAACCGGCAGTTTGCCAAACCGGTCGGCGAACTCCTTTTTCAAGGTGCGCACGTCTGTTTCTTGGGTGAGAGAGGCGATGCGTCCGTATAGCTTTACGCGCAGATTTTCGTCTTCCACATATTCATAGGGGATAAACGCGCCGTCGGGGGTGGCTCCGGCGGGGGAGCGGTCGAGAAAGTCGAATTCGACAGCCGCATCAATAATGGGGGGAACTTTTTTTCCCTGAAGCCGGGCGACACTTCGTTTGAGCAGTTGGCAGTAGAGATCGAAACCGATGGCGGCGATGTGCCCGCTCTGCTGTGCACCGAGCAAGTTCCCGGCCCCGCGAATCTCGAGATCTCGCATGGCGATACGGAAACCCGCGCCAAGCCCACCGAACTGTTTGAGCGCTTCGATCCGCGCTCGCGCATCGTCGGACAAGCGACCCTCCGGGGGTAACAGCAGAAAGGCGTAGGCTTTTGGGCGCGCGCGTCCGACGCGTCCACGCAACTGATAGAGGTCGGAGAGGCCGAAGCGGTCGGCACGGTCGACGAGGATGGTATTGGCGCGGGGAATATCGACCCCGCTTTCGATGATGGTGGTGCTGATGAGAACGTCGAAGAGTCCGCGAACAAAGCGATGCATGATATCGGAGAGCTGTTTTTCGCTCATTTGGCCGTGGGCATATTCGATCCGTGCTTCGGGAACGAGTTCTTCGATTCTTTTTGAAAAGTTTCCGATGGTTTGCACGCGATTGTGGAGGATGAAGGTTTGTCCGTCGCGGGCGAGTTCGAGAAGGATGGCCTCGCGCACAATATCGTCGTGATATTCAAGCACGATGGTTTCGATGGGCTGGCGCTCCTGCGGAGGGGTTTGAATGGTGCTCATATCGCGCGCACCCGTCAGGCTCATATAAAGAGTGCGCGGAATGGGTGTGGCGGTGAGGGTGAGCACGTCCACCTGTTTGCGAAGATGTTTTAGGTGCTCTTTGGCGCGCACACCAAAGCGCTGCTCTTCATCAATAACCACGAGGCCGAGATCGTTGAATTGTACATCGCCGGAAACGAGCCGGTGGGTCCCGATGACAATGTTGACGTCGCCTTCGCGCAGTCGTTTGACGGTTTCGTTTTGTTCGGCGCGCGTTCGGAAGCGGCTGAGCATTTCGACACAGACGGGGAAGGCGGCCATGCGCTCCGTGAAGGTGTCGAAGTGCTGCTGCGCTAGAATGGTGGTGGGAACGAGTATGGCGACCTGGCGGCCCTCCATCACCATTTTAAACGCCGCTCGCATGGCGACTTCGGTTTTGCCGTATCCCGCATCGCCGCAGATGAGTCGATCTGTCGGGCGAGGGGACTGGAGATCTGCTTTGACGGCGGCAATGGCGGTGAGCTGATCGGTCGTTTCCATATAGGGGAAAGCATTTTCGAATTCGCTCTGCCAGTGGGTGTCGGCTCCGCAGGCACGACCTTTCTGGAGCGCACGGGCGGCCTGTGTTTCGAGTAGTTTGGCGGCGAGGTCTTCGATGGCATCTTCAGCTGATGCACGGTCGTTTTGCCAGCGTCGCCCTTTGAGTGAGTGGAGTTTTGGGGCGGCGTTGCCGAGGCCGGTGTAGCGGGTCATTAAATGAGCCTGTCCGGTCGGCAGATAAAGGCGCGCGCCATCGGCGTATTCGAGCAGAAGCATTTCCTGGCGCTTGCCCGACATTTCAATTTCCATCAGCCCCATATATTTTCCGATGCCGTTGTCGACATGGACGACGAGTTCGCCGGGCTGAATATCGGTCCATTCCGCAACTCGCGCACCCGGTGCTTGAAGCACGGCTTTCTTTTTACGGGTATGATTTGTTTTTGCGGCATAGCCGTAGATGTCGGCTTCGGTGATGAGCAGATGTTTTTCTTTATTCTGAACAAAGCTTCCGTGCAGAAGTCCGACGTGAAGAGAGGCTTTAGACTTTGGGCTTTTGACTTTTGGGAAATAGGTTTCGCGGAGCCGGTCGAGAGAGCCGGGGGTTTCCATGTAGATGTCGACAGACCAATCTTGTGCGATCATTTTTTCCAAGGTTTGGAAAAATCGTTTGCGCTGTTGTTCGGCGGCTTCCGGGCGGTGCAGTTCGCTGACGGGTTTCAGATTCGTTTCATAAAAGGCGAGATCGATGGGGGTGACATCGCTGGTGACGCAGCCGATTTGCAATGTAGACGCGATGTCCTCACCGCGTTCAGAGCGCGGTGGGGACACCGCGTCTACGTTTGAATAAATATGCAGTGTGTTTTCGGGCAATAGATCGGTGAGCAGGACGTCGCCTTCGGCATTGAGCGGAAGGATTTCGAGGGAGTTGATCTTTTTGATAGAGCATTGGGTGGCGGAGTCGAAGGTGCGCAGGCTATCGATTTCATCACCGAAAAATTCAATGCGTACGGGGTTTTCTTCTGTGGGAGGCCAGAGGTCGATGATGCCGCCGCGGCGCGCGGCGATCCCTTTTTCGTAGACTTCGACGTCGAGGGTGTATCCCAAAGTTTCCAACCCTTGGAAAAGTTCATCGGGACGGCAGTCACTGCCGGTTTTTAAAAGATCGGTTTTTCCGAACCTTGGAACTTTTTGTTCCAAGCATTGGAAAAGGGTGATGAGGATGAAGGGCTCGGCGGGGTTACTTTGAAGAAAGCGCAGTGTTTGCAGGCTTTCACCGACAATTTCCATGTCGTTATTTTCCAATCCTTGGAAAATATAGACTTCTTTTTCTGTGTTTTTGGAAAGGGTGCGGAAGCTATCAGCGAGCTTTTCCAACCCTTGGACACGGTCGACGACCCAGAGTTGCGGTTGCGTAAGTTCTATTCCTAGAATGGCTTGTGCAGATTCCGGAAGGGGAGGAAGACGGCAGGTGCCGCTTTTCAAATCATTGCTGATGGATGACAGGTCGAGGTTCACGCTGGAAAATTTAACATGGAGGGGATCGGGGGCAAAATCATTGAGGGCAGAATCATTCTTAGAGATAGGGAGGCAGAACCACGAAATACACGAACCACACGAAGGGGATCAGTTGACACACATATCAAATTTGATATAAACGGACTTGTGACGTATGAAGTTCAGTTAATGGAGCCTGCTGTTGAGTTTGTACAAAAACTCGCGGTGAAGATGCGGGCGAAGGTGTTTCGTACCGTTGGTTTGTTGGAGCGGTTCGGTCCGCAGTTGTCGGCGCCTCATGCCAAGATGCTGAAAGGGTGCGGTGGACTGAAGGAGCTGCGGGTAAAGCTGGGAAATAATATTGTTCGCCTGTTTACTTTCATCACGAGGGCCGGGTGTATGTGGTGACATCCGGCTATGTGAAAAAGACACAGAAAACCAGTCAGCGGGAAATAGATCGGGCAATCCGTTCGATGAACGAATTTTCGGGAGGGAAGAATAATGAAAACTAAATCGGTTCGAGAAATGCTCAAGAAGGAGCTTAAAAATCCGGCATTCAAAAAAGCATACGATGCTTTCGAGGATGAATTTACGTTGGCGGAAGAGGTGATTGAACTTCGTCTGAAGGCCAACATGACTCAGTCCGAGCTGGCGCGCAAAGCGCACACATCGCAACCTGCGATTTCCAGACTTGAGTCGGGAAACTATACGAACGTCAGTCTGGCCTTCCTGCGGAAAATCGGCGCGGCCCTCAATGCCGTGCCGGCAGTTCATTTTAAAACGACTTGAAAGCATATTTTCATCTCTATACGCTGAGATCATCTAACAAAGAGGCAATATGAAATACAGAATACTTTGGATTTTAGGGCTGCTTTCATCGCTACTTTCAGGGTGTACGTATAATGGAACGGTTAAAAATGATTTTATCGGCTCTTCTCGGATGTGCGTTTTTTCACTCGCATCAAATCATTGAGGTACCCC
>CAYYYX010000050.1:0-15573 GCA_964476065.1 uncultured Verrucomicrobiota bacterium | reverse complement strand
TTTTTGCATAACCCCTTGGAACAACAACTTATTACCGAGAACCGAATGACCCTGTAAACCCTACTGAGTACCGAGGAATATTCTTCCAATCCTTGGAACAATCGGGCACAAAGATCGCTCACTTTTTTGAAGGAAAAATTATGGAAGCAGCCTCCAGCAACTTTATTCATGAGATCATCGATGGCGACCTGGCCTCCGGCAAGCGCACAAACGTGGTGACCCGCTTTCCGCCAGAGCCCAACGGCTACCTGCACATTGGCCACGCCAAAGCCATCTGCCTCGATTTTGGAACGGCCCTCAAATACAACGGCCGCTGCCACCTGCGCTTCGACGACACCAACCCGACCGCCGAGGACGAGGAATACGTCGAGGCGATCAAAGACGACGTCCGCTGGCTCGGCTTCGACTGGGGCGAAAACCTCTTTTGGGCCTCCGCCTACTTCGATAAAATGTACGAATACGCCACCGAGTTAATTAAACTTGGCAAAGCCTACGTCTGTGACCTCAGCGTCGACGACTTCAAAGCCTACCGCGGCATACCGACCGAGCCGGGTAAAGAACCGGAAGGCCGCCAGCGCTCCGTCGAAGAAAACCTCGAACTCTTCGAAAAAATGAAAGCGGGCGACTTCGAAGATGGTGCCTACGTCCTGCGCGCACAAATCGACATGGCCTCCCCCAACCTGCACCTGCGCGACCCGGCCATCTACCGCATCAAACACGCCGAACACCATAACACCGGAAACGACTGGTGCATCTACCCGATGTACGACTTCGCCCACTGCATCGAAGATTCGATTGAAGGCGTCACCCACTCCCTGTGTACCCTCGAATTCGAAGTGCATCGCCCGCTTTACGACTGGATCCTCGAAACCCTCGGTGCAACTCAGCCGCAGCAGATCGAATTTGCCCGCCTCAACCTCACCTACACGGTGATGAGCAAACGCAAACTGCTCGAACTGGTCACAGAAGGCCTTGTCAACGGTTGGGACGACCCGCGCCTGCCGACCCTGTGCGGCATGCGCCGCCGCGGCTACCCCGCGGAAGCCATCCGAAATTTTTGTTCCGAAATCGGCGTCACCAAAACCGAGAGCCTCACCGACGTCGCCCTGCTCGAACATCACGTGCGCGACATCCTCAACGAAAATGCGCCGCGCCGCATGGCGGTGCTCGACCCGCTCAAAGTGGTCATCACCAACTACGACGAAAATCTCGTTGAAACCTTCGAACTACCCAACCACCCGCAAAAAGAGGAAATGGGCACGCGCACCGTCCCCTTCACGCGCGAAATCTACATTGAACGCGACGACTATCTGGAAGACGCCAACCGCAAATACAAACGCTTCACCATCGGACGCGAAGTCCGCCTGCGCGGCGTTTACCTCGCCACCTGCAACGAAGCAATTAAAGACGCCGACGGCAATGTGATCGAACTACGCTGCACCGTCGATCCGGAATCCAAAGGCGGCAGCGCGCCCGACGGACGAAAAGTCAAAGGCACCATCCATTGGGTCTCCGCGACCGAAGGCGTGGAAGCCAAAGTGAATCTATACGACCGGCTCTTCAACGTCGAAAATCCCGCCGCCGAAGCGGCCGACTTCAAAGAACTGCTCAACCCCGATTCCGCCGGAACCATCACCGGAATTCTCGAACCCGCCGCCATCTATGACGCGGCCGTAGGTACCCCGACCCTTCGGGGCGGAACCCCCTTCCAGTTTGAGCGCATCGGCTACTTCTGCATCGACCCCGACTCCACCGAATCCGCACCGGTCCTCAACCGCACCGTCGGCCTGCGCGATTCGTGGAATAAATAAGTTCAGAGTTCGCAGTTCAGGGTTCAGAGTTTTCCCATGTTTGGAAGCCATAGCATGGCAACTTGCTACATTTTTCCAATGTTCGAAAACAGTAGACGCGACGCCCCCGCCGCGTTTTTCAATATTTGGAAATTTATATCTCAGATTGTAGGGCGGGATCCATGAGCCCGCCTCCGCGATCACGGATCGCGGCTACAGTTCTTAAAGTGTGGAAACCGAATGCCGCTACTGCGCCAGTTCATGAAGCGCGTTTGAATAGCGCTTCATGCATTGCTCGGCAATCTTCATCTTCTCAGCAAACCCCGGCCTGTCCGAAGTCAGCCTAACCGCATTTCCGGAGATCTGCGTAATGTAAAGCGTTTCACCTTCTTTCACTCCCAGCGCGTCCAAGACCTCGAGCGGAAGCACGATGCCTAGCTCGTCGCCGACTTTTTGCACTGTGGTTTTGCAGATTATGAAATAATGATGATTCCGATCGGCAAATTTGGCAAGATTTCTTTCATTGACGAGGGACGGGGCGAGCGGCACGCAGGATAAGAATTAAAAACGATGATAATGTTTCCGAACATTGGAAAACTTGGGTAAACTGTACGAATATACTGAGGCATATTTGTGAAAGGGAACTCCATGGAAATCAAACTTCGTTTCTTCGGCGCGGCTCAAAACGTAACCGGCTCTTGCTACCTAATTGAAACCAATGGCACCCGCATTCTGGTGGACTGCGGACTCTATCAGGAGCGCGACTTGAAGACACGAAACTGGGATCCCCTCCCCGTGCCCGCCGACAGCCTCCACGCCGTTCTGCTCACCCATGCTCATCTCGACCACTGTGGGCGAATCCCCAAGCTGATCAAAGAAGGGTTCAGCGGCCCGATTTACGCCACCGCCGCCACAGCGGACATCGCCAAAATCATCATGCTCGACTCCGCCCACATTCAGGAAGAGGACATCAAACACAAACTGAAACGCCATGAGCGCGAAGGTAAAACCAGCCCTTTTCCCTATGAACCGCTCTACACCACGGAAGATGCCGAAGATGCCGTCAAACGTTTCCAAAACGCGCCGTACGAAAAAGAGGTGCCCATCGCGGACGGCATCACCGCCGCCTTTTTTGAAGCGGGCCACATTTTTGGCTCCAGCTCCATCAAACTGAAGATCACTCAGGGCGATGAAACACGCACCCTTCTCTTTTCCGGCGACGTCGGCCGTTGGGACGTGCCGATCATCCGCGACCCGGCGGTGATCGGAGCCGCCGACTATGTCCTCGTCGAATCCACCTACGGCGACCGCGACCATAAACCGGTCGCCTCCATTCCCGATGCTCTTGCGGATATCGTCAACCGCACCGTCGAGCGCGGCGGAAACATTGTCATTCCCAGCTTCGCGGTCGAACGGACGCAGGAACTGCTCTTCCACCTCAGCAACCTGCTGCGCGACGGACGGATTCCCCACCTGCTCTCGTTTGTCGACAGCCCGATGGCGGTCCGCGTCACCGAAGTCTTCAAACGACACCCCGAACTCTTCGATGACGACACCAACGAAATGCTCCAGCGCGGACAGCACCCCTGCGACTTCCCCGGCCTCGAAATGAGCCGCTCCGTCGATCAGTCCAAAGCCATTAAAGAAGTTCAAGCCAGCGCCATCATCATTGCCGGCTCCGGCATGTGCACCGGCGGACGGATTAAACACCACCTCAAAAGCAACATTACAGACGCTAAAAATACCATCCTTTTTGTCGGCTACCAAGCCGTCGGAACCCTCGGGCGACTCATCCTCGAAGGGATCGAAGAAATTCGGATTCACGGAGAAAAATGGCCGGTCAATGCACAGATCGAACGGATCGAAGGCTTCTCCGCCCACGCGGATCGCAACGAACTGATTCGTTGGCTCGACGGCATCGGCAGCGCGCCGAAGAAAGTATTCGTCGTCCACGGGGAACCCAAAGCGGCCCAGGCCTTCTCAGAAAAAATATCCGCCGAAAAAGGCTGGCCCGTCCACGTCCCCGCCTATGACGAAGAGGTCGTGCTCGATTAACGGGTTCCAACCTGTCAGGGCGTAGCCTCGGCGAAGACTGATGTTTGGAAAAAGTTATCCGCAGATCGGCGCAGATGAACGCAGACTTCTTGACCGCCGTCGTGTCCGCCATAGCTCGTAAAGCGACGGCGGAAGCCTCTGGCGAAGGCTGGCTCCAATGCTTGGAACTTTTACGCCCGTTTTTTCCAGCGAAGAGGTCAGCCGATGAATGTTAGAATCTGTTACCGAGAAGGACTCACACTAATCGAAAAATCATCACGTCTTAAAGTAGAGCAAGCATCCCGCTTGCTTAAACGAGCGGGACGCTCGTTCTACTCTCCTTGCAATTTGGCGACGACGTGGAGGTCGGCTTTGGAGCAGGCTCACCACAGGGGTCTTGGACTTTTACCCATCGGTAATCCGCGGCGCGGGCGACAAATCCATAATTGACCGATTCAGTAAAGGGCGACACCCTTTTCCCATGAGCATTACAGCAGAGAGACTGGTTGACGAAGCACTGGATTTGCCCCGTCAAGCCCGTGCCTTTGTGGCAGAAAAGCTGATTGAAAGTCTGGACGAAACGCCGAGTTCAGAACTCTCCCCCGCGTGGAAAAAAGAAATCAAGAAACGCTGTCAGGAGATGGACCAAGGTCTTGTTGAACTTCGTTGTGCAGAGGACATTTTCACAAAGGCATATGCGGCTGTGTAATGAAACCAATCCGATTCCATCCCGAAGCAGAGGCGGAGATGATCGATGCGGTCAAATATAGGCAGAATGATTTTTAGGCAGAATGATGACTGGTCATGTGCTGCTGGTTATAAAATCATTCTGCCCTCAATTATTCTGCCTAAAAAATTCTGTTGCGCAGACGTCCCCATCGGCTGGTATTCTATAAAGATTTCTTAACAGTCTGTAACGAGCGGGACGCTCGTTCTACTCTCCTTGCAATTTGGCGACGACGTGGAGGTCGGCTTTGGAGTAGGCGTAGGTTTCAATGGATTCGGCCGTTCGACGTTTCTCACGACGAGCAGGCTCACCACAGGAATCCGAAATTTTGACCCATTTATAATCGGCGCAGTCGATCGGACGGGGACGACCAGAGATTATTTTTGCGCGATAGACGTGCATGGTCATGGTGAAGTGGCTGTAAGCGTGTTTGACGGTCATTAAAAATTCACCCACCTCGACGTTGATTCCCAATTCCTCTTTCAGCTCGCGAGCAATGCACTCTTCGATGGTTTCGTCGGGCTCGAGCTTGCCGCCGGGGAATTCCCACAGTCCGCCAAGCATGTCCGTCTGTTTGCGCTGGGCGATTAAGACCTCGCCCTTGCGGTTCACAGTAACCGCTGCGCCGACGACGATGTGCGGCACCTTTTTCTTTTTCTTCATGACTGGGTATTTTTCCACCGCCCCTTTTTCGAAGGCGGCGCAGACACTCTGCAGCGGGCAGTCCGCGTCCCGCAGTTGCGAGGATCTTCGACACGTTGGGTTTTTCGGCAAACAGATCAACGCGCCGAGTTCCATCATCGCTTCGTTAAATTCGCCAGCGCGGCCCTTCACCATCAGCTCGTCGGCCCATGCCTGAATTTTCTTTTTGCTCGGCGCGGCTTTGGTGTCGCCGCCATAGGCGAACAATCGGCTCAGCACGCGGATGACGTTGCCGTCGACGACCGCCGCGTCTTCACCAAACGCCAAGCTAGCAATCGCCGCCGCGGTGTAATCACCGATTCCCGGGAATTGCTTGAGAAAATGTAGACGCGACGTCCCCGTCGCGTTCTCAGCAGGTGCAAAACGCGACGAGGACGTCGCGTCTACGTTCTTCAAACGACCATTAAAATCGTCTGCGACGATTTTAGCGGCGGCGTGGAGGTTGCGGGCGCGGGAGTAGTAGCCGAGGCCTTCCCATGCTTTGAGGACGTCGGACTGCGGCGCACGGGCCAGCGCGCGCCACGAAGGAAACGCTTTCATCCAGCGGCGGTAATAGTCGATGACGGTATCGACGCGAGTTTGCTGCAACATGATTTCAGAAACCCACACGCGATACGGCGTGCGGTTTTTACGCCACGGCAGATCGCGACGGTTGGCCGCGAACCACGGTAAAAGTGCGTTTTTTATGGCGTTTTTAACAGTTTTCTCGCGGGATGGTTCTGGGGCGTTCCTTGACATGGGTCTTTCGTCTGTTACGTTGGATGCACAGTTGTTGCCTGGATGGCGGTTTAAAAAGTTCAGGCACCATACACAAATAAAAGGGAAATTCACGAACTCATCCGCTACTGCTGCTTTTTCAGGACCTCTCCTGTTTCCCCAGTTCACCCAAATAACAGGAGAACCCATGGATCCGATTTATAATGAACAGCAACAAGACCTCGCCGAGCAGATCGACGGGAACACGTCGCTCAAACATTGGAAAGACTGGAAGTGGCAGTTAAAACACTCCATTCGTGATATCGCGACGTTTGAAAAACTACTGGATGTCGAGTTCACACCCGACGAACGCAAATTGCTCGCAGAGACGGTTGAAAAATTCCCGCTCAGCGTCACCCCCTATTACCTCTCGCTGATCGACAGGGAGGACTTCCGCAACGATCCAGTTTTCAAACAAAGCATCCCCTGCCCGAGTGAGATGATCATCGGTCAGCACGATATGGCCGACCCGCTTCACGAAGACGCCGACAGCCCCGCGCCGGGCATCACCCACCG
Source organism: uncultured Verrucomicrobiota bacterium (assembly GCA_964476065.1). Taxonomy (GTDB): domain Bacteria; phylum Verrucomicrobiota; class Kiritimatiellia; order Kiritimatiellales; family Tichowtungiaceae; genus Tichowtungia. The sequence continues at coordinate 9,048 of CAYYYX010000050.1, read as the reverse complement.
CTACCCCGACCGCGTGCTGTTCCATATCAGCAATGTCTGCTCGATGTACTGCCGCCACTGCACCCGCAAGCGCAAGGTGGGCGATCATGATTTTATTCCAAACAAGGAAACCATTGAGGCGGCATTGGACTACATCCGCAACACGCCGGAAATCCGCGACGTGCTTCTCTCCGGCGGCGATCCGCTGATGCTCTCCGATGAGTACCTCGACTGGATTCTGACCGAACTCGACAATATTGAGCATGTCGAGGTGGTGCGCATCGGAACGCGTATGCCGGTGGTTCTGCCCTACCGCATCACACCGGAGCTGGTGGCCATGCTCAAAAAACATCAACCGCTTTGGATTAATACCCACTTTAACCACCCGCGCGAAATCACCGCATCGTCGCGCGAGGCCCTGCGTATGCTAGCCGACGGCGGCTTTCCGCTCGGCAACCAGACCGTCCTGCTTGCGGGCGTTAACGACTGTCCTCGTATCATCCGCGTGTTGGTGCACAAGCTGGTGAAAAACCGGGTGCGCCCCTATTACCTCTATCAGTGCGACCTGTCTGAAGGGCTTTCCCATTTCCGCACACCGGTCAGCAAGGGGATCGAGATCATCGAGAGTTTGATCGGCCACACCAGCGGCTTTGCCGTGCCGACCTACGTGATCGATGCGCCCGGCGGCGGCGGCAAGATTCCCATCATGCCCAACTACCTGATTTCGTGGAGCACGCACAAGGTGATCCTGCGCAACTATGAAGGCGTCATCACCAGCTATCAGGAGCCTGAAAACTATCAAACCGTCTTTTGCGATCTCAACTGCGATAGCTGCAATTTAACCCTCAAGCTCGACGATGCGGACGAATACCAAGCTATCGGCATCGAAAAGTTGCTCAGCTACAACGACGACGCCATCTCGCTTATCCCGGAAGATAACGAACGGCACGAGCGCCGAGAAAATGAGGACGACCCAGTATGATTCCAGTAGCTTCCTTTACCACCGCCGCACTACTCATCACCGGAATCATCGGATGGCTGGCCTTCCGGCGGCTCCACTCTTTGCAGAACCTACGCAAGGAGGCCCTGAGCAATCAAAGCCAACCGGGGGCCACTCCCGCGCATTCAAAAAGGAAAACTTTAAGGCAGCGGCAAATCCAACGGATGGAGTCGCATTTCAGCATTACACGCCGAACCATTATCACCCTGTTGCTGTTCGCCGTCGCCGGCATCGCTGCGCTGCCGTATCTCGGACAAATCGCCCCCTCCGCTCTGCCTCTGCTGATCGCGGCCGTTTCGGTCATCATCGGGATTGCCGCCAAACCGATCATCGAAAATATCACCTGTGGATTGGTGCTCTGTTTCGGCAAGCTCGCGAGAATCGGCGACACCGTAGTCATCGACGATGTCTACGGCGTAATTGAAAACTTCACGCTCACCCATAGCATCGTCAAACGCTGGGACTCCCTGCGCTATGTCGTACCCAACAGCTCGATGATGACCAAAGAATTCATCAACTATTCGCTCTACGATAATAACCGCTGGGTCCATGTCGAATTCTGGATCGACTACAACGCCGACCTTGATCTCGTCGAATGCCTCGGCAAAGAAGCCCCGCTGGGCAGCACCTACTATGCCGCCGACCGCGACGAACCGCGCTTCTGGGTGGCAGAAACCACACCGCAGTCCGTCAAATGCATGGTTGTCGCATGGGCCATCACACCCGCCGACGGATGGATGCTCTGCCACGACATCCGCAAAGCGCTCGTTAAAAGCCTGAGCGCCAACGGGATCACCACGCACATGCACCACATACAAACCATGCCGTTTCCGGCATCTGCAAAACAGGAGCCCACCGCATCATGACCTGGAAAACCAAAGCGCACGTGCTTATCTCGGTCACTATCTTCATGCTAGCAGTCCTCTCCTTGCCTTTACAAAGTAAAGCCTCTGAGTCGGAGCGTCTTACCGTGGCCCTAACCGGCAAATATCCCCCCTTCAGCTTCTACGACCAGAACGGCGAACTAGCCGGCTTCGATGTCGATGTCTCCCAGGCAGTGGCACGTGAGCTCGGGCAGGAACTGGAGATCGTCACCACCGAGTGGGACGGCATCCTGGCTGGACTGTTGGCTGGCAAGTTCGACGCCATCGTCGGCTCGATGGCGATCACGACCGAGCGCCAAAAGCAGGTGGACTTTTCGCTCCCCTACTATGTCTCTGGAGCCCAGCTCTTTGTCAACGCCGAAGACAATGCGAAGATCCACTCCATCGACGACCTGGCCGGGCGCCGGGTCGGGGTGGTGTTGGGCGAGACCTTCGAGCATTACCTGACCGAAACCCACCCAGAGATCGAAACCGTAACCTACAAGAGCACGGTCGACATCTACCAGGAAATGCAGAATGGCCGCCTGGTCGGCTTTGTCACCGACCGCTTGGTCGGCGGCTACCAGATCAAATCGGCCGGGATGCCCTTCCGGCCAGCCGGGAAACTGCTCTATCGGGAACAGATGGGCATCCCGGTGGCCCACGGCCATCCAGAACTGCTGGCCCAGATCAACCGGGCCCTGACCCATCTGGAGAAATCGGGTTCTATGGCCGCCCTGAACAGCAAGTGGTTCGGCCCGGCGGCAAGTGACACCGCTGCGATCCAATCGTTCGCCATGAGCAACCGGACCATCACCATCCGCTTGCTGCAAGGCTTTGGGGTCACCATCGGCATTGCCTTTCTTTCCCTGCTCTGCGGCTTCTTGCTGGCGGTGCCGGCCGGGGTGGTTCTGAACAGCAAGCCTTCGCCGTTGCTGCTACTGGTCCGGACTATAGTGGACTTCGTTCGCGGCACCCCGGTGCTGATCCAGCTCTTCTTCATTTACTTCGGAGCACCGCAGATCGGCCTGACCCTCTCGCCGCTGACCTCCGCGGTGATCACTCTATCGATCAACGGGGCCGCCTATATGGCTGAGGTGGTTCGTTCCGGCTTGATGGCGGTGCCGCCGGGGCAGAAACTTGCGGCCAAGGCTCTTGGTTTGAGTAACTTCAAAGTCTTCCGCTTTGTGGTCTGGCCCCAGGCCTTCCGCATCGCCATCCCCGCCTTGGTCAACTCCGCCGTGGCCCTGCTCAAAGACACCGCCCTCGTCTCGGTCATCTCGGTGGCCGAGGTACTGCGCCAGGCCCAGTCGATCATCAGCGTCACGTATAATCCGATGAAGTACTATTTCATCGTCGCCCTGATGTTTTTCGCCTTTACCTATCCGCTGATGAAATTCGCTGGCCGTTGGGAACAGACGCTAAAGAAGAGAGGATTTGCTGATGATTAAGGTAAACGATCTGGAATTCACCTATCCCGACGGAACCGAGGTCCTGAAAAAGGTCTCACTGGAACTTTCTTTCGATCAAGAGGAGCATATTACCGCCATTGTCGGCCGTAGCGGCTCCGGCAAGACCACTCTGTTGCAGTGTCTGGCCCGCTTTCTCATGCCCTGCCAGGGCCTCATCGAGATCGACGGGGTCGCGGCGCACTCCATGACGGAAGCGCAGTTCAGATCCAAGGTCGGGGTGGTTTTCCAGAGCCTTTACCTCTTCCCCCATCTCACCGTGCTAGACAACCTGACCCTCGCCCCGGTGCACGTTGCCGGGATGGCGGGAAAACAGGCTGAACAGGAAGCCCGGGAAATGCTGGAACGCGTCGGCGTGGGCGATCAGGCCAACAGCTATCCAGCTCAGCTCAGCGGCGGCCAGGCCCAGCGGGTGGCCATCGCTCGGGCGCTACTGCTGAAGCCCGATTTCCTGCTGCTCGACGAGCCGACCTCGGCTCTGGACATCAACACCACCAACGCCCTGGCGAAATTGCTCCAGAGCCTAGGCGGCTCGACCAACTTCATCATCGTCACACATGATATCCCCTTCGTCCGTAAGGTAGCCCATCGGGCCGTCCTGATCCGTGACGGTCGGGTGGTGACTCACGACACGGTAGAAAGCGTCATGGAGATTTTTCAGCAGGAAGAAACGCAAGCTGAACAGGTCAGCGCCTAATAAGATTTCAGGTTGACCCCTTCGCGTTTTTGCGGCTTCGCGGTCACAACTCCCCTGTTCCCTTTTTGTGACTTTTCGTGCAATCCGCAATCGCCACCGGCCACAAATTGCCGCGCAGTGGCTACTGATATGGAAGAAGAGTTTTTAGCCGCAAAAAAAAGAAAGGTGGATACTCAGCCCTGCCCAAGCTTCCAACCTCTGGAAACCTCAGCGTCTCTGCGAGAACTGTCGCTTCCAAACATTGAAAAACCGGCGCTTTTTTTCAAGGATGAATGCGGATCTTTCCAATGATTGGAAAACTGATCTGATTTCTTCCAACCTTTGGAAGGTTTACTGCGGATGAACACGGTTGACGATAAGTAAAAAATTACATAGCGTTTTTCATATAGCCTAATGGATAAATTAATTGAACAGGGATAACTGTTCAGAAACATAGGGAAACCGAACCGTGAAGAAACGACCCAAACTTACATTCAACGGAGCCGCATATTCGCTGACATGCTGCGGAGATTACGGAATCAATCTATGCGAAACAGAGGAGGAGTATGCCATCTTTCTCGAAATTCTAGAGCGAACCCTCGCCTCATTTACATGGAATCTTCACGCCTTCTGCCTTACGAAAACCCATTACTATTTGCTGGTGGATACACCCAAAGGAAACCTATCCGAGGGAATGCGTTTCTTTTCAAGTCAATATGCCCATCGGATTCAACGTGCCCGTGGCACCAACGGACATTTCTTTAGAGGAAGCTATCAAGCCACTCCCGTTGAGGCCACCGCTGAATTTTTAGCTGCGGCAGCCAATGACATCCATCTTGAACCTGCCCGACAAAAGCTTTTTAAGCTGAAGACAGGGACGCTCTCAGACTACCCGTGGAGCAGTTACAACTTCTATCTTCGCCCTAGCGCCCGACCCTCATGGCTCTCCATCAACACCGTACTTAACGCGCAAGCGTTTAACGACGATCGCTCCGGTCTCACCCGCTACCGCAATCTATTGAAAAAACAAATCGCATCGAAAGCAGCAAAAACAACGATATTTGAAAATGAATGGGCCATTGGATCGGCACCGTTCAAAAACAAACTGCTGGATCTGCTCGACGAAAAGTTACGACACATCAGCCCAGGATCCATTTCGGGCGACATGATGGCCGCCTATTCCCAGCGACAAGCCGAACAGATGCTCGCAACGGCGATGGACTCTCTGCAGCTTTCCCGAGACGAACTAAAACATCTCAAGAAAATGGATCACCGCAAACAAGCCATCTGCTGGTATTTAAAACAAAACAGCTCTGTCCGTTCACGATGGATTACAGAACAACTTTATATGGGCTCCGCCGGAAACACATCCATTGCAACTCGCAATGTCAAAAACGCAACGGACGGCCCGCTGTTCGAGATGCGAAAAACGATCAGCCCATGAATCCTGAATCCGCCAGACCCTTCGAGAACCTCAGGACAGGCAAAACAGTTCCCCGTGACATTGAATACTCAACCCAGCCCCAATTTTCCCACCTGCTATGGCTGGCTTTCCCACGCCTTCTCAATTACACCTTTTTTTGAGCGGAGTATTCATCCGGAGAAATCAGGCCCTCTTCATGTTTTTTCTCAATCCTAATAACACCCTCAACGTCTCTTATCATGCATTTGGTCATATTCCTGATACAGCATTTGGATACGTTCCCCCTTCCTTTTTCTGGTGCGTAGAGTGGACGAAATATCAGTGGCTTTTGACACAGGAGGCGTTGAGCCATGCGGCGTATTCTTTGGCGCCGATTTCACCTGCAGCCAATGCGAGTGTTTTCAACACCGCGTCGGCTTCGGGCGCTTCTAAATCCTGACCATTTATGCCGAGAAAAATGTATGTGACCATGAATCCGGCGCGCTTATTCCCGTCAAGGAAGGGGTGATTTTTCACAATGCCCAGCACATATTCTGCCGCCAAATCAAACAACGTCGGGTTCCCGTAATGGAAGAGGTGTAGCGGACGATTAAGGGCGGAATCGAGAAGCCCCTCATCACGCAATCCTGCGAGCCCACCGAAACGGGCCAACAATTCTTCCTGCACGGCAAGAACGACTTCTGCAGAAACCCAAAGCGGCTCTTTCATTTAGCCAGCTCCCGCAGAGCATTGCGATAACGTTGCATACCCTTCTCGGCAACCTGCATCATTTGATCGAAATCTTTTTGCTCCGGCGTAATTTGCACAGCACCTTTCGGGGCTTCGGTAATGTAAAGCGTCGCACCCTCTTCGACTTTCATCGACTGCAACGCCTCCTTGGGAAGCACAATGCCGAGCGAGTTTCCGATCTTCCGAACTTTTGTTTTGTAAGCCATGTGACAACAATAGTTATAACATGCGTTTTTTGCAAGCCCAGAGTTTTCCAAACAGTTGGAAATCAACTTTGATTTTTAACCGCAGACGGCGCGGATTTCGGCATGTTTTTCTGCTCGTCCAAATTATTAGTGTGAATTAGTGCAGATCGGTGGATAAAAATAGTTTGTCATTCTTTTTGCACAGGACCGGTGATCTTTTACAGCGAAGGGTTGATCTGATCCCTGAGACCGTTAGGTTAGATGGCATGAGCGACACACTAGAAAAACTCGGCAACTCGCAGATTCAGCATGGGCCGGACAATGACCGGATCTACTTGATGAAGCTAGACCCGACCGACCTGCCAAAAATTATCGATCAGCTCAACGAGCTGGCCACAAAAAACGGCTACACCAAAATCTTCGCCAAGGTGCCGAGCCACTGTGCATCGGCCTTCGTTCGCGAAGGCTATTGCCGCGAGGGAATGATTCCGCATTTTTATAACGGTGAAACCACCGCGACCTTTCTGGGTAAATTCATTAATCCGGCGCGGGAAATCAGCCCGCAGCGCGATGAGATCGAAAAAATCATCACGCTGGCGCAGTCGAAAAGCGGAAGCGCAATCAAACCTCTACCGGAAGGCTATTCAATGCGCCCCGCCGTGAAGGCCGATGCCGGAGAGCTGGCCGCCGTCTACCGGCAGGTGTTCGCCTCCTATCCTTTTCCGATTCACGATCCGGACTATCTGATCGAAACCATGCGCAGCCACGTCTGCTACTTTGTCGCGGAAAAAGACGGAATGATCGCCGCCGCGTCATCCGGCGAAATGGATGACGGAAATCGCAATGCGGAAATGACCGACTTTGCAACGCTTCCCGAACACCTCGGCAATGGGCTAGCGGTTCATCTGCTGAAGTTCATGGAGCCGGAAATGAAAAAACGTGGCATCCTCACTCTCTATACCATCGCCCGCGCCATCTCGCCCGGCATGAACATCACCTTTTCCAAATGCGGCTATGCCTTCGGCGGAACGCTGATCAACAACACGCAGATCTCCGGCTCCATCGAGAGCATGAACCTGTGGCATCGTCAGGTCTGAACAGATATAGGATTTGACTGCCTTCACGGTTGGGCTAGAATTCGGTCATTTAACGGGAGATGCAATCATGATTACCAAAAAGATGGAAATGGCTCTGAACGGGCAGATCAATAAAGAATTTTACTCGGCCTATCTGTATCTGGCGATGTCGGCCTATTGCAACAAACTCAATCTTCCGGGCGCCGAACACTGGTTCCGCATGCAGTACGACGAAGAGGTTCTTCATATGACAAAAATGTTCGACTATGTGATGCAACACGGTGGCAATGCCCATCTATTGCAGATCGATGAGCCGCCGCGCGAGTTCGGCACAATCCTCGATGTTTTTGAAGCCAGTCTCGCACACGAACAATTTGTGACCATGAGCATTAACGAGATGCTCGATGTGGCGATGGATGAAAAAGATCACGCCACGCGGGTTTTTCTGCAGTGGTACATCACCGAGCAGGTCGAAGAGGAAGCGAACGTCGAAGAAATTATTCAACGCCTCAAATTGGCAGGCGATAACGGCGGCGCCCTGATGATGATTGATGACAAACTCGCCGCGCGCATGCCCCCGACGCCCATCGCCGGAAACTAACAAGAGGATTCGTTATGTTCAAAAAAGCTCTCCTACTGACCCTGCTAAGCGGCTTCGTTCTAACCTCTCAAGCGGCTTCAAAGAAAGAAATCACCATGCTGGTGGTTCCGCGCGACGCCAAGACCATTCAAATTGCACAGGACTTTGCACAGCTTGCCCCGGTTCTGCTCGTCAGCTACCAGCAAGTGCAGGACCTCCTGAAGCTCTATGCCTGGGACGGGGAGCTCTGGATTGATATCTCGGTGGAAGATTATGTAACCGGCGCCTTTTTCGAAAACCCGCCGACGCACACCCTCATCATCGAACCCGAAAACACGCCCGCGGCAGACGTTCTGATTCCGGACGGGCTCTGGTGCGAAAGCGGAAACCGACTGACCACCACCGACCCGCGCACGATGATTCATATGCTCGGACTCTACTTTGATTTTCCAAGCCGCCACTGGAAAAAACTCGGCCGAATCCACGGTCTTTCCGTTGCGGACATCAACCCCGAACTCGTCAATATCTACTGGTGGCAGTATCCCGAAAAGCGCCCGACGCTTGATCCGGATGTCGACATGGCTCATTGGCTCTATCTTGACATCATCCCGCCCGCACCCGTTGAACCGGTCGTGATTGAAGAAGAGCCCGAAGCCGTTATCCCCGCCGAAACTCCGGCCGAAGAAATGGTTGAAGAACCGGTCAGCACCGAACCGATTCGGGTGGTGGAACCCGAGAAGGTTCCGCAAATCGTGCCGACCGTGATTGAAATTCCTACCGAAAAAATCGAGCCGGTTGAAGAAGAAAAAGCTATAATGGAGGAAGCCCCCGCAGTTATATCTTCGGCTGAAGATATTCTTAATGCTCTAAAACCCGCAGCCGAGGTCACCGTAGACCCCTTCTCCACCGACAACATCCCCGCCGCCAAAGTCATCCTCCCTTCGGCGGAATAACTGCCACGAAGCCTCAAAGCCACCAAGGCTCACGAAGTAAAAAACAGAAGCGGCGTTGCGTTTCTTCGGCTCTTCTCGGATGTGCGTTTTTTCACTCGCATCAAATCATTGAGGT
>CAYYYX010000049.1:0-16213 GCA_964476065.1 uncultured Verrucomicrobiota bacterium | reverse complement strand
GTGGGACCTCAATGATTTGATGCGAGTGAAAAAACGCACATCCGAGAAGAGCCGTGAATTGGTGGAATTCGCGATCCAAAACTCTTTATTTTTGAATTTTGGAAATATACTGCCAAACTCTGCCCTTATGAAATTTGTCATCGCCACCCGCAACGCTCACAAGCTCGAAGAAATTCGAGCCATCTTCAACACCGACGGTCTGGAGGTCTGCTCCGCGCTCGATTTCCCCGAGATTCCCGACACCATCGAAGACCGCGATACCCTCGAAGGCAACGCCATCAAAAAGGCAGAAGAGCTGTGCGAAGCCACTGGACTGATGGCCCTGGCGGACGACTCCGGCCTCGAAGTCGAAGCATTGGATGGTGCGCCCGGCATCTATTCCGCCCGCTACGCAGGCGAACCCTGCTCAACCAAAAACAACAACACCAAGCTTCTACGCGAGCTGAATGGAAAAGAAAACCGCCGCGCCCGCTTCCGCACGGTCATCGCCCTCGCCCGCCCCGGCGAAGAGCCGCTGACCGTTGAAGGCATCTGCGAAGGAACCCTCATCGAAGAACTGCGTGGCGACCACGGCTTCGGCTACGATCCCCTCTTCGTTCCCGATGGATTCGACCAAACCTTCGCCGAACTCCCCGCCGAAACAAAAAATAAAATCTCCCACCGCGCCCGCGCCCTCGCCGAAGTTTCCACCCATTGGAAACATTTCTTCGCAGGCTGAGCCTGCACCCAATATTTTTCCAAGGGTTGGAAAATTCGTGTTGATGAACCGCTCTTATGTTGCGCACCACATAAGAATGGTTATGTTGCGTAGTTCATTATGTTGCGAAGTGCGCGTTTGAAGGACCCCTGTTGTTGTTTTAGCTGAACGTTCGCAACATAATGTCCGGTTGCCCGATAGGCTCGATAGGAACTCGATGATGCCGGGCTCTTTCCATTCCGGCATTTCAGCTTGTTCTCCTGATCCGGGTGGAGGCAGTTTCTCTAAGGTAGCCCGTTTGCGCGCTACGCTGACTTCGATGTATTGGCTTGTGGTTTTGAGTGCATATGATCTCCTTGTATGTAGTTATTCACATACAAGGGACGCTACGCTTCGTGCCGGGAATTATGTTGCGAACTCTGTTCCAAATCTTGAGATTCATTCAGGAAAAGCACACGTCGCAACATAATGAACTACGCAACATAACCGTTCACTTCGTTCATTATTTCCTTCGGAAATTATGCGTCGCTTCGCTCGCGCGTGTAATTCGCCTGTCCGCCATAGCTTGTAAAGCGTCGGCGGATGGTTAAAATTCATCCTCCCCATGAACCCCAAAGAACTTCCAATTTATGAACTGCGCGATGAGCTGACGCAGGCGCTCAACGAATCGAACCGGTTCCTCATTGAAGCGCCGACCGGGTCGGGCAAGTCGACCCAAATTCCACAGATGGTGCTCGATGCCGGAATTTGTGGGGCAGACATTCCTGTCTGCCCAAATGCGCAGACAGGAATGTCCGCGCCACACTTGGCAGGCGGCGAAGTGGTGGTCCTCCAACCGCGCCGACTCGCCGCACGCCTGCTGGCGAAACGCGTCGCCTTTGAACGCGGGGTTCAGCTCGGCGGCGAGGTCGGTTATCAGGTGCGGATGGAACGTCACGTTTCAAAACACACGATGATCCGCTACGTCACCGAAGGGATTCTTCTGCGCCAGTTTTTGGGCGACCCAGAGTTAAAGGGCATCTCCACCATCATTTTCGACGAATTTCATGAGCGCCACATCTACGGCGACATCACACTCGCCCGCGCTCTGCTCCTTCAAAAAACGAGGCCGGATCTAAATGTCATCGTCATGTCGGCCACGCTCGACGCTGGGCCGCTCCGCGACTACCTCGCCCCCTGCCGCGAACTCAAAAGCGAAGGCCGCATGTTCCCCGTCGACATCCACTACTCGCCCAAACGGATCGACTTTAAACACCAGCCCGTTTGGGAAGCCGCCGCCGATGCCTTTGAAGAAGCGATCCAAGGCGGGGCCGAAGGCGATGTGCTCGTCTTTATGCCCGGCGCCTACGAAATTGCCCGCACCGTCGACGCCATCCGCGGCAAAAAATGTGCGCGCGGATTTACCGTCATGCCGCTCCACGGCGAGTTGCGCGCCAACGAACAGGACGCGGCGGTTGGCGACTGCAACCAGCGCAAAGTCGTCGTCGCCACCAACGTCGCGGAAACCTCCATCACCATCGACGGCATTCGCGTGGTGATCGATTCAGGCCTCGCGCGAATCGCGCGCTACGATCCACGCCGCGGAATCGACACCCTATTGGTTGAGCGCATCAGCCAAGCCTCGGCCGCCCAGCGTACCGGACGCGCCGGACGTACCGCGCCGGGAACGTGCCACCGCCTCTGGACCGAAAAAGAACACGCCGCGCGCCCCGCGCAGGAACTTCCAGAAATTCTGCGTCACGATTTGGCCGAAGTGGTTCTTACCCTCAAAGCCAGCGGCATTGACGATATTGAAAAGTTCCACTGGTTGGAAAAACCGAATCCGGAATCGCTGGAACGCACGCTCACCCTGCTTACCGATCTCGGGGCCTTAAGCCCGCGCCGGAGAAACTCACCCCGCCCTGCGGCGGGCACCCCTCCCATGGAGGGGAACTCTATAAAGGAATCTGCCAAAGAAATAATCCCCTCCTCGGAGGGGTGCCCGCAGGGCGGGGTGGGTTCATTAACAGAAATTGGTCGGAAAATGGTCCGCTTCCCGATGCATCCACGATATGCGCGGATGCTGATTGCGGGCGAAAAATATGAATGCGTCCGGCAAGCCTGCCTGATTGCCGCGCTCACGCAGGGGCGAAGTATCCTCGAGCGCAACAAAGGCAAGCAGACGCGCGAACAGCGCGATGACCTGCTCGGCGACGATAATATCTCCGACTTCAAACGTCTGATGCGCGCGTGGGTTTTTGCCGATAAAAACAACTACCGGGCCGACGCCTGCCGCAGGCTCGGCGTCCACGGTGGCGCCGCACGACAGGTGAAGCCGCTCTACGAACGGTTCCTCAAAATCGCGGAGAGCGAAGGGCTGACGATCAACCGTCGCCCGCCGGAAGACGAAGATCTGCAGAAGTGCATTCTGGTCGCCTTCTCCGATCACGTCGCCAAACGGCGCGATCAGGGAACACTGCATTGCGAAGTGGTTCACAACCGCGCAGGCGATCTCGACCGCGACAGCATGGTGCGCGATGCCGAACTGATCGTTGCCGCCGATATTCTCGAAATCGAGGGCGGCCGCGACCTGAACGTCCGACTCAACCTCTGCACCGCCATTAAAGAGGAATGGCTCGAAGAACTTTTTCCTGACGACGTGATCGAAAAAACCGAAGCGTTATTTAACCCCACCCTCAAACGAGCGGTTTCCAAACAGTCGAAAGAATTCCGCGGACTCGAACTGCACTCCAAGGTGACGCAGGACGTCGACCCGCAGCAGGCGGCTGAAATTATTGCCATCGAAGTGATCGCTGGGCGGCTGACGATTCCAAAGTGGGACGATCAAGTTGAAAAATGGATCGCGCGCGTCAACTGCCTCGCCGCCGCCTGCCCCGACTATGGGATTCCAGAAATCGACGACGAAGCTCGCGAGGCGATGATTCAGGAAATCTGTCTCGGCGCGGTTTGTCGACGCGATCTCAAAGATCGCTCCGTTTGGAAAGCCGTTAAATCGTGGCTAACGCCCGTTCAGCGCGAGATGGTCGACAAACAAGTTCCGGAAAAGATCACCCTGCCGAGCGGCTTCGGGTGCCGCGTCCGTTACGAAGCGGGTCTGCCCCCCGTCATTGCCGCAACGATTCAAAAACTCTACGGACTCAAAGAGTCTCCGAAAATTGCCTTTGGAAATCTGCCCGTCGTCGTCGAAGCGCTCGCGCCCAACCAACGGCCGCAGCAAAAGACCACCGACATGAAAAGCTTCTGGGCCAACTCCTACCCGCTCATCAAAAAAGAACTCAAAGGCCGCTACCCCAAGCACGAGTGGAAGTAGAAAATTTTGGAGTGCAGTGATAAAGGCTTGGGCCGTGAAACCTTGTTTCACCGGCCTGCCGTATCACCGCTTTCTAATTCTGCAAAGGTCTACAAAATGATGGATAACGAAATGATTTCAACACCCGAGCAGGAGTGAAGATTTTTGATCACGAATTGCGCGAATTTACGCGAATGGGGCTGGATATTTTTTGCCGCAAAAGCGCACTCTACGGAGATTTCCCAAACCCTAGAAGAAATCTTTGCCTCTCCCCTGCGGGTCGTTTCTTTTGGAGGATACCAAAAGCACTTTCGGAATACCTTCCGCCGTCGCCAAGACTATGGCGGGACACGCAGGTCCAACCCTTGGAAGCAGGCTGAGCCTGCACCCATTAAATTTTCCAACGCTTGGAAACTGTAGGTGTGGGCGGTGACCGCGCTCAGCGCGCGCGGCTACAATTTTTTCAGACCCCTTATGTGCCAGTGAAAGTAGAACGAGCGTCTCGCTCGTTTTCCACCACGGGGGATCTGCCGGAGGCAGAAAAGCAAGCGAGACGCTTGCTCTACAATCTCTGCGGCTCTGCACGGACTATTCCTCTGTAAAAATTGGGTTTGCGGTGATTAGAGGGCTTATTCACCGCATATTGTGCGGTGAATAGCCTTGATGATAAGCCGATTAGCGCTATTATTCGACGTCCCGAACAATCGGGATCTTCGACAAAAGGTGCGGTGATTATGAAATATATCTATCAACTTGAGGACTGGCCCGAGATGAAGTGGGATCTGGCGGAGCTAGCTCCGTTGCTGGCATCCGTTCGCCATCAACAGGGTTTGCTGATCGGACAGATGAGAGCGCAGAGGTTTAAGCTCCGTAAAGAAGCGGGACTGATCAATTTGACGGCTGAGATCGTTAAGTCCAGCGCGATTGAGGGCGAAATGCTGAATGAAGATCAGGTTCGCTCGTCGATTGCCAAACATCTTGGAATGGATGTCGGCGGGGCAGCCCCGGCTTCGCGTCACATCGACGGCATTGTTGAAATGATGCTCGATGCGACCGAAAAGAACAATGATCCGCAGACCGAGGAACGTTTGTTCGGCTGGCACGCCGCTCTCTTCCCGACCGGACGCAGCGGAATGCGCGACATCACGACCGGTGCGTGGCGAACCAGAGCTATGCAGGTTGTCTCCGGCGGAATCGGTCGCGAAAAAATTCACTATGAAGCGCCCGAGGCTGAGCAACTCCCGCAAGAAATGAATCGATTTATTGAGTGGTTCAACTCGTCTCAGGAAATCGATCCGATTCTAAAAGCGGCTCTGGCCCACTTCTGGTTTGTCACCATTCACCCGTTCGACGACGGCAACGGACGAATCGGACGGGCGATTGCAGAAATGGCTTTGGCGAGGGCCGACCAGACCTCCGAACGGTTCTACAGCATGTCGGCCCAAATCGAGAGCGAACGAAAAACCTATTACGATGCGCTCGAACACAGCCAGAAAATGACAACCGACATCACCCGCTGGATGAAATGGTTTTTAAAATGTCTGGAACGATCTATCGGGCGCGCCGAAGGAACACTCGATCAAGTTCTGAAAAAAGCGCGCATCTGGGAAAAGATGAATGAGAAGCCGGTTCATGAGCGTCAGCGCAAAGTGATCAACCGCCTGCTGGATAATTTCGAAGGAAACTTAAACACGTCCAAATATGCAAAGATGACCCACTGTTCGAGCGATACGGCTCTGCGAGATATTCGAAATCTGATAGAGCGCGGTATTCTTGAGAAGACTCCTGGCGGTGGCCGCAGCACTAGCTATCGACTCGTTGAGCTATAAACCCAACGTTTATAGCCCAAGCGGAATGTTTCCAAGGCTTGGAAATTTTTGGACAGATTTTTTCAAACATTGGAAAACGCGGTGAGGACCCCGCGTCTACACCTCCGCGATCTCTGCGGCTCTGCGAGGAATCTTACCAATCCCGGCCCGGCGGCTCCGCCGGAGGCGTCGCCCTACCCAACCTCCTGACGATCTTGTAAATCCCGCGTGCCACGGCGGAGCCTTTGGCGAAGACGGGTCAGAAACTCCCCCTGAATATCGGGAGACAAAAAAACAGCCGGACAATGTCCGGCTGTTTTCAGTTACTCGTTGATCGGAATTCCGATTAAGCAACGGGTGTAACGTTTTTTGCGCAGGGGCCTTTTTGGCCTTCTCCGACTTCAAATTCTACTGCTTGCCCATCGGCGAGCGTTGCGTAGCCATCTGATTTGATTTCAGAATGATGCACGAACAAGTCGGCAGATCCTTCGTCTGGGGTGATGAATCCGAATCCTTTGTCAGCGTTAAACCATTTGACGGTACCTTTACTCATATCGCAGCTCCTCGTGTTGATTAATAATAGCGATTTGGGGAGTATCCCTGTTTTTCAGGGCACACTGCAACCATAATAGCTCCATTCTGGCGTTTATTGTGCGGGGGCCAAAAACACGCTAAAAACGATTCTAGCCCGGTGAATGGGAAAAAGCGGTTTCAAGATTGAACGCCGTGACGGTTTCAGTAGGGTGGACAGATGCGAATTTTTAAATCTCTGTTTGTGATGTGGGTTCTTGCGACGGCGCTGTCGGCCAACGCATCAGACCGTCTGCTGAACAGCCTGCAACATCGCGGGACGGTGAGCGATTTTGCGAATGTAATTTCCGCCGCAGAAGAAACCCAGCTGGTGGCGATCCTAACGGAGCTGCAGCAAAAGACCGGCGCGCAAGTTGCCGTCGTGACCCTTCCCTCGCTCGACGGCGGACAGATCGATGATTTTTCAATTCGTCTGGCTGAACGTTGGGGGATCGGCCAAAAAGGAAAAGACAACGGGGTGCTTTTGCTTGGAGCCACTCAAGAGGGGCGCGGAAACCGGTTGCGGATTGAGGTGGGCTACGGACTGGAAGGTGTAATCAACGATGCTGCGGCGGGCCGGCTTCTCGATGAATACGTGGTGCCGGCTTGGGAACAGAAACAATATGGAACCGCCATTTTCAACGGCGCAGTCGTCCTCGCCCAGCGCATCGCAGCGGATAAAGACGTTCAGCTCTCCGGCGTGCCGCGGTACAGCCGCGGTTACGATTCACAGCCGCAGCGCAAATCCAACCCTTTCTTTAACGTCCTCCTTATTATCGGCTTTATCTACATGGCGATCCGGCATCCGAGACTTCTTTTACTGATGCTTGTGATGAGCGGCCGCGGCGGACGCGGCGGCGGTGGTGGGTTTGGTGGTGGCGGCGGATTTGGCGGCGGAGGCTTCGGCGGCGGAGGCGCGAGCCGATAAAGAATGGGATTTTGGAGTAAGGGAGTATTGGAGTAATGGAAATGAAACCTGAAAAACTGACTCAAGAACTGGAGAAGGCCTGCGGGACAGGTTTGACGTCTGTCATCCTGTACGGCTCCGCAGCGGCGGGCGACCACACCGGCAAACAATCGGACTACAATGTGCTCGTGGTGGTGGATCATCTCGGCATCGATCGGCTCAACGCGCTGTCGAAAACTGCGACGGCTTGGTCGAAGGCCGGCAACCCGGCCCCCCTGCTCTTCACGGAAGAACGACTGGCGCAGGCGACCGATGTGTTCCCGATTGAACTGCTCGACATCACCGAGTGCCACAAAGTGCTGTTCGGAAGCGATGCCGTCCAAGGATTGGAAATCAGCACGGAAAACCTGCGGCTACAAACGGAGCATGAACTGCGCGGCGCGCTGATCCGCCTGCGTCAAAGCTATCTGCTGACACAGGGGAAACCCAAAGCGGTTGCAGATCTAATGGTTGGATCGCTTTCGACCTTCTTGGTTCTGTTCCGCGCCGCACTGCGGTTGCTCGAAAAAGAAGTGCCGCAGAAAAAGTTCCACGCCTTGGAAAAACTGGCCGGACATCTGGACTTCGATGTGTCGGTGTTCCAAACCGTACAAGCCCTCAAAGACGGGACGAAAAAAACCAATGCGGTTGACGTGCCGGAACTGTTCAGCAACTATCTAAAAACCATTGAGTGCGTCATCGACACGGTTGACGCAATGATCCAACAGGAGAAATAATATGAAGAAAACACTGATCATCGTAGGCGTTATCATTCTCATTTTGGTCGTGATCCCGCTCTCAATCGTTAAAGGAAGCTACAACAACTTCGTGGGCCTGCAGGAAGGGGTCGACGCGCAATGGGCCAATATTGAAACCGTTCTTCAGCGCCGCTTCGATTTGATCCCCAATCTGGTCAACACGGTCAAAGGCTTTGCCGAACACGAAAAAGGGATCTTTACGGAGGTCACCCGTCTGCGCAGTCAGTGGGCCTCCGCGGGAACGCCGGATGAAAAAGTGGGTGTTGCCAACCAGATGCAGGGGGCAATGGGCCGCCTGATGCTGGTGGCGGAAAACTATCCGGATCTGAAATCCAACCAGAACTTCCTCGCATTGCAGGATGAATTGGCCGGAACGGAAAATCGGATCTCGGTGGAACGCCGCCGCTACAACGAGAGCGTGCGGATGTATAACACCGCGATCCGCAAGTTCCCGGGCGTCATGATTGCGAATATGTTCGGATTCGACAAACGCGCCGCGTTTGAAGCCGCGCCCGAAGCGGCAACCGTTCCGACCGTTACGTTTTAAACTATGTAGCCTTCGACATCGATTTCGCTGTACCCAAACGATCTCAGGAAACGCACGCGGGCTTCGTGAATGAGAACCCGTGAATTAGCCGTTTTTAAGGATTGCCTCAACCTGACCGCATGTGTAGGTTGTGTCGCTCGATTTTAACGAATAAAAAGTTTTTGGAGACCCATCATGAGAATTCGCAGAGCTATGCGCAAAAAAACGCTTCGCCGCCCAATCAAAAGCCGGGGTGCGAAACGATATCGTCAGATCCAACAGAAGAAACGTCTGGTTGAACTCGGATTCTCGGAAGAGAAAATCCGGACGATGAACATCAAACAGATCCATGCGATCCTGCTTCGCCCGAAGAAATTCAGCGCGTAAGCTATCCACCGTGATCTGCTTTTGTGTATAACGCCCCGAACGCTCGGGGCGTTTTTTATTGGGAAAACGATGAAACATAAAAACATCATTTTAGTCGGATTCATGGGAACGGGCAAAACGGTGACCGGCCGCGTGCTGGCCGAACAGACGGGTCTCGAGCTGGTGGATATGGATGCCCTCATCGAAGAGCGGCAGAACCGGGCCATCTCTGATATTTTTGCGACCGACGGCGAAGCCGCCTTCCGCGTCCTCGAGCGCGAGCTGGTTCAGGAACTCGCGCAAGGCGAGGGCCTTATTATTTCAACGGGCGGCGGCATTGTGCTGAACCCGGACAATCTTTCTGATTTTGAAAAGACCGGTCTGGTGGTCTGTCTGACGGCGTCCCCTGGTACCATTTTCCACCGTTTGGAAAATGATACGACCCGCCCCCTGCTCTCCGGAGATAAGAAGGGTCAAATTGCCGGTATCCTCGAAGCCCGCCAACCGCTCTACGACGCGATCGCTCATCAGATTGACGGCGACCGACTCGACCCCGAAGAACGGGCCAAATCAATTCTGAGCCTGTACGCGCTTGAATCCTGAAGCCGAACCGCTAAAGTAGCCGCTTTTAAAAGCAGGAGTTTAAACATGAGCAACGACCACGCCCCGCAACACACTGACCCAAAAGACCACGAGCTCGAACAGCACGAGGTCAAACAGGTTCTGAATTTTATAAAGCACTACGGAAAACTACTCGGGATCGGAATTCTGGTCGCCACCGTCGTCATCTTGGTCTCTAAAGGGGTCTCCACCCGGAGCGCTAACAACCTAACGGAGGCGGAAGCTCTTCTCCTTAAAGCCCAATCCCCACAGGAGCTCGAAGAGGTGGTCACCCGCTACGGCTCCACCCCTGCAGCACCGGTCGCCCTGCTCGACCTTGCTAAAACTCATTTCAACAACGGCGACTATTTCCAGGCGCGCGCTCAATACGAACGCTTCCTGAAAGAATACAAAAAGCATGAACTGAGCCCGATCACCGACTTTGGTCTGGCCAGCTGCTCAGAAGCCGATGGCGATTTCGACGGAGCCATCACGCAATTCGCGGCATTCATCGAAGCCCAAGAGGGCCACTACCTGCAGTCGCCCGCGATTCTCGCCCTGGCCCGCTCAATGGAACAGGCAAACCGTCTGGATGAGGCACGCATTGTGCTCGAAGATTTTCTGGCCGAGAATGCCACCAGCCAGTGGGCTGGACAGGCGGAGAGTGCGCTACAGCAACTTGGAGAGAAATAAGAAGTATGAACTATGAAAGATGAATGAGGTGTCCCTCAGAACGATTCATTTTTCATAGTTCATCATTCATCCGTTATCTCTTCTTCCCGCACCTCTTCCTCCTCCGTCTCTTCCTCCATCAGTGCCGCGCGGGCACTGATATAGGGGCCGGGAAACAGCTCGATGAACTCGTCGGGATTCGTGCGATACATTTTTTGAATCCCGCGGTAGGCCTCGCGTGGATAGCGAAGCACGTCCTCCAGCTCCGCGGTTTCCACATTGCGCACCGCAAAAAGCAATTCATCGGCCGTGGAATCCTGCACATTGAGAAGCAGCTGTTTCTCTGCCGGCGGCAGACGATCCATGTTCTGCATGTAGATGGTATATTTGATGTGCTCCACCACGCGCTCTTCCATGCTGGCCTCGATGATAAACATCAACTCGACGAGCTCAACGCGGGTAAAAACCAGCCGCACGCGCGGCGGCTCTGCATCCTCAGGAAGCGCGGTGCGAAGCGCCTCCATCGCATCATCAAACTCATCGAGAATCTCGTCGCGCGAATAGGTGGTGTCCGGCATCCAATGGATCAAAATATTTCGATCGGCATCGTGATAGAGAACGGGTTTGTCGACCCGAAAGCTCGTGTCGCACGATTCGCACTGAACACGGTTCAGACGGTTCTCGAGTAGCGCGGTTTTCAGCTCCGGCTCCTGCGCCACATTGATCGAGTCGTAGAGTTCGACATTCTGCGTATGGTCGCACTGCGGGCAGCGAATCGAATAGGTTTTAGCAAAGCTCATCGGTTTATTTCTCCCAAAGCGCGACACCATACGGAATCAACCCCACAGAGTCAACCGATCGCCTGCATTCCGCGCGGACCTGCCGTGGGAGCCTGACCCCCTTCGAGAAAACCCGACCGACCGGGAGCGGCTTTTTCAGCGTCACCTGGCAGAAATCAAAGCCCTCGGACGGCCCTACAAAGTCATCCGAGGCATCGGCGACGAGCGATTGGCTCGCGCCGAAACCGCACTCTATCAGTTCATCGACTACCAGCCGTTCCGGTGAACCCGCGTCTCATCGTAGCGGGCCTCCGGCTCCAACGCTTCGCCCGGAACTCCGAGCGGAAAGAGCGCGAACGGAGAGATGTTCTCCGGCACACCCAACACCTTGCGACAGCCTGCAACGCGCGGCGGAACATTGATAATTGCAATCCAGACCGTGCCCAGCCCCATGTCGTGGGCGGCCAGTTGCAGATTCTGCGCCGCGCACGAACAGTCCTGCGGGCCAAAGCCGTCGAACCCTTCGAGCGATTCATCGAGACAAATCAGCACGGCGGCCTGCGCCTGCTTGAACATGTCGTTACCTTCGTCCACGGCGTCGGCTAGCGCATTGAGCTGGGCGCGATCCGTGGTCACCACAAAATGCCACGGACGGCCATCGCCCGCGCTCGGCGCATTCATCGCCGCGTCCAAAAGGGTTTTAATTTGTTCGTCCGTCACCGGCGTGTTTTTAAACGCGCGGATGCTCCGGCGCGTCATGATTGTTTTTATAGTTTCCATCGTTTTCTCCAAAAATGAGCCGAAATCATGGACGACAAACCCGGTTCCTGCAAGCGATTCATCCTGTATTCATTTCTCATAAGTCACGTCTATACTCACGATCGTGAGTACAGACGTGACTTGTTGAAAAAGATTAGATACGATCCAATCTATGAAATGGAAACCCTTTCACCACCCTAACATCTCATTACCCGTCATCAGGCGCAGAGCCGGAGAGGAACTCATTACCCTTTTGGCGGGCACCTCTGAACTTCTTCTGTCCGGGGGGAGAAGCCTCTTGTACAAAGGATGCTATCCAAACACGCATGCCTATATCACCGGAGTATCCCGTCTGCGGAAAATGGGGTTGATCGCAACCCAAAAAAAAGATGGATCGCTTCCCGCCCTAAAACTCACCCCGGATGCGAAAAAGAGGCTTCCTCCATACCTCCATCCGCACGAGTTCTGGAATAAAAACTGGGGGAAACTATGGTACATCCTGATGTTTGACGTGCCGGAAAAAAACCGTTCATATCGTGATACATTGCGCTCATTTCTAAAGCAGAGGCGGTTTGGATGCCTGCAACGAAGCGTCTGGGTCACGCCATGGGATGTTCGCGCCGACTACGATGACCTCAATCGGGTCGCATCTGTTGACAGCGTCGCCTTTCTTTTTGAGGCTCGAACCGTTCTTGGTTTTGGAAACCAATCCGTAGTGAGAGATGCGTGGGGATTCAACCAGATCAACAAAGTCCAGTACCTGTACATTGCATTTGCAAACGAGAACCTGATGCGGCTGAATCAGGAATCACATTCAGAAGGCGAACTTATACAGTTATTACGAATGGACAATCTGGCCTACGCACAAGCCATGTCAATTGACCCGCTTCTTCCCGAAGAACTGCACCCCGAAAATTATGAAGGCCCGCGCACAGCCCAGTTACACGACGAACTCTCCCGCCGAGTCTGCGAAAAACTGTGATTAAAAAGTCACGTCTGTACTCACGATCGTGAGTACAGACGTGACTTTTGTGCTGATCACTTATTTCTAAGTAACCAGTCTTTGAGGGGAGAATTGCCTTTCACATTGGTGATATGCCCTTTTTCAACCGTCAGTTTCTCTCCATTCACGGTCACCTCGAAGCGCGGGGTGTGTTCGAGTTTCCAAGCCTTGGAAGAATTTTTTCCAATGCTTGGAAGAAGCTGCGCTTCGTTTTCTATTTCGTCATCCGCCCAGCGTTCCACAGGGCCATTTCCATACATCGTTTTGAACCTTTCGATGAGCGCAGCGGAAAACGTTTCGATGGTGAGGCCGGGCGCGGCTTCTGAAAGATTCGTGACGTCTGCCGGGACGGAGGCGATCGCTTTGGTTTCGATCCCGTCGAGCTCTGCGCCGAGGTAGCGGCCGAGCCGGCTTAAATCACAGTTAATCAACTGTGTACCATGGTGGAGCGTACGGTCACGGCGATGGCAAAAGGCCTGCCCGGAGAATTTCTTCCCGTCGATGGAGAGAGAACTCCTACCCAGCTTGCACAATTTTCTATGCCGCAACTCAGTTACTTCCAAGGTTTGGAAAATGAGGTCGTATTGCTTCTTCTCGACGTATTCGGTGCGCGGAACGATGATGCTCACATTCAAGTTTCCCGCGTCATGATAGACGGCACCGCCGCCGGAAATACGCCGAGCCAGCGGTACGCCCTCCTCTTCCATTAAGGAGAGTCGGCATTCGCGCCACGGGTTCTGGTTTTTTCCGATCACGACACACGGATCGTTCACATACAGAAAAAGCACCGGCAGTTGCGGTGCGTGGTCGAGCAACCACTCCTCTAGGGCGAGGTTGTAATACACATCCGTATGTTGAGACTGAATGATTAACATGGGGCAAAAACTACCAACTCTAGAAGGCCTAGGCGATAAAATCTGAAAAGGAGCTCAGGACGCGGCGACTCTTGAATTCCATTTGGATTCCCGTAACCGGATCGGTGAATTCGAGACGGTGCGCGAGCAACTGCATGGGGCGCTCGTAATCATCCGGCGCCTCCTCCCAACAATCTGGATACAACGGATCGTTGATGATGCCCGACCCAATCTCGCACAGATGAACGCGGAGTTGATGTTTTTTGCCCGTCACGGGTTGCAACCGAAACAACCCGATCTCGTCCCGGCGGTCGATGAGATCCATCAGGCTCTCCGAGTTCGCAGGCTCCCCCGGAACCATCTGCATCCGAAAATGATCATCATGAGGCTCCATGCGCGCCCGGACATGCCAATGCGTCCGGTCGCTCTCTGGCGGAATCCTTCCGGCCGCGAGGTAAATCTTTTTGACGACGCCGTCCATAAACATCCGTTGGTACAGCCCCCGCTTCGCGCGGTTTTTTATGAAAAGCACCAAACCTGCCGTGGAACGGTCGATGCGATGGGCGCTACTTAGTTCCTCAATTCCGAACTTCATGCGCAGTCGCGTCACCAGCGTCTCATTGACATATTTTCCGGCGGGATGAACCGGCAGGAAATGAGGCTTATCGACCACCAAGAAATCATCATTCTCAAAGAGAACCTCTTCGGCGAAGGGGATTTTTATTTCGTTGGCGACCTCTCGGTAATAACAGATGCGGCGGCGCGCCTGATACGGGGTATCCAGCCGGATCGGATCGCCATCATCGAAATGCACTTTATTGTTTTCGATTCGCTCGCGCCAAACCGCGGCCGAGATGCGGGGGAAACGAAACAGAATAAACTCATAAACAGTTCCGAAGGCACCCGCCTCCGGAAGCGTCGCATACGATGGAATGATGGATCGGCTCGTGGATTTCATCACAAGGCATCACGCAAAATATCCGTCAGCTCGGCCTCGGACAGTTCAACCGGGTTGCCTTTCATGGAGCTGGACGCTTTCGACTTCTCGACGATCAGCGGGAAGTCGGCTTCGCTGACGCCCAGTGTAGAAAGAGGCGGCACTGGCAGGTCGCGGCAGAGTCCGGCGAGCCAGTCGATCCCCTCTTCCGCCGTTTTGCCGCCGGTCATCTTCGCAAATTCTCCGAGCCGCGCGAGCGCGGGCGATTGGGGGGCACGCGAGCGCAGTGCGGCGAGGTTGGCCCTCATGGTGTGCGGCAGGAGCGCGGCGCAGACCCTCCCGTGCGGGGCGCTGAACATTCCGCCGAGCGGTCCGGCAAAGCCATGAACCGCACCGAGCCCGGCGTTGGCAAGCGCGAGTCCGCCGAAGAGCGAAGCGAGCGCCATCTCTTCACGGGCGGGAAGGTCGTCGCCGTTTTCAAAGACGCGCCGAAGGGAGCGGACGGCACGGGGAAGTCCCCCGCGGCAAAAGCCGTCGGTCATCGGATTGGCTTTACAGGAAATAAAGGCTTCGAGCAGCTGGGTGAGGGCATCGAGTCCGGTCGAGGCCGTGACGGCGGGCGGCATCGAGAGCGTACATTTGGGGTCGATCACCGCGAGATCGGGAATCATCAGCGGATGGCGCATGCTGACTTTTACGCGGTGCTCCGGCGAGGCCAGTACGGCATTTTTGGTGACCTCGGCCCCCGTTCCCGCCGTGGTGGGAATGGCGATGCAGGGTGCGGGGCGTTCGGTGAGCGGTAGCCCTTTGCCGATCACTTCGAGATAGTCGAGCGGGTCGCCGGGGTTGGTCATCAGCGCGGCGATGGCTTTGGCGAGATCGATGACGCTACCGCCGCCGAAGCCAATCACAACATCCGCAGTCAGCGCGGCGGCCTGCCGAGCATTTTCAACGGTCGGCTCGCCGGACACAGCGAATGTTTCGACCGCCACGCCTTCTTTTAAGAGAGCTGCGAGCAGCGGGCGAGCGCGTTCGCTGTTTTTTCCAGTGACGACCAGCGCGCGGCGGCCGAACGCGGCGGCAGCCGGTGCGACCTGCGCGAGCGCTCCGCACCCAAAAATAATTTTCCCAGCGGTCGCGAATTCGAAGTTCATTCGCATCTCCAGCGATCCGGCTCCGGATAGAGCGTCTCGAATCTGATGCTGCTACGCGGAGCGGCCATCATGTCGGCGACGGTGTCGCGCCAGCGGGCGTAGTGGGCGGTTTCTTTGTGGAGGGCCGGCGCATCGGCATCGCGATAGACCTCCACCAGCACAAAGCGGGTCGGATCGTCGCGATCCTGAACAAAATCAAAGCGGGCAATCCCCAGCTCCTGAAGCGAATTTCGCGCGTTCTCTTCGGTCGCTTCGATGAAGCGCTCCAGACAATCGGGCCTCACTTGAATCTGAACGTGTACTGCCAGCATAAAAACCTCCATGGAAAACTGGAATGTGGAATACTGGATTAATGGCTCAGAGACCAGAAGGTTTCGCCAGAAAACCGCAGATCAAATCCCCGGCATTTTTATAAATCCCGCCAGCCAGCCTTCCCGCCAGGCAGGGTGAATTGTCGTGAGCAACCAACCTTTTGCTGAGTAATAACTTAGAAAA
>CAYYYX010000048.1:0-16262 GCA_964476065.1 uncultured Verrucomicrobiota bacterium | reverse complement strand
TTATTCAGCACAAAGTCCGGCTTGTCCGATCCGTCGTCATTGTAGCGCCAGTCTGAGAACAGCGCCGCACCAAAACCGGTGCGTTTGATCGACTTCAGATGCTCTTTGGGGATTAACGCATCCGTATCGATGTTCGCGCGGTCCACTCCGGCCACAACGCCTGTGAAGGTTACAAATTTTTCCATGATTAAATCTCCTCGCGAATATCTACAAAGTGACCGTGAACCGCTGCTGCTGCTGCCATTTTCGGGCTGACCAGATGGGTACGTCCGCCCTTGCCCTGACGTCCTTCAAAGTTTCGGTTCGATGTCGACGCGCAGCGTTCCTTGTCCGCCAGTTTGTCCGCATTCATCGCCAAACACATGCTGCACCCCGCGTAGCGCCACTCCGCGCCCGCTTCGACAAAGATACGGTCGAGCCGCTCTTTTTCGCCTTGGTAGCGAACCGCTTCCGAACCCGGCACCACCAGCATACGGACGCCATTGGCGACCTTCTTGCCTTTCATGTACTCCGCGGCCTCGCGCAGGTCTTCGATGCGGCCATTGGTGCAACTGCCGATAAACACGGTTTCAATCTGGATGTCGGTCATCTTCATGCCCGGTTCCAGTCCCATGTAGTCGAGTGCGGCGCGCACATCGGCCGGAGCATATTCTGCAACGGCGGCGAGTGCGGGGACTTCACCCGTCACATCCACACCCATACCGGGACTGGTTCCCCAAGTCACCTGCGGGGCCAGCTCATTCACATCAATCGTCAGCTCGTGATCAAAGCTCGCGCCTTCATCGGTGTAGAATTGTTTCCATCCATCAATAGCGGTTTCGAGCTCTTCGCCTTTGGGGGCGTAGACACGGTCGCCGGAAGCAACGTAATCGAAGGTGATCTGATCGGGCGCGACCAGCCCGGCGCGCGCGCCGGCTTCAATCGCCATATTACAGATTGTCAAACGACCTTCCATCGAAAGGGTGCGAATCGCTTCGCCGCAGAATTCAAACGCACAACCTGTTCCACCGGCGGTACCGATGATACTGATCAGTTTCAACACCATGTCTTTGGCGGTCACGTTCGGCTTGAGGGCTCCGGTAAATTCAACTTTATAGTTTTTCGGTTTTTTCTGCCGCAGCGTTTGCGTCGCCAGCACATGCTCCACTTCGGAGGTGCCGATTCCGAACGCGATCGAACCGAACGCGCCGTGTGTCGCCGTATGCGAATCACCGCACACCACCGTCATGCCCGGCAAGACAATGCCCTGCTCCGGCCCGATGATATGAATGACACCTTGGCGAGCATCGCCCAGCGGGAAAAGCGTCACACTCGTACTCGAACAGTTTTCCGACAGCGCATCCACCTGCGCCTTCGCAATCGGATCCGTAATATTCATCCGATTCTCGTCGGTCGGAACATTATGATCCATCGTCGCAAACGTACGTTCCGGGCAACGAACCTTACGACCCGCCAAACGAAGGCCTTCAAAGGCCTGCGGGCTAGTCACCTCGTGTACCAAATGGCGATCAATATACAAAAGCACCTCGCCGTCACCCAACTCCTTAACGACGTGTGCATCCCAAATTTTATCAAACAGTGTTTTTTTCATAGCGGAACAGGGTAACTTTCCCACTCCGCCCCATCAAGCAAAAGGACAGCTGTAAAAACGGAAAGGACATTAAGTCAGAATAATTAGAGTCAGAATAATTTTTTACTAGCGAAACAAACTCTCCATTATTCTGACCCCAATTATTCTGACTAGACTCTCATTTTCTATGCATAGATTTTTTTGATCGCTAATCGCGCGGATCTTCGAGAAATTACCTGCTTCAATTTTAGGAGAAATAAACACATGAACGGTTATCTGATTTTCATTCTCGCCCTGCTCGTTTTCAACTGGCTGCTCTCGCTCATCGTCGAGACACTCAACGTCCGCAACGTCTCCACCGAGATCCCAGCAGAATTTGAGGGCATCTACGACAACGAGAAATACGCGACGTCCCAGCGCTACCTCAAAGACAACACCCGCTTCGGGCAGATTCAGGCCGGCATCATGCTTCCGCTCACCATCGCCTTCATCCTGCTCGGCGGGTTTAGTTGGATTAACAACATCGCACAGGCAACCTCGGAACACATGATTTTACAAGGCCTTGTCTTCGGCGGAATCCTCATCGTCATCGGACAAATCATCGGACTGCCCTTCAGCATCTACAGCACCTTCGTCATCGAAGAAAAATACGGCTTCAACAAAACCACACCAAAAACCTTCGTCATCGACATCCTCAAAGGTCTGTTGCTCACCGTCCTGCTCGGCGCACCCATCTTCGCGCTCATCCTCTGGATTTTCGACGCCGTCTCACTGGCCTGGCTCTGGGCCTGGGGATCGCTCAGCGTCATCCAGCTCTTCATCATGTTCATCGCCCCCGTCGTCATTCTGCCGCTCTTCAACAAATTCACCCCGCTCGAAGACGGCGACCTCCGCTCCGCCATCGAAAAATTTGCGGCGGCGCAAAAATTCACGGTAAGCGGTATCTTTAAAATCGATGGGTCTAAGCGCTCCACCAAGTCCAACGCCTATTTCACCGGCTTCGGTAAAACCAAACGCATCGCTCTCTTCGACACCCTCATCGACAACCACTCCACCGGCGAACTCGTCGGCGTCCTCGCTCACGAAATTGGACACTGCAAACGCGGCCACATCAAAAAAAGCATCATCATCTCGCTCGCCTCCTCGTTGCTCATGTTCTTCATCCTCTCGCTCTTCATCACCAAAGGCGGGCTCTACGAAGCCTTCGGTATCGAAAGCACGCCACTGTATGCTGGACTCATCTTCTTCGGCTTCCTCTACGCGCCCATCAGCATGATCCTCGGCATCGCCGGAAGTATCATGTCGCGCAAACACGAATTCGAGGCCGACGCCTTCGCCGCTGAAACCACCCAAGAGCCCGGCGAAATGATCAACGCCTTGAAAAAATTGTCCGTCGACAACTTGAGTAATCTGACCCCCCACCCGCTCAAGGTTTTCCTCGAATACTCCCACCCGCCCGTCCTCGAACGGATTAAGGCGCTGAGAAGTTTCAAAGGGGCATAGGCAACCAAGGTCCAAAGGTGGGGCGAGACCTCCGGGCACGCCTGAGTCCGCACCACCCGACGTCGGCCAACGCGCCCGGAGGTCTCGTTCCACCCAAACTTTTCCAATGCTTGGAACTTTTGGCCCCAGCTTTTCCAAAGCTCGGAAGACGCCTTCGTTCTTCACAATAACCAACCCTTGTGTACACTCAAAAGCCTCAGTTCAAAGGAGGTTGTTATGAAGAAGAAAATTTTGTCGGTTGTTCTAGCCCTGTCTTGCGTTTCTATTGCCTTTGCAGCAACACCCTACAAGGGTAACCCTAAAAGCAAAATTTTCCATTCCTCTACATGTCGTTATTACAATTCGAAAGGTTCTACTACCTCTTTCCAAAGCAGAGAATCTGCCCAGAATTCTGGATATCGACCCTGCAAAGTTTGTAAACCTTAAGAGCGCTCTTCGCGCTGATACGCGAAAATTTGCGGGCACCTTTTCCCTCTGAGCCTCTGTGTCAAGAAATGGTCAGATTGTGACGACGTGCTTGGAGGTCATGAGCTCAGAAATGATGCCAGCCATGTCGCCGGTGTGAACCGTAGCCATCACATTTTTTAGTTCGTAATACCCGACGCAAGTGCCACAGGCGGTGAGGCGAACGCCTTTTTTCGATAGCATTTCAATGGCATCCAAAACGGCTGAACCTTCCGCCAGCAATTTGACGCCAGAGTTGTAGAAGATGATTTCCTGCGGCAGGGTTTCGGTCAGGCACAATTTGCGCAGGAACGAGCCCATCAGCGTTGCGCCGAGTTCATCATCACCCTGCCCGAGGAATTCACTAGTTACCAAAATTGTTTTTCTCATTTTCTCCTCTTTCCAATCACACATAAACTCACGATCGTGAGTTTATTTGTGATTCATCCGCTATTATCCAAGGGTAACCAAATAGTCGCGCACCGCGGCAGCATTACCTCGGAACACAATCTTCTTCCGTTTTTGCTCCAGCTGATAGTCATACATTGGGTCGTAATATTCGTGAAGCAATACCTCGACCCACTGTTTGTGACCGGAAGCATCACCCGTTGCCTGCTGATGATCAAAAGCCTCCTGAATCAGCTGACCGACCCGCTTGAGCCGCTCGCCACCGAGCCGTTTTTTAATCCGTTGCAAGCTTCCCTGAATATCTTCCAACCATTGGGAAAGGCCCTCTTCACCAAACTGATCCATGAAGGCCGCCTGCGCAACCGTCACATATTCATCAAAGGTAATCTGGACACGCTCGTCCGCGTGAATTTCCAACAGAACAACCGAGGCCTCACGAAAATGATCCACTAGAGGATTTGGCAGATACCGACACCCAACATTGCGACCCTCGTCTTCAAGAATCATGTGCTGATGCCCCGCGGCTCGGTGCTGGATCAGCGCCCAGGCCAGTTGATTTTCAAAATCGATTTGAGTTGGTTGCGCAGAAATCTGACGCCCAAATGATGATCCCCGATGATTGGCAATGGCCTCCAAATCGACTGCGTTTCCCAATCGTTGAAGAAGCAGCGTTTTCCCCGATCCGGTTCGTCCGCCAACGATGATCGGTGTGCTGGAGATGAGCTGAGGATCGAGCTGTTCTATTAAATAATTTCGGAACGCTTTATAGCCGCCTTCCAAGCGGGGAATCTCCCGGCCGACCGCCTGCTCCGCCCACTCCTGAGAAAGCTGCGACCGCAGTCCGCCCCGGAAGCAATAGATGTGTGCATCGGGATTCTGTTCTACGAAGGCTTTCCATGCCGTGATGCGCTCTTCTTTAATCGGCCCGCAAACTAGCTTGTGCCCCAATGCAATCGCGGCGGCCTGCCCCTGCTCCTTATAGCAGATGCCAACCTGATGCCGCTCGTCATCATTCATGAGCGGCAGATTGACCGCAGAGGGAAATGCACCCGCCGCAAACTCGACCGGTGCGCGCACATCGATCAGCGGAATATTTTCCACGACCAATCGATGAAAATTATCAGTGGTTTTCCCCATTAGACCACTTCAATCAGTTTGTCGCCGCGTGCGCGGGTCTGCCCGATCGATTCCAAGCTCAAGCCCGCTGCGGCTGTTAATTCCAAGAATTCATTTACACCTTCCGGCTTGACCACACAAAGCAGTCCGCCCGAAGTCTGTGGGTCGCATAAAATGACGCGCTGCTCATCCGTCAGGGTTCCGACGGTATGGCCGTAACTTTTGAAATTGTTTTTCGATCCGCCGGGAACACAATCCAGATAGTTTCCAATGTTTGGAAGTTTCTGCACTCGATCAAACTGAAGCGTTGCCGAGACATCGCTTCCCGCGCAGATTTCACCAAGATGGCCCAACAGACCAAAGCCTGTCACATCCGTCAGCGCAACGACGCCGTCTAGCCGGGCAATTTCTGCGCCGATTGTATTCAAGGTGCACATCGCCGCAATAGAGGGCTCAATATGACCCGGCTCGATCCGACCCATTTTCTGGGCAGTGCTCAAAATGCCAACACCCAACGGTTTGGTCAGAAAAATTTCGCAGCCGGGCTCGGCCGTGTTGTTCTGTTTTAGATGAGCGGTTTCCACGATGCCGGTTACGGCCAGCCCGAAGATCGGCTCGGGAGAGTCGATCGAATGGCCGCCCGCCAGTGGAATACCGGCTTCATCGCAGACGGCGCGCCCGCCGTCGATCACCTGCCGCCCGACCTCGGCCGACAGCTTTTTGATCGGCCATCCAAAAATGGAAATCGCCATCAGCGGTTTGCCGCCCATGGCATAGATATCGCTAAGCGCGTTGGTGGCGGCGATGCGGCCGAACGTGAAGGGATCGTCAACAATGGGCATAAAGAAATCCGTCGTGCTCAGCACCGAGGTTCCATTGCCCAGATCGTAAGCCGCCGCATCGTCCTTACTGCTATTGCCGACCAGCAGGTTCGGGTGCGGTAGTTCCGGGCGGGATGTTTCAAGAATCGATTCCAGCAACTCCGGGGAGATTTTGCATCCGCATCCGGCGCCGTGGCTGTATTGAGTTAGTTTCACTTGTTCCATAAAATCCTCATCTAAAAAAGTAAGGTGACAACATACCCGACTCTCATCGAGTTTCCAAGGTTTGGAAGCAGGCTGAGCCTGCACCCCTTGGATTTTCCAATGCTCGGAACTTTTATATATTTTTTATGGCCCAAATTATTAGTGTCGATTAGTGAAATTTAGTGGTTAACTTTCTCCATGCAACCGCGCGAAGTCATTGTGAACGACAAGATGCAGTCGGAGTACCGTTATTTTTTGACGGAACCGGCGGGGCGAAATTTTGATCCAGAGTTTGAGCCGGAGCTAACGCCCAAACAAATGCTCAAACTCGGTGTCTTTGGCGGGAAATATATGACCGACTGCCGCGACGAATTTCCGAAGTCGTGGTTCACCCAAGCCAAACTCTCCCCCGAGAAGCGCGATGGGTCACTCAACTGCTTCGGACTCAACGCTTCCAAGCCGCTGTCGTACTGGGAGGAAAAGGGATGGATTCATGAGGATGACCCGCGCGGCTGGTTTCAGTGGTACTGCCGCTACTACGCCGGACGCCGTCACGAAGATGACTCCCGCCAGATTGCACGCTGGAAAGCGATGCTCCGCCACATCGCGCAGATTGCCAAAAACTGCACTCCCGGCGACCTCTCCTGCCGACCCAAGCAAAGACAGGCTTTACTCCACTGGGCCTATGACTCCCGTAAGATGTAACCACGGGAAATCTAGGTATGAGATCAAGTCTGTCCGGCATAATCCGAGGTCAAACCGTAGCGCCGAGTTTTGCGAGCCGTATTGATCGCTTCCAGAAAACCGGCTTCGATCCATTTGCGACAGAGATCACGGGCCGTGCGAGGCTGAAGCCCAAAGAGTTGCGCAACATCTGCCTCCGCCGTTAAACGGCCGTTAAACCGCCGTTATTTTCAAGCGGAAACTTGTCTTAGTAGAGCGGTTCCAGACATCCCATGGGTTGGAAGAAAAGTTTCAAAAGGCAGAAGCCCCCGACAAAAGTCTGTGCGGTGCCTCCGAAGAAGTCGAAGGGCTCTTGGATTTTACCTTTGGCCTCAGCTCGTCTGATGATCGGGTTCTGCAATCGTTGGATTGAATTGGGTGGAACGTGACCTCCGGGCACGGTGGCCGATGCTCAGTTGAACGTGCCCGGAGGTCCCGTTCCACCTCGGCTCGACTTTTGTCGGGGCATCAATGCTTGGAAACACAGGATAATTCTCACGGCTCAAGCGGGAAGCCGTCTGTGGTGCGAGTGGTGAAGGTTCCGTTGGTGGAGTGGAGAATAAAGAAAGCCTCGAACTCCGGATAGGCAATCAACCATTGGAAACTTTTTTCTGAACCCATCACAAAAAGCGCGGTGGCGACGGCATCGGCATCCATGCAGGAGTTCGCCAACACACTCACCGAAGCAACATCCGTTTCAGCGGGATGTCCGGTGGTCGGATCGATGAGATGCGAAAAGCGTGAGCCGTCCTCGCGGATTCTGAAATTACGATAATCGCCCGACGTGGCCATGGCGCCGCCCAAAAGTTCCAACGTTTGGAAAATATCAGCCCCCTGCGCTGCGTTCGGTGATTCAACGCCAACCCGCCAAGGCTGTCCGTTGGATTTTAATCCGTCGGCGACGATCTCGCCGCCGATCTCCACGATAAAACCTAGGATGCCGTTGCAGCGGAGCACATCGGCGACAGCGTCCACGCCGTAGCCCTTGGCGATGGCGGAGAGATCGAGCTGAACCGTGGAGTGCGTTTTCACGAGTGCGCCCTCTTCAATCCGCACCTTCTGCCATCCCACCGCTTTCATGATTTCGGCGAGCGGTTCGGTGTCGACGTCCGGGCCGAAGCCCCAATGATCGACCAACGGCTTCACCGTCGGGTCAAACGCGCCGTCCGTGATCTCGGCAATATTGAGTGCTCTCTGCACCACGGTCAAAAACTCCGGCGAAACCGAAAAAAGTTCCACACCTTGGAAATGGTTGAATTGGGAAATCTCGGTATCGGACTGCCAGGTCGACATGCGCTGATTGACATCAAGTAGCTCGGCATCCACTTTTTCACGCAGAGTTTCCAGTTTACTTTTCGGGATCGAACCAGAAATCGTGATGTGACAGAGCGTCCCCATCGTCGGCTGTTCCCACGATGGATTTGAAACCTTCTGAACACTGCGCCCAAACCAAATCAACAGCAGAACGACCAACAGGATGACAAAACGAAGAGGGCTAGTTTTTATAAATCTCATGGGATGGGAGAATAGATGGCAGAATCATGAACAGCAAAATCATTTTTCAGACATTGCCTGTCCTGCCTGTCCTGAGGAAACTCGAAGGAAGCGTAGTCGAAGGGGGGATTTTTTCACCACAGAACACACAGCTTTGGGGCAACGCGGAAAAATAATTTCCGAAGGAAATAGTGACGACAGGAACGGTTCACAAACACGAATGATAGTTCAGAATAAAAGTTGCCGCTTCGCTTCTTTTTGAAATACAAAAATCACTTTCGGAATACCTCAGGTCCAAGGTTCGGAAAAAAACAAAACGCCCTGGGTTCCCGAGGCGCTGTTACCTAAGGCCTAAAGCCTCTAGCCTTCTTTTCCCCCCAGATCGCAGAGGTTGCAGCTACTACAGCTCAAGCCGGTCGGCGTGTAGGTGCGCCCCTCTTTTTTGGCTTTGCGAATGTTCACCCAATTGATGATGCCGAGGAAGATCCCGAGTAGAATAAAGGCTCCCGGGGCCTGTCCCATAAGCATGAAGTCCTGCGACCATCCTTCGATCAGTTTGATCTGAAAAAGGGATCCGCTGGTGAAGAACTCGCGGGTTCCGCCCAATAAAACAAGTGCCAGTGTAAAGCCGAGTCCCATGCCGAGCGCGTCGGCCATGGAGGCGACGACGCCGTTTTTGGAAGCGAAGGCTTCGGCGCGACCCAGCACAATGCAGTTCACGACGATCAGCGGAATAAAGATACCGAGCGCTTCGTAGAGCGAGCGCGGTGCATAAGCCTGCATGAGCAGGTCCACAATCGTCACAAACGAGGCAATGACGACGATATAGCAGGGAATACGCACTTTCTTCGGCACGGCGTTGCGGATGAGCGAAATGACGACGTTGCTACCAATCAACACGCAGAGCGTGGCGATGCCCATGCCGAGGCCGTTAATGGCGTTGTTGGTGACGGCGAGCGTCGGACACATGCCGAGCAACAAAACAAA
The DNA here is from genome assembly GCA_964476065.1 of uncultured Verrucomicrobiota bacterium. GTDB lineage: Bacteria > Verrucomicrobiota > Kiritimatiellia > Kiritimatiellales > Tichowtungiaceae > Tichowtungia. Next base: position 6,992 of record CAYYYX010000048.1, on the reverse strand, counting down.
GACCGGATTTTCTTTGGCAAGGCCCTTGGTGAACTCCTTAAGGAGAGACGGCTTGAGGCTTGAGGCTTTGGGCTTTAGGAAAGACATTAGATGACCTCCAGGGAGTTGACGTTGTGGAACATGAAAGTGCTGGAGGATGGGAGTAGATATTTCATTGGCATTATTCCTTTATTCCACTGTTCCAATATTCCCTGCAAGCAGCGTTTCACGCTGCGAAGCAAAGGTTTCGGCGATGGTGGAAACCGCACTGGCGACAGCGCGGCTGGTGATGGTGGCGCCGGTGATCGCATCAAGCGTTCCGCCGTCCTTTTTGACACTCCATGGAGCCTGCGCGGCAGATTTATCTTCAAACTGGTCGAGAACCACATTGGGCGACAAGCCATTTCCTTTTGTTCCTTTGATCAGTCCGGAGAGTGTCTTCTGCTGGCGTGTGCGCTCACAGACGACGGTTCCGAGTCCGGGCGTTTCCGCCTGCTGGGTGACGAGTATCGTGCTCAGGGTTCCGTCGGGCAAAATCCCCGCTAGAACCGTCACGTTGCCGTTGTAGCCTTTGGACGTGATGGTTTCGCCGGCGAATCCAACGATTGCGCCCTCGTTGCGGCCCACGTAAAAGGTGACGTCGCCAACGACAACGGTCTCATCGCCGGGCTGATTATCGAAGGTAGGTAGCACGTCGCGCAGCGCGGTGTTGGTTTTTTTCTGCGAGGCGGCGACAATCGGCGCTTGGGTGACGAGATAGACCCAGCCGAGCAGGCCGGCGGCGATTCCGGCAATCAGAGCCAACGAAACGGCCAGCATTGGAATATTTACTTTATTATTCATATTTTTTACCCACGCAGAGACGCAGAGGCCACAGAGGGCTCCTCTTCGAATCCATTCACAATATTATTTAACTGATGTTCCATGTTTTCTTTGCGCACTCTGCGCCTCTGCGTGGACTATTTTTCCGCTTTCACTCGAATGTAGCCGAAGGGCTTACCGATGGTGGAACGGTCGATCAGGGGGGTGAGTGCATTCATAAAGAGGATGGCGAAGCTAACGCCTTCAGGGTAGCCGCCCCATATCCGGATGACGCTGGTGATGAGTCCGCACCCGAAGCCGAAGATGAGCGCGCCGTTGGCGGTCATCGGAGAGGTCACCATATCGGTGGCCATGAAGAAGGCACCGATCAGGAGTCCGCCGGCGAGAATGTGATAGAGCGGAGTCGGGGTCATTCCCGTGAAGTAGTGGACGATGCCGGAAATGATCGCGACGGTTCCGATGAAGGCCACGGGCACCTGCCACTTAATCAGTTTTTTGATCAGCAGATAAACTCCACCGATGACGAGCGCGAGGGCCGAGGTTTCACCGAGACAACCACCGACATTCCCCATGAAGAGATCATGGATTGTAGCGACCGCCGCCCCCGAGGCGCCGAGCGGTGTCGCGCCGGTCAGGACGTCGCAAGCCATAAACTTGCCGGCCTGCGGAACGACCCAAGAGGTCATTAAAGACGGGAAGCCGATCAACAGCGCCACGCGGGCAACGAGCGCCGGGTTAAAGGGGTTGAAGCCGAGGCCGCCAAAAATCTGCTTGCCGAGGCCGATCGCCAGCAACGCGCCGAGAATACAGATCCACCACGGAGCGCCCGCAGAAAGATTCATCGCCAGCAGCAGACCGGTCAGCGCCGCGCTGCCGTCTTTCCAGGTCGGAGCGCGTTTCGCGCATTTGTTCCAGATTTCTTCCACGGCGACACAGCCGACGGTGCAAAGCACCATCACTTGCAGAGCCGCCAGCCCGAAGAACCAGAGGGCGGCCGCCACGGCGGGGGCCAAAGCCACCAGAACGTGCACCATGATTTTTGAAATGCTCTCTCCGCCGCGAATATGCGGCGAATTACTGATCACGAGCTTGGTCGGATCCGGCAGTTGAATGGCAGGTGTGGTTTCTTCAGACATGATATTACTTCTTTTGTTCTTTTTTACGGGCGGCCATAATTTCGGATTTGGCGCGCTTGAAGTGCTGATTGAGCGGACGATGCGACGGACAGATATAGCTGCACGATCCACATTCAATACAGGCGAGTACATTGAGTTGCGCCGCCATATCGAACCGTTCGTTTTCGACGGCCTGACTGATGGTGGCGGGAAGAATCCCCATTGGGCAACAGCTCACGCACTTCCCGCACCGGATGCATGGGTCGGAGGTGTACTGCGAAACCTGTTCCGCCGGAATCAACAAAATGCCCGATGTGTTTTTCATCACCGTGACATCGAGCGAGCTCTGCGCAAAGCCCATCATCGGGCCGCCCAGCAATAATTTTGCGGGTTGATATTTCACGCCACCGGCCAGTTCAATCGATTTCGAAATCGGCGTGCCGAGGCGGAAGCGCCAGTTACCGGGGTTGACCAGCGGTTCGCCGGTCACCGTGGTGATGCGCTCAATCGACGGATGGCCCTTCACCACCGCATCGTTGACCGCCGCAGCGGAGGCGACGTTCTGCACGACGCACCCAACATCCATTGGCAGACCGCCGATCGGCACTTCGCGGCCGGTCAAGGCGTAGATCAATTGTTTCTCCGCGCCCTGCGGATAGTTCACGGCTAATCCCTGCACCGTGACGTTGGTTTTGGCGGACGCTTTCTTCAAGGCTTCAATGGCATCGGGCTTATTGTTTTCAACACCAATGACCGCGCTTTTGAGTCCGAGGATACGGGCAAAAATCGCCGCACCCGCAACCACCTCTTCAGCCTGTTCGAGCATCAAGCGGTGGTCAGCCGTCAAATAGGGTTCGCACTCCGCACCGTTGAGAATGAGGGTATCGATTGGTTTGGCGGGCGGCGGTGAAAGTTTGACATGCGACGGGAATCCCGCGCCGCCCATTCCGACGACTCCGGCATCCGACACGCGCTGCTTCAAATCGGCCGCCTCGGCGTTCTGCCAGTCGGCAATCGGCTCGAACGGAGAACCCCATTCATCTTCGCCGTCGGCTGTAATTTCGATGGCCGCCACGCGGATTCCGGTTGGGCCATCGCATTTATCGATCGCGGTCACGGTGCCGCTGGTCGGTGCATGAAGCGACGCGGAGACAAAGCCGGAGGCTTTGGCCAGCAATGCGCCCTTCTTCACTTCGTCGCCCTTCTCCACCAACACTTCCGGCGGCGCGCCGATATTCTGGTGAACAATCACCCTATACTTATCGAGCAACGGCGCATCTTGAACCGGGCTGGCGGCTGAAAGCGCTTTGCTGTCGTTCGGGTGAACGCCGCCTTTAAATTTACGGGGCTTTCCACGGCTTATGACGGAAATATTTGATTTTTCTGGAGCGCTGGCCGGAACCCCATCCTTTATTTTTTCTGAAGTGCTGGGCGAGATCTCTATCGTTTCTTCTATAATACTCGTTTTATGAGAAATCACTTTTTTTCGTTTTGTGATCTTTTTTATCATTTCGAAACTCCTTCGGTGTCACCCGCGGCATGCTGGGTCGCCAGACGCAAGGCCGTGGTCGGGCACGCGGCCTTTTCAACCAGATCGGGTAGCGGCGGGTTATCGTAGTTGGTGGCAATCAGGAACCCGTCGATCAACATTTGATCTTCGCTGTCGGCGGCTTTCACGCACTTACGGCACCCGATGCAGGCGGTCTTACAGACCTTACGTTTTGCAGCGCCCTTCTCCGGCGAGTTGCAATAGACATGCACATCTACGGCGGCGGGAGTGAGAACAATCAAATCTTTCGGACAGACATCAACACATTTTCCGCATCCGACGCAGAGGTCGGGGTGAACCACGGCCAGGCCGTCGCGGATTTCGATGGCATCGAACGGACAGGCGCGCGCGCAGCTGGCAAAACCGATACAGCCGTAATCGCACCCCTTGGAACCGCCCGCGACCAGCACGGCAGAGCGACAGTCCTCAACGCCGTTATACGGCGAACGCACAGTGTCGGAAATCCCCCCGCTACATTTAACAACCGCGATCATCTTCTCTTTTTCCTCTGCAGTGATGCCGAGATAGTCCGCGACTCGCACGGCATCCTCTGCACTCGCAACCGGACAATCGTTCGGCGGCACAGCGCCCTCCACAATGGCCTTGGCAAAATCAGCGCAACCGGCATAGCCGCATCCGCCGCAGTTGGCGCCGGGAAGCATATCCGTGACGGTTTCGATGCGCGGATCGGACTCGACCGCAAAGGCCTTCGCCGCCACGCCAATCACCAGCGCCAGAATGGCACCGAGAAGCGCCGCGAATAGTAGTGAAACAAGAATGATTATCATATTCCGAACCTCAGGGCTTCTTTCACATTCTCCGCAAATGCGACGTGATGGAATGGTGGAATAGTGGAACATTGGAAACTAGCCAAGGTTACCCCTCCAGCAATCCACTCTTTTTGTATATTTCGATTCATTTGTTAAAAATCCTTATATCCAACATTCCCATGTTCCAACATTCCCATGTTCCATTATTCCGCGGCGCTACGCCGCCTAAACCAGACCGGAAAAGCCCATGAAAACCATCGCTAGAATTCCAGCGGTGATCAGGCCAATTGCCGTTCCCTGCAGCGGAGCCGGCACCTGCGCCAAATCCAGTTTTTCGCGCAGACTCGAAAAAAGAATCAGAGCCAAAGCAAACCCGAGCGCCGAACAAAAGCCAAAAATGGTCGATTCAATCACCCCGTGCCCGGCCTGCACACTGAGCTCGGCCGCACCGAGTACCGCACAGTTCGTCGTGATCAGCGGCAGGAAAATTCCGAGCGCCTGATAGAGCGGCGGGCTAAACTTCTGGAGGATAATCTCCACCAGCTGTACCAGCGCGGCAATCACCACAATGAACACCAGAATCTTCAGGAAGGTCAAATTGATCTCTGTACCAGCCACCACAAAGGTTTTGGACAGGATGTATTTGTAGATCAGCGAAGTCACCAGCGAGGCCAGCGTCATCACAAAAACAACCGCACCCGACATCCCCAGAGCGGTTTTGATTTTTTTGGACACCCCGAGGAACGGACAGATCCCGAGAAACTTTGAGAGAACGAAATTGTTCACCAAAATTGCGCCGATAGTAATGGTCAAAATATTACTCGTCATAAAACCCGCTCCTGTGATTTCAAAAAAAAGACGGAACAATCTAAAGAATCAGACCCCTCGACTCAACCCCAGTGTCTACAGAACCCTTGTTTAGACTCCGTGTCAGTTAGGAGAATCAGGCCAGCAAACCCATCCGATCACAAACAAACCCGAATTCGCAGTGCTGTGGAAGCGTTTGGACCCGAAGCGTAGCGAGTGTGCTTCTTGTATTCTCTAAAAGAAGAGACCGAACGGGAACGACAAACCCCGCCCCTCCCCAGCTGATTTTGGCACATATATCACTATGTGATATATGTGTCCCTCCGCACCCTCTTCGCCTCTGCGGGGAATTTCTATTTTGAGTTCTATGCAGCCTGTCCCGCCGAGACAAGACGGAGGACAAGCGGAGAGGCAGCCCTACCCAAAAACCACACCTTGCAAGGTGTGGTTTCACGCAAAGCCCCGACCCGTTTTCTTAAAACTTCTTCGTGGGCTCCCCCAGCCGCCTGATCAATTCTTCGTGAGGAGTTCCCTCATACTTCGTAGCAGAAAGAGACCTCTCCCCGCCCTCCCCTGGCCCGTGACATGGTTAAACCATACCTTGCAAGGTATGGTTTCATGAGAAGTCTCGCCGTATCACCGTTTTTAAAAGCGGCGATTGAATCGCCGCACTTCCTCCTTCTCCAACCTCCGTCACCAAGGCTTCCGCCGTCGCTAAAGCTTCCGCCTTCGTACAACGTCTTCCTTCGCCAACCTCCGCCTTCGCCAAGGCTTCCGCCTTCATTCATTACGGCGTGACAAGACGGCGCGACAGGTCGTCTCGGGTGGAAAAAACCAGCAAGCCGCCATTCAATCCTTGGAACGATCGAGTCGGCTCTATGAGCCGATTTTCCACTTTCCCTTTTCGAGGAAGGCTTCGATGGTCTGCCGCTGAGCCTTGTTGAGAAGGTTGGGATGGGATGTCTGGTTTCGTTTTGCATACTCGGAGAGGGAAATAATCTCCTTCCCTTCCAGATATGCCAGACGCTTGTGATAGCTGTTCGTCAGTGCCCGCCCGACCAGCTCTGCCATAATGGCGGTTTTCCCGTCCATATTGAACTCATTGAAAGCGTCATAGTACCGTGTTCGGTCAACGAACTTGATGTTGACCGGAACATAGCCTTCCCGAATGAGAAGATAGTTATTAAGCACCCTGCCAATGCGACCGTTCCCGTCGACAAAGGGGTGAATTCGCTCAAACGTCAAATGAAGGCGGGCGATTCGTTTGATGATGTGCTCATCGGGGCCAGCATCGTATTCAACAAACATTTTTGCCAGAGCCGAATCGATAAGGGCTGGGTCCAGCGCAATATGGTTTCCAACCCGAACCCATTCTCCTTCCTGCCGGAATCGACCCGCAATATCGTCGCGAATATTTGAAATCAACATTTCGTGCAACAGCAGAATCCTTTTTGAATTCAGGGGCTTCCCTTCTGCTTTTTCGTTGATATACGAAACGACCCTGGCCAGATTTTTGGCCTCGAACAGCTCCCGCTCGGAAATATAACGATCCAAATCAACCTGAAGCAGAATCTTTTCCGTCTCCTCCAGCGTCAACGTACTGTTCTCAATCGCGTTCGAGTTGTAAACCTGTTCCGCAACCTCGGCTTCATCCAGAAGCGTCAGCAAGGCTTCCTTCCCGGCCGCCTGCTCACAATACCGCTGGCGAAGTTCCTGTACCCGCTTGTAGATGGAAAGCTTGTTTGCCATTCGCTAAAAATAATATATTTCACGATATTGGCAACCATAATCGTGAAAAAGCATGAATTAAACTGGGCTTTTCACGATATTAAACAGAAATGAAAAGACGCGCCCTGTTTCTGTTAACGGCTCTACTGCTGTCACAAAGTTCCTCTGCAACCGTTCTGGATTTCACATGGAACGCCAAAATTACGTTCGTCGACAACATGG
>CAYYYX010000047.1:0-16637 GCA_964476065.1 uncultured Verrucomicrobiota bacterium | reverse complement strand
CCCAAACGATGGAAAACGTCACGATCGTGACGTTTTCCGTCGGATACACTCAGATTCTCTTCCGCTTTGCTTCTTTGCGCCTTTGCGTTTAAATTCTCCGATATGGGTACTCTAAAAAACACGTTTTCATGGTCGTTCAGCGCGGCAGCCGATTTCGATGAATGCCGGCGCCGGCGCTACTGGAGCAAGTACGGCATGTGGGGCGGCTGGGAGCGCGGCGCGGATGATGTCACCAAACAGGCCTACCGCCTGAATAAGATGACGAACCGCTGGGGCCTGATGGGCGTGGCGGCCGAAGACACGATCATGCGGGTATTGCGCCAGCATCAGGCAGGAAACCCCATGACGGCGGAGGAAGCCTATGAAGCGGTCGCCCGCCCCTTTTTGATCCGTTGCTGGAAAGAATCGCGCGATCTGGCGTGGAAGCAGAACCCAAAGAAGTTCTGCTGCCTGCATGGCCACTATTACGGAACGATGACCGACGAAAAGGAGGCGATCGGCGCGATCAAAGAGCAGGTGATGAACTGCACGCAGAATTTTATCGAGAAGGTTCTTCCAAGGGTTGGAAACATTCCTCGCGAGCAGGAGATGAATATTCATACGCCGGATATGGGCGGCGACCCAGAGAACATCAGCTGGAATAACATCAAAATGTATGTGATTCCGGACTATGCCTACCGCATCGGCAACCAAATGCATATTCACGACTGGAAGGCGGGGAAGATTAAGGAATCGCACCGCGATCAGTTGGCGGGCTACGCGCTCTGGGCTGAAGTGAAGTATAAGGTGCCGATCAAAGATATTTTTCTCTACGTGGAATATCTCAACGAGGGTCAGGTGCTTCCCTTCCAACTGACGACCGAAGAGTTCGACGAGAAGAAAGATCAAATTGGGAAGTCGGTTGGCGAAATGAGCGAATACCTCGTGGACTTTGATCGCGAGAAGAATGGTCCGCTTCCGAAAAACGAGTGGGAACTGGCCGCCGATCCCACCTCCTGTAAACACTGCAAGTTCTACGAGCTGTGTAAGCCAGAGTTGCAATAACTCTGGAGTGCGGTGGCAACCAACGGGCGACACCGCTTTTAAAAGAGGCGTGGCCTTTCAGTTCCCGCCGCCTCCAAAAAAGACTACGCTTTCCTTTTCTTGTCCTTAAAGAGTGCGGTCTTTTTCTTTGATTTGGGACTGCGGGCCGTATGGGCAACGTTAACGAGAAACCCGATCATGGCGGAGCAAGCGAGCAGACTCGATCCGCCGTAGCTGATAAAGGGAAGCGCGAGCCCTTTAGTCGGCACGGAGCCGGTGACGACCGCCAGATTAATCAATGCCTGCAGCGTAATCATTAGGGTGATACCCAAGGCGGTGAAGCGGCCAAAATCGTCGTGTGCACGGTCGGCAATTCGAAGCCCACAGATAAAGATAACAACAAAAAGCAATAGTACGGAAAAGGTGGCAACTAACCCAAGCTCTTCGCCGATAATGGGGAAAATAAAGTCGGTATGGGCTTCCGGAAGATAGAACTGTTTTTGAATGCTGTTGCCGAGGCCGGTGCCCCACCGCCCGCCCGATGCGAAGGCATTGAGTGCATTGACCAACTGCCAGGCTTCGGCCTGTGAATATTTTTCAGGATCGAGAAACGCAACGATACGGCGCATGCGGTTGGCGTTGAACAGGAGGAGCAGGCCAAAAGCTCCGGCTCCGGCAGCAGTGAAACTGATCAGATGAGCCGGACGAGCCCCCCCAATATAGAGCAGTGTGAGAACGACCATCCCGATGAGCATCGTGGTTCCAAAATCGGGTTCCACCATCAGCAATCCCGCAAAAAGCCCCAGCCCCAGAATCGGAACCAAACTGCCGCGCTGAAGGGTTTTCATATAGCGACGGCGGCGAGAAATCCACCAGGCGGCAGCCAGGATGACTCCAATTTTTGAAAATTCGGAGGGCTGAATGGTGAGCGGCCCGAGACGGAGCCAGCGCCAGCTACCATTGATTTCGTGGCCGATCCCAGGGATGCGAACAAGGATGAGGGAAATCACGCAGATTGCCGCCACGGGCAGCGCGACTTTGCGCAGAAAAGCGAGGTCGATCCGGGCACAAAAGATCGCAGCCATCAGCGAAAGTGTGAGCCAAATCAGCTGGCGGAATAGAAAATATTCGGTGGTTCCATACGAACTCTGCCCGCGCACCAAACTGGCACTAAACATCATAATAACGCCAACCGTCATCAGAATTAGAACGGCGGCAATCAGCATGATGATGGTTCGGCGTTGCATGAGAAGACTATAGTCGGGTCGGAGGTCAAAGGTCGAAGGTCAAAAAGAGGTAATCGAACGTCGAAATCAAACAAAAAGCGCCCCATGAAGAGGCGCTCTTTTGCGATTCCAAACCGTCTTCTTATTCCGAGATCGGAATCAGCAATTTGGTGCCGGGTTTCACAAGCGTGGGATCGGTGATGCCGTTGAGAAGCATGATTTCTTCCTGCGAGCTTCCAAACTGACGGGCGACATCCTCAAGGCTTTCGCCGGGATAAAGCACGTGTTCATAAACCGGGGCGGAAGAGGCAGGTGCCAGCGGGGCGAGTTCAGCAATCGGAGCCAACTCTGGGGCCGCCATCGTTTCCACGTTGATCGTCACAGGCTCAGGAGCGGGTTCAGAAAGAACCGTCACACTGACGTCGCCTTTTTTCGGAATTCTAAGGCTTTTGCCAGCAATAATCCGGTTGCTGGCGAGCGCATTGGCGGCTTTGACCTCGTTGACGGTCAAGCCCGCGCGCTTGGCAATGCCGGAAAGGGTGTCGCCTTTTTGAATGACGTATGATGTGCCCTGCGCGATGGGCGCACTGCTCGTCCGAACAGAAGTCGTCTGAGAGGCCGGACGACTCACCGGAGCCGACGTGGCGGAGAGAGTTCCCTGAATGAGAATTTCCTGACCCACAACCAATTTGTTGGGATTAGCCAGGTTGTTGTATTCAGCGAGCTTTTTCCAAGAGGTGCCATACATGGAGGCAATCGCGGAAAGGGTGTCACCCTTCTGGACCACGTACACCTGACCGGGAACATCAGAAACCACCGGAGCCACGTAGGATTCCGAGGTATAGATATCAGGAGGAAGGAGAATCGAATCAGTCGAATCGATCGTGTAATCGTCCATCGGAAGGATGAAGGCTTCATCATTCGGAGTGTTATAAGGCCAATTCAGCCAGTCGACGGGGCATTGCCCAGTAGCGCATCCCTGTGTCAGTAAAAAACCGGCTAGTACAATCAACTGTAGAGCCAAACGAAACATTTTTGATTTCATGGTGAGTCCTCTCTTCCTTCTATTCTATCCCCTCGGCACACTCGCTCTTCAGGCGACCCAGTTCACGGGCAAAAACCTCGCCGCGCTCACTAAAACTTCGAAACTGATCGAAGCTGGTACACGCGGGAGAGAGCAACACGGTATCGCCCGCTCTTGCACTCTCCGATGCGGCGGAAACAGCTGCTTCCAGTGTTTCGCAGGGAAGACACTCAACAGAATTCCCCCATGCCGCGTGCATCGCTTCAGATGCTTCCCCGATAAGATATAGGCGAGAAACGTGCTGCGCCAGTAAATCTTTCGCAAAACTCAAATTCGTCTCTTTGGCCCGCCCGCCCGCAATCAAATGAATCGGCCCCAAAACCATCCGAAGCGCCGCGCACATCCCCGCCAGATTGGTGGCCTTGGAATCATCTATAAACGTGACCCCGTTGATTTCCGCCACGGTTTGCATTCGATGCGGCAACGGCTCGAAGGTTCGGGCCGAGGCCTCCAGTGCGCCGGCAGGCAGGCCACAGGCATCAGCAACCGCCGCAACGGCTGCGGCCGCGGCCCCAAGCACTTCGTTATCAAAATAAGTACCTGTCAGATCAATCTCACCCACTTTCCCATCCTGAAATCGATAATCTGCCCCCTCTTCCACACCGAAGGTTTTACTTTCGAACGGCGGGGTCTCGGCCCCCGCCCTACAATATTCTGTAGCCGAGGTCCGAGACCTCGGTGATCCTGCTGGAATTGAACGACTCATTTGATTTCCAAGGTCTGGAACTTTTTCACCGCATTTTTCCAAGGCTTGGAAGTTTGCAGCAAGCCCCGGCTCAGCCGGTTCCAATGCTTGGAAATTTATGCCGCCATCGGCGGTAAAATTGAATGGAAGGATGGCAGTGCCGGTCTGCTGCATACACTCGAAGAGCCGTAGTTTGAGCGCCCGATAGGTTTCCATATCGCCGTGGCGGTCGAGATGGTTGGGAAGCACATTGAGAAGCACTCCGATATCGGGATGGAACTGCTCCATGGTTTCCAGTTGAAACGAACTGACTTCGATGACCAGCCAATCGGGCACCTCGTGCATCCTGACCGCCGCAGAAACCGGCAGGCCGTAATTCCCGCAGGGAACAGCTATTTTCCCGACATGCGCAAGGGCGTCCGCAATCCATTTGACGACTGTGCTTTTTCCATTGGAACCGGTGACGGCGATCACGGGACAATGCCGGCGCGACCATCCGAGCTCCAATTCCGAAAGGAGCGGGATGCCGCGAGCCATCAGGTCTTTCACCCACGGATGCTCCAGCGAAAACCCGGGGCTAATAACCGCCACGGGCGGTTGAAAACTTGAAACTTGAGATTTGAAACTTGAAAAGTCGCAGGTTGATTCATCCAGCACAAGAGCTTCTGTGCCCTCCGTGCGGAGCAATGCCTCGGCGGCCATCCCGCTACGCCCACACCCTAAAACTAAAGCTTTCGTATATTTATGCATTAGCGGATTTTCAGGGTGGCGACGCCGATGAGCGCGAAGATGATGGCCAAAATCCAAAAGCGAACCGTGATTCGATTTTCGTAGGCATCGACCGATTTCCCCTGCTCTTTGGCCAAATATTCAAAGTGATGATGCAAGGGTGCGCACCGGAAAATTCGTCGGCCCGCACCATACTTTTTACGAGTGTATTTAAACCAGCTTTGCTGAAGAAGAACGCTGATGGCCTCCATCACAAATACGCCGCCGACAATGATGAGAACCAGCTCCTGTTTAATCAGAATGGCGACCGTAGCGATGCCGCCGCCAATGGCGAGGCTTCCGGTGTCGCCCATAAACACACGCGCCGGATGGCAATTAAACCAAAGAAAACCGAGACCCGCACCGAGCAGCGCACCGCAAAAGATGGACAGCTCCCCGGCTCCCTTCACAAACGGAACCTGCAAATACTCTGCGAAGGCAAAATGTCCCGCCACATAAGCCATTGCCAAATACGCCGCAATCGCTGAATTGGAACAGCCAATCGCCAGCCCGTCGAGCCCATCGGTCAGATTCACGGCGTTGGACGCCCCGACCAGAACGAGCACCAAAAAAACGAGCGTCCCGATAATTCCCATGGAGGCGATTACCGGATCTTTAAAGAATGGAACCATTAGTTGCTGCGTGCGCAGACAGGTTTCCTCGTTGGAGCAAAGTGCAAATAGAAGAAGCGCCGTCCAGAGACCCTGCCCCAGCAATTTGACCCGAGGAGAAAGACCCTTTGCCCGATGAATTTTCAGATAGTCATCAATAAAGCCGAGCAGTCCCATGAAGGCGAATGTGGTCACGGCGCATAGAACATAAAAATTAGCGGGAATCGCCCAAAGAACCGTGGCCGCAACGGTTGTAAAAAGGATCAATAGACCGCCCATCGTCGGCGTGCCCACTTTGGCGGAGCGGTCGAGCACGGCAACGCGCTCGTCCTCGCATTGCTCCCCAAAATTGACCGAGCGCAACTTTTCGATCAACCACGGGCCTAGGATGAGACTGAAAACAAAGGCGGTTCCGGCGGCCATCACGGTGCGGAAGGTGATGTAGCGAAACATCCGCAAGGGGGAAAAAACATCACTCAATTCATGAAGCCAGTACAACATAGAAAAGCCTTGGATTATTGGAATGGTGGAACCGTGGAATGATGGAAGAATGAGACTTTGATAAAATCATTTCCTAGCGCAAGAGCTACAATCTCCGGGAGTCTCATAATTTTGTCGATAAATGATTTTGTCATATTCCCCTCTTTGTATTCTTTTACGGCAAATTTTCTTTCAACTCTTCTAGGATCGTTTCGATCCGCTCGCCGCGCGAGGCTTTGAAAAGCACCCTATCACCGGAACGCAAATGTTCACGTAAAATATCGACGGCCACTGATTTTTCAATTCCGGTGATGCCATTACAAATAATTTTCGAGCCGAGCTCGCCCACGGTGATGACCCCGTCAAATTTCAGAGCATCGACGAACGCTCCTAGCGCGCGATGCTCGGCCTCGCTTTCGGCCCCCAGTTCGCGCATGCCGCCGAGCACCAAAAACGTGCGACCCTCACACTGAATCTCCGCAAGGGTGGAGATGGCCGCACGCATCGAAAGCGGGTTGGCGTTGTAGGCATCGTTGATGAAAACTACGCCCCCTTTTTCGCTCTCTTCCCAGCGCATTGAAATCGCTTGGAAGGCATCCAGTCCGTTTTGAATCTCTTTGGACGAAAGCCCCAGCTCCATCCCGAACGTCGCGGCAAAACGTGTGTTTTGAACCATATGCGCGCCGGGTTGCGGAGCGGAAAACGGCTCTTCAGTCAGCGTGACCACTGGGCCGGAAAACCCCGATTTCAGCCGCTCGAACCATTCCGAGTCCTCATCAAGAACCGCATTCGAAGCGTGATTTAAAATTGCGGACTTCTCTTCGGCAATTCTTTCCAATGTTTGGAAGTTTTCAGCAAGCCCCGGCTCAGCTCGAAGAGCCTCGACCCTTCGAGCCGGTTCCAAGGTTTGGAAAAACTCAGTGTGTGCTTTGCCAACATTTGTAATCAGCGCCCAGTCCGGCTTGAGCAGTCCGGCGAGCGGGTCGATCTCGCCGGGATGATTCATTCCCAGTTCGAAAACAAAATAGTCGGCGGTTCGGTCGGCGGCCAGCATGCTGAGAGGAAGCCCAATATCGTTGTTCCAGTTGCCAAGGGTTTTGGAAACGCTTCCCTTTTGTGCGAGGACCGAGGCAATCAGCTCTTTCACCGTGGTTTTTCCCACGCTACCGGTAATGCCGATGACGGTTCCCGTCCAGGTCGAACGCGCACCGGCGGCCATCTGCCAAAGTGCCACCATCGTATCGGGCACAATCAGCTGCGGTTTTCCAATGCGTGGAAACTCTCGTTCCACGATGAGGCCCGCCGCGCCCTTTTCAACCGCCTGTTCGACAAAATCGTGCCCATCGTGGTTTGCCCCTTTGATGGCGATATACACATCGCCCTTTTTCAACGTACGGGTGTCATGAGAAATTCCAAGAATCGGAAGCAGGCTGAGCCTGCACCCTTTATATTTTTCCAAGGATTGGAAGCAGGTTGAACTTGCGCCCTCTATGATCTTCCAAGGTTTGGAAGTCCACGCGGCGAGTTCGCCGAAAGTGAATGCTCCTTCGGCATTCAACATTCCTTGTTCAATATTCAACATTCCTAAAAAGCCTCCCGAACGGTTTCGCGGTCGTCAAACGGAACGATGGCTCCATCGAACTCCTGAGTGGTTTCGTGGCCTTTGCCCGCAACGAGAAGAACATCTTTTTTTCCGACCAGTTCAATGCCGCGGGTGATGGCGGCGCGGCGATCCAGCACCACTTCATATTTCCGATCGGAATCAAACCCGCCCGCGATGTCGGCGGCGATTTTTTCCGGAATTTCGGTGCGCGGGTTGTCGTTGGTGATGATGGCATAGTCGGCCAGTTTCGAGGCGACTTCTCCCATCAGCTGGCGTTTGCCCCGGTCGCGATTTCCACCACAGCCAAAAACAACAACGAGCTTGCCCTGCGTAATTTCGCGCAACGCTTCAAGCACATTGCGAAGCGCATCGTCGGTGTGGGCATAATCCACATAGACGCGCTTTCCTTTTCGTCCCGGAATGGCTTCGAGCCGGCCGGGGACGTTCTCCATGCTGCTCAGTGCACGGGCGATGACATCGACCGGCACGCCGAGCGAGGCGGCGGCGGCGAAGGCGGCGAGTGCGTTGCTCAAGTTATAGCGCCCGATGAGTTGGAGAGAAATCTCAACCTCGCCCCACGGGCTTTCAACGCGCATCCGCGAACCGTTTGCATCGGTTTGCGCATCGAACCCGCGCACGGCTGAGTCTTCGTGGAATCCGTAACACAGGCACGGGGTTTCCCGGCAACACTCATCGATCAGGCGACGCCCCCACGCATCGTCTCGATTGACAATCGCCTGCCCGCAAATTTGCGAAAACAGACGGGATTTGACTTCGAAATAGTTCTCGAGCGTTCCGTGATAGTCGAGATGATCCTGGGTGAGGTTGGTGAAGATGGCGGCATCGAATTCGATCCCCGCAACACGATACTGATCGAGCGCATGCGAAGAAACTTCCATGATGACGCTGTCGCAACCCGACCGCTGCATTTGAGCCAGCATGCTCTGAACATCGGGGGACTCCGGGGTTGTTCGGGCCGCCGGTAATACGCGATCCCCAATTTCATAGCGCACGGTTCCAATCAGACCCGGCCGTTTGCCTGCGGCATGAAAAATTTCGCGCAACATGAAACTGACCGTGGTTTTCCCGTTGGTTCCGGTGATTCCCACCGCAGAGAGTTTCCGAGCCGGATGGTCGTGAAATGCGGTAGCGAGCTGCGCAAGGGTAAGCCGGGCATTGGAAACCTGTACGCACGGAAAACTGCCGCCCAGCATACAGGACTCCTGCGTGACCACCGCGACCGCACCGCGTTGCGCGGCTTCTTCGATGTAAACCGCCCCGTCCACATGTTCGCCGGGCAAAGCCACGAAAAGTGCGCCGGGGATGACCCGCCGAGAGTCGTACTCAACGGCACTTATTTCGCAGGAGAGATCTCCGACAACCTCGACAGTATCGATGCCGGACAACAGCGCCTCAAGCGTTATTCTATGTTCATCACTCTGCATAATTTTCCTGTGCACTCTCTTCTTTAAGGGGGTTGTATTCAAGTCCGCTTACATATTCGGGGGGGAACCCCTGCGGTGAAATTCGGAGATAGCGAACGGTCTGATCGGCAATGGTTTTGAAGGCCGGCGCACAAACCGTTCCACCGTAGTGAGCGCCCTGCGGATCGTCGGCGACGACCATGATGCTGATGGCCGGATTTTCGACGGGCAGGAACCCGGCGAAGGAGGCAATGTATTTGTTTTTATAATAGCCGCCCTCTTCCAGGTTCACTTTCTGGGCCGTGCCGGTTTTCCCCGCCACCAAATATCCCTGCAATGCCGCCTTGGTTCCGGTTCCCCCGGGCTGGGTGACGCGCGCGAGCAGGCGGCGCATCTCCATCGCCGTTTCAGGGCGAATGGGCCGTCCAATTTCTTCGGGAAGCGACTCAACGATGGTTTCCCCGTCTGCACCCACCACTCGTTGAATGAGGCGCGGACGCATGCGAACTCCATCGTTGGCAATGGCACTGAGCGCAGAAACCATTTGCATCGAGGTCACATTAATTTCGTGCCCCATCGCGAGACGGGTGGCACTGATTTTCGACCAGCGTTTCGGGTTCCATAGGATTCCGCCTTCCTCGCCGGGAAGGTCCAGCCCGGTCCGCGCTCCAAACCCAAAGTCCCGCAGGCCTTGGTAGAGTTTTTCATTCCCCATTTTCAGCGCGATCTTGGCCGCACCGATATTACTCGATTTTTTCAAAATATCAGCGACCGTAAGCCGACCCTCGCCGTGCGAGTCGTGGAGCGCCTTCCCGCCGTACATCCACCGTCCGTTTTCACAATCAAAAACGTCTTGTGGACCCACAATCCCGGCATCCAATGCAGAAGCGATCACCATTGCCTTCATGACGGAACCCGGCTCATAGGTATAGCCAATGGCCCGGTTGCGTATCCATTCGGCGGGTGCCGACCCAAAACGATTCGGATCAAAAGTCGGCCACGAGGCCATCGCGAGAATTTCACCGGTGCGCACGTTTTGCACAATGGCCCACGCCCCTTTGGGTTCGTATTTTTCAACCAGATCATCCAGTGCTTTTTCAGCAAAATATTGTACGTGCTGATCAATCGTTAGATAAACATCCGCCCCGGGCTCCGGCTCAATATCGACGGTTCGACGACTATAAATCTCGCGGCGGCGGCCGTCCTTCTGGCTAATGCGCAGGCCGGCGCTTCCCTGAAGAGTTGAGTTCACCTCCTGCTCAATCCCAGCGCTCCCGACGCCATCGTGATTTGCGAACCCAATCAGATGGGCCCCGAGCACTCCTTTGGGATAGTTGCGAATGGGCACCTCTTCAAAAATAAGGCCTTTAAGTCGCAGGGCCTGAAGCGGCTCAACGGCTTTCTCCCGCATAAATTTTTTGATGCGCACATACTGACGTGTCGGTTGATCGAGAAGTTTCCAGACCTCATCCCGACGAAGCGGGAGATGGGCAGTGAGAGCCGCGCAGACTTTTTGAATGTCGCCATACTCCATAATGAATTTGGGGTCGGCGCATATATGCCGAGCCGAAATATCCACGGCCAGAATATTGCCGTTCCGATCGAGAATTCGTCCGCGCGGGCCGCGGGTCTCCACCTCCAAGTGCCGACCGGTTTCGATTCGCGACAAGGTGCTTGCCGCGGGCTTTAAATGCAAAAAGGCCAGGCGAATGCCCAGCCCCGTAAAGACGGCGGAAATCACCAAGGCGACAATGAGTGTTCTACCTTTATCGTTCATGTGCACATCCGAAAACAAAGGAGATTGGAATATAGGAATGCTGAAATATTGGAAAAACGATACTCCATTCTTCCTCTATCCCATCCTTCCATTACTCCACTCTTCCACGGCTGTTATAGGCCAGCGTTATGGCTGAAGAAATTCCGCTACGGCGCACGCGAATAATTCGACGCTCATCGGGAAGTGTCATCGCCAAATGATGATGCTTCAATGCCCGCGCGAAGTTGGCGGGTGCCAACAGATTCGACCAGCGATCCTGTTCGCCGATCACCTGGGTTTTGGCAGCACGATGAGCGGTTTCGAGTCGCTTAATGTCCCGGCCCAGCGTATCGCATTGCGCACAGAGCCAAACATAGCTCAGTCCAAAAACAGCAACAAAAACCAGAATGTTGGCGAGCAACATAGGAAATGGAATCCGAACCTCTGCTTTCCGACTCTTTTTTCTCTGTTTCTTTTTCATGCTATTTTCTCCCTTTCGACCGCACGCAGTTTGGCGGAGCGCGCGCGCGGATTATCCGAACATTCATCTTTCGTGGCGGTCAGCGGCTTTCGATTGATCAGCCGCACCGCCGGTTCTTCAAAACTAATTTTTTCGCCACCCTGCTGAAGCGACTCGCGCTTCACCGTGTGGCGCTTAAAGCAATTTTTTACGATCCGGTCTTCCAAGCTATGGAACGTAATCACCGTCATGTGACCCCCTTCACGTAGCATCGAAAGCCCCGATTCAAGTCCGGTTTCCAAACTCTCCAACTCGGCATTCACCGCCATCCGCAGGGCCTGAAAGGTTCTCGTTGCCGGATGCGGCGGTCCGCGGCGTCCTCCTGCGGCTTTTCCCACAATCTCGGCGAACTCCAGCGTCCGCTCGATCCGCCCGGCTTCTCGGGCTTCGACAATCGCGCGGGCAATCCGGCGCGATTTGCGCTCTTCGCCATATTGGTAAATCACATTGGCCAGCGTTTCTGCATCTTCTTCATTCACCCAGTCGGCGGCTGAGCGCCCCTGTGTTTGGTCCATCCGCATATCGAGCGGACCGTCTTTGTTAAAGCTGAACCCGCGTTCGGCCACATCGAGCTGCGGAGAGCTGACGCCGAGGTCGAGGAGCACCCCGTCCACCTTGCTCACGCCGATTTGTTCGCAAAGCTCTTTCATATCCGCAAAGTTTCCATGGATTCGCTGGGCCTGTTCTCCAAACGCCTTCAGTGTTTCCGCGGTCTGTTCAATGGCCTCGGCATCGCGATCGAGTCCGATCAACCGGCCTTCCGGTGACAGCCGCTTTAAAATCTCTATGGCATGTCCGCCGCGCCCCAATGTTCCGTCGACATAGGTTCCCGCCGGGTTTGTAACCAGCAGGTCTAGCGTCTCATTTAATAATACCGGAACGTGCATTCTGTCTCCTAACCCAGAACCCGACGCGAACAGGCCGCGGAAAAGGTCGCGACCTTTTTTTCGCTCATGAGCACCGTGCGAGAGAAACGACCCTTCGGAAGCCGCAGAACCCGTTCCTTCTCGGTCTTCAGGTCAATGGCCTGTGAAAGGTGCATATATTTTGCGATACCCGTCATACTCATTTTTAATACCCTCCATAAAATGTGGTTTCGGCCAGCGGCGAAGCGGTGGGCAGCGCCAAATCAAACTGTTCCTCACTCCAAAGCTCGATGCGGGTCAGTGTGCCGACCAGTACCACCTTGGTTTTCACCTCGGCGTGGGCGAGAAGCTCATCCTTAATCCGAACGCGCCCCTGTGCATCGAGAAGAAGAGCATCCGCCGACGCGGTCATGGCCCGGATCGCCTGCTCGTCTTGAGCATCCACAGCGCCCGAACCTCGCAACTGCCCTAGACGGCGATTCATTTCCGCGAGGGTATAGAGATAAAGGCATGCACGATCTGGGTGCGGTAACACATAGATCCGGGAGGAATCGCCAAGTAGAACGCGCCAGGTGGAGGGAACAATCAAGCGACGTTTGGGATCTAGGGAATGATGGAAGGAGCCTACAAACAGCTCTTCGTTTATTAATGTTGATGTGTTCATTGTCCCACCTCGCTCTTTATTACCCCCTTTTATGTCACTACGCCCCACCTCGGTCAACCTGTTTTCCTAAATTTTTATAGCGACAATACAGGAGTGTTTCGGTACTATTTAATGAAACTAAAGGAGATCAACCCATGAAGAAGTCCCTCGTAATTATTTCGGCACTCGCCCTGAGTGTTTCTGTATTCGCTAGCGTAAACCCAGACAAAGCAACGGCTTGCAGTCAAGACAGCGCTACCTGTTCCCTAAAACAGACAGCCTGCAAACTGGATCAAGCTGGATGTGATGCAAAACAAGCCGCCTGCAAACTGGATCAAGCGGAATGCGATGCAAAACAAGCGGCCTGCGCTGTGAAAACGGATGCGGAAAAAGCCGCGTGTACAAAAGAAGCGGCAGCTAAAAAAACCAGCTGTGGCAAATGCCCGCTATCTAAATAAGATTTAACGGACAAACCCCAAAGCACCCCCCCCTCTCCCACCCGGGAGAGAGTTTTTGTTTTTGCAACTGCGTTGCGGCATTCGGTTTTTTCCATTCCTTGGAAAAATATAGAAAATCAAAACGCAACTTCTTCCAAGGTTTGGAAATTTTACAAAATCATTGGCGGCAAAATCATTCCGGCAACCGCAGTTTTCCAAGGCTCGGAAAAGGAAGAGGTTTAAAAGGTATGTAGTCCCGCCTTCAGGCGGAATCCGCGCACGCCCGTTCTGAAATGACCGCCTAAAGGCGGGACTACGGGCCATTTTAAACGCAGGTCTACAAACGTTCTTCCCGCATAGCCCTCGCGTGGCGACTTGTCCCGCCGGAGCCTTCGGCGAAGGCGGAAGCGCTATATCCCAACGAAGTTGGTGGAACGGTAGACGATTTCAGCGCTAATGATTTCCGCGATGCGGATTTCGGCTTTTCCGACCCTTGACGTTTCTCTGACAAATACATACATTACACACATACATCGGAGGTGCTTATGCAACGAACACAAATCTATTTAACAGAGACCGAACAAGTCGGGTTAACCCGACTTGCCGAACAAACCGGAAAAAAGAAAAGTGAGATTATTCGCGAAGCCGTGGATTCCCTACTCGCGAAATCGACAATACAATCACGCACCCAACAAATGCAAAAAGCGCGAGGAATCTGGGGAGATCGAAATGACGACTTCCTGACCGAACTGCGTCAAGAAGCCAACCGAAAGTTTGCGTGATGAGCGGCCTTCTACTTGATACCAACATCCTGATCGACTACCTGCGGAACCGTGATGAAGCCGTCGCCTATCTTGAGGGATGCGGCGAAAATCTTTTTATTTCCGTGCTCACCATCGCTGAACTTTATGCAGGAGCACGAAACAAGAAGGAGCGACAGGCCATTGAGTTCTTCATCGAAGCATTTGAAATCCTACCCGTGAACAAGGAAATTTCTATTTTTGGAGGTTCCCTGCGCAACAAATATGGAAAGAGCCACAACACAGACATCATCGATGCCTTACTCGCAGCCACAGCCATCGAACACAACATTCAACTGGTTACGCTCAACAAAAAACACTTCCCCATGCTCAAAGAACTCATCGTTCCCTACACCTATACCGTCTGACACCGCCCCTGCGACAAGGCAGGGAAGCCGTTATTGAAAGTTTATCTCTCGATCCAAGGCGATGCTGTCCAATGTTTTTTGTAGAACCTGCTCCCGAACAACGATTTCACCACCAGCAAGCTTCGCAAAACGCTCGAGGTCTAGATAAAGAGCCTCTTTAATCTCAAAACTCATCAGTCGAATACTTCTCAATGCGGATTCAAATTTTGAAACAACACCCTCTGGCCCGTGTTCTCGAAGAAAGCTCAATAAATCCTCAGCCACTTCATTACTAAACGTTTGTTTCAAGAGCACCTGCTCCTCTTTGCTCAGATGTCCATCCGATACAAACAGAGAAAGAACGCCCCAGCGCATAGCCGAATTGGCTTCCTTTTTATTGATCTCCGCCAACCGAAATCCACTGACAGCCGCCATGTCTTTTGCCACTTTTTTATCCAGCATCTCTGAAGAAAGAGTCCCCGAGCCTTTTTGGCGACACCAATGATGATAGGGCGTGCTCATTTCAAACCATAGCAATGCCCTCATTCGGGTCGTACATGCTGGATGAGACGACAAAAGTCCGTATTCGGACCCTCCCCTCTCGCGGAGATCACGAGCCTGTTTAAGATATGCCGACAAATCGAACCGGATAAATTTATCCGGCAATCCGGTTGCAAGTTTCAGAACAGCTCTATAGGCATGCTCCTTTTTAGATACAGCCACAAACCCCACTCGGTCCGCACTTATTTCCGCGGCGCGGCTCAGGGCGAGAATATTCAATTTCTCAACCTGATTCGCGGAACTGTCCGGTTGAGGATATGCATGGTGACCCAAAAGGTGATGCCCTAATTCGTGACCGATCACAAAGCGCAACTCATCCATTGAAGAGAGCTGGATCAGCCCTGATGTAAGAGCGATGGAAATTGATTTCCCAGACCCTGGAAAACAACAGGCTTGAAACTCTGATGCATTACGGACGTATGCATCCACGGTGTAATCAGGAATCAATTTCTTCCGAACATCCTCAATCGCCCTTCCAATCTCTGGAAAAATTTCCGGCACGATCCGTGTGGAAGAGGCCAGATTTTTGCACCTCAGCTCCTCTTGATACGTCTCCAACCCCGCACGATCCGAACGAACCCCCGCATTTGCCGGAGAGTCATTCTTGAAGCGCAGGGATTCTATCCGCTGACGTGAGTCATCCATTTCGCACCTCGCTCCGCTTTTTGGCGATTATCTCCAACATCTCCTTTGCCTGTTTCCGTTTCTTGGAGTCTTGGTGGGTTGTCAATTGGTTCCAACGTTGATACTCCTTCAACAGGTGCTTACGCACTTCCGAAGGATTCATATCCTCATGCAATCCGAGTAGCGCCTCAATATCATTAGTCTCATGAATGGAAACCGGGAGGATCTTATCCCGCATCTCGCGAAACTTGCCGTAGTCCCAGTCCAACCATTTACCAACTGACATCAAAAAACGCATCTCATCATCTGTCCCAACCCCATCTATCTGGGCGATACGCAAACAAAGCTCTAACACATCATATTTTAGCGAAACAGTGACGGCCTCATCCAACTGCTCACATGTTTTTTTTATATTCAGCCCCGTCCCTCGGACAGCTTTCAGCGCAGCTTCTTTTGCTTCACGAGCCACCGTTGGAGGAACTCTTATTGATTCCATCCACTCCTGCAAAAGTGAGTCCTCATCTTCATGCACTTCACCGTCAGAGGCACACATCATCATTGCCAATCTTACAATCAGTTGTAAATCGGAAGCATTCATCAGTTCGACTTTCTCATTTCAATTAAAATATCTGAATGCTTTTTTCCCGGCGCTGGAAGTGTGACGTCCCAATGTCGGTCTTTGTATCCTCGGGCCGTCAGACGGATCGTATGCTTCAAAAACGGCGGTAAAAACACCTCTTCTCCGGCACGTCCCAGATATTTGTCGTCGGCATAGATTTTTATTTTTTTATTTTTAATGTTTGTGGTGAAAACAACGGAACTATTGACCGGCTGCAACCTGAAAACGGTGGCTGTCACTTTGTCTGTTTCGATTTTGGGTGTGTTTGAGCCAATGGTCTCAAATCCGGGCACCGTCAGCTTGATTTCATGTTTTTCTGGCAAGAGTTCAACACGGTGCGGGAATGAGATTTCTACCGCTTCAAGACTATCTACTGAAAGCATCCCTCTGGTTGGTAAAAACGGCGCGAACTTTTTGTCTTCAGCGATAACTGAAACTCGAAGGACTCCGGTTGCCAGTTCAAGATCCACAGTTTTCTGCACATCTTCACCCGCCGCGGTCCGAACTGCGAAACTGCTTTGTTCATATCCGAGGGCTTTGATCTGAAGATGTATGAACTT
>CAYYYX010000046.1:0-17590 GCA_964476065.1 uncultured Verrucomicrobiota bacterium | reverse complement strand
AGATTCTGGAATCGCCCTTCGCATCCATAACGTTTTGAACGTTCATGGCATTCGGTCCGCGTGTCGAACGGATTCACTCCCAGATAAATTTACGCTTCGCGTTCCGCGCAACCTTCTGTTAAAACCTCTTGATTCAAACTTTCGAAAAGGCAAACAGATGGCAAAAAAAATTGGTTTAGGTCGCGGGCTCGATGCCCTGATTCAGGAAAAAAAGGTAACGGCACCTGTGGTCGATGTTCCGGCACCTGACTCGAGCGGCATTACAAAAATCGCCACGGGGAAAATCAAACCCAACCCGATGCAACCGCGCCGCACCTTCCGCGATGAAGCCTTGAAGGAACTCACCGCCTCGGTGAAGGAACACGGCATTCTCCAACCCCTGCTCGTCCGACAGAAGGAAAAGCATGTGGAGCTGATTGCAGGGGAACGCCGTTTGCGTGCTGCCACGGCCGCCAATCTGCCCGAGGTTCCGGTCATCATTCTCGATATCGGCGACCAGGAAACGCTAGAAATCGCGCTGATCGAAAATCTACAGCGCGACGACCTCAATCTGATGGAAGAAGCCGAAGGCTATCGCGATCTCGCCGACCAGTTCGGCCTCAAGCAGGACCAGATCGCCAAGCGCGTCGGCAAAGCCCGTGCCACAGTCGCCAACATCCTCCGCCTGCTCGACCTGCCCGCCTCCATCCGAAAACTGCTTGAAGGCGGACAGATTTCTGCCGGGCACGGCAAAGTGCTCCTCGGCATCGAAATCGACGCCGAAAAGGAACTGATTGCCCAGCGGATTATCCGCGAAAACCTGTCGGTTCGCGCGCTCGAAAAAGTGGTCGAAAAGATTAAGAAGCCAGTCAAAAAGCCACGCGCGCAGAAAAGCGATCTGCCGCTCGACTACGTCCGTCACCTCTCCGATAAGCTCCACCAGCATTTCGGCACGGCAGTAAAAGTCCAGTCCACCAAAACGCTGGCCAACGGTAAAAAGGTGAAAGGCTCGATTGAGATCGATTATTACTCTAACGAGGACCTCACCCGCGTCCTCGAAATCCTCGGCATCAATTCCGACGACCTCTAAGCAACTGCGTTGCAGCTTGCTGGGTTTTTCCAATCCTTGGAAAAACCGGGACAAAACATTCCAAAGGTTGGAAAACCGAGTGTCTATTGGGTGCGATACTCTCCGGACTCTTCTGCAATAGCAAGAGAGGGATGTGCGGTGCGATCTCCAAAACCCCTCAGAAGCCCCGCCACGCTGATGTCCTCATCCAGTTCATCCCAGTGAATTCCGATTCCGCCGCCACTTAAAATATAGTTTTCTAATGCGGCTTTGGATGCATGTAGAAGACGAGGGAAATAGGCCAGTGGGACACTGAGTTTGCGTCCGTCCTTAAGCAGGATCTGCAACTCATCAGCGCTAAAGGTGACGGCTTCAGCTTGTGAATTAAAGTTCAAAGTATTCATTCCATACCTTCCGCAGTTTTTCATGATTCTCTTCAACAACCTCGGCAATCTTTTTTACCTCAGCGGATACCATCCCGTAATTCACCGCAAGTTTCACCTCTGGATCCAGCCAAAACTTCGCCAGTTTTTCTCCCTTGCGAACATGAATATGACAAGCCTCTAACGGATCACCCTCATTCGAAAAGAAAAAGAAGCTGTATCCATTCCATCTTAAAACCGTTGGCATGACGGAAGTATTGACGATTTAAAAAGTCTGTCAATGAGGGATTGTCCTTGAGGAACGAAACGCGATGGGGACATCGCGTCTGCTTTTGCCGCTTCGCTTCTTGGGGAATACCAAAAGCACGTTCGAAATACCTCAGGTCCAACCATTGGAAAAACAGAGGCGACAATTTCCAATGCTTAGAAAAATACAACACGCCGCCATTCAATGGCTTCCAAGGGTTGGAAAATTCTCCCCTGCCCGATAACGAATAACCAGCCTGTCATGCAGCAGCTCGGTGAAGGCGGATAACAAAAGAAATCTGCGGTTAAGCAGATTTCTTTTTGGCGTCACCGAGTTCGATGGGATGGGCGCGGCCTTCGACGACGTCTTTGGTGATTTGACAAACATCAATATCATCGCGCTGCGGCACTTCGTACATGACGTCGAGCATGAGGTGTTCGAGAATGGCACGCAGTCCGCGCGCACCGGTTTTGCGTTTGCGAGCCATTTTGGCGAGCGAGCGCAAGGCATCCTTATCGAAGTTGAGTTCGACACCATCCATCGCGAGCAGTTTTTTGTACTGCTTGACCATAGCGTTCTTCGGCTGAGTCAAAATATGAACCAAATCGTCCTCGGACAATTCCTGAAGCTGAACGACGAGCGGGATACGCCCAATAAATTCGGGAATCAGTCCGAACTTGAGCAAATCTTCCGGCTCAATATTCATGGTTACGGGTTTCCACTCTTTGGAAACTTCTTCGGCAGCACCAAAACCGAGAACCTTTTCGTCGGTGCGGCGTTTGATGATTTCGTCGATCCCGACGAACGCGCCGCCGCAGATGAAGAGAATGTTAGAGGTATCGAGGTCGATATATTTTTCCTGCGGATGCTTCCGTCCACCTTTCGGCGGAATTTTTGCAATCGTGCCTTCGATGATTTTCAGCAGGGCCTGCTGAACGCCTTCGCCCGATACATCGCGGGTGATGGAAACGTTGTCGGTCTTGCGTCCGATTTTGTCGATTTCATCGATATAAACGATGCCACGCTCGGCCTTCTTTACATCAAAGTCGGCGTTCTGCAACAGAGAGAGCAAAATGCTTTCAACGTCTTCACCCACGTAACCGGCTTCGGTGACGGTGGTGGCGTCGGTGACGGCGTACGGCACGTCGAGAACCCGTGCGAGCGTTTTGGCAAGCAGGGTTTTGCCACTTCCCGTCGGGCCGACGAGCAAGACGTTGCTTTTTTCGAGCTCCACGCCGTCGTCATCCCCCTGATGAAGCATCCGCTTGTAGTGATTGTGCACGGCAACGGCCAACACCTTTTTGGCGTGCTCCTGCCCAATCACATATTCGTCGAGATGCTCTTTGAGCTCGTGCGGCTTGAGCACTTTGATCGGTGCGGCTTCGCCGCCCTCTTCCGGGCGTTTTGCCTGCTGAACAATCATTGCATCGCACAGTTCAACGCATTCGTTGCAAATGAAAACGCCTTCCGGGCCGGCAATCAGGCTGGCGGCATCTTTTTCGTTTTTCCCGCAAAAGGAGCAGGAAGCTACAGGAGGTTTTGGCATAATAAATCTCTATTTCTGCTTCGACACGACTTCGTCGACGAGGCCGTATTTTACGGCTTCTTCGGCAGACATGAAAAAGTCACGATCTGTGTCTTTTTCGACGGTCTTAACCGACTGACCCGTGTGATGAGAAAGAATCTCGTTGAGGTTCTTCTTCATGCGAAGAATCTCTTTGGTCTGGATTTCAATATCCGTGGCCTGACCCTGCGCACCGCCAAGCGGCTGATGAATCATGATCCGCGAGTTCGGAAGGGCAAAGCGCTTGCCTTTCGTTCCTGCTGCAAGCAATACCGCACCCATGCTGGCGGCCTGCCCCACGCAATAGGTGGTGATCGGGCACTTCAGGAACTGCATGGTGTCATAAATGGCCATACCCGCCGTGACCACGCCGCCGGGGGAGTTGATGTAGATGCTGATGTCTTTATCCGCATCTTCGCTCTGCAAAAACAGAAGCTGAGCAATCACTAGATTGCTGACCGTATCATTAATCTCGGTGCCGAGAAAAATGATGCGCTCCTTGAGCAGGCGCGAATAAATATCATAGGCGCGTTCGCCGCGCCCGGTTGTTTCAATCACGGTTGGAATAAGCATTAAGAACTCCGTTCTTTGTTATTGGTTATTTGTTGTTCGTTATTGGCTATTCGTATTTTCTTCCCGATAACCACTAACTGATAACTCACTTCACTTTGGCATTTTCGAGCAGAAACTCAATGGTTTTGCCGAAACGAAGCTGATCGCGAACCGATTCGACGTTATCGTCTTTTTCGAGTTCCTTACGCATTTCTGTGGCATCACGACCCTGTTGCACCGCCATGCGGGCAATCTCGCCGGAGACTTCCTGATCGTCGGCACCAATTTTTTCAGCATCCGCGATTTCGAACATGATGTAGCGCAGTTTGACCTGCTCTTCACCCTTCACCTTGGCTTCTTCCATCATGTCTTCAGACTGCGCAGCAACCTGTTCCTGACCCATGCCCTGCATCATACGTTGGCGAGCCATTTCGTACATCACGTTACGCGTCTGCTGCTGAACGGCCGTTTCCGGAACGTCGATTTTGGTTTTCTTCAGGAGGAACTCGCAAATCGTATCCTGCTGGCGATTCTTCTCTTTGTTCTCCGCCGCCTCTTCGAGGTGTCCGCGAACATTCTTGCGTAGCTCTTCTTCGGACTCCACGCGGAGTTGTTTCAAAAATTCTTCGTCGAACTCCGGAAGCTTGCTTTCGCGCAGTCCGGTCACTTCCACCTTGAAGTCCGCCTTCTGGTTCGCGAGTTCCTTCACAATAAAGCTTTCTGGGAAATCAACGGTGATCTCTTTCTTGTCGCCGATCGATGCGCCGATCAGTGCTTTGCCCATACCTGGGAGAAAGGCTTCATCGTCGCACGTGATCCAGTAGCCGTTTCCGGACCCCAGTCCGCGGGCTTCGGGCACCTTCTCTTCGAGCGGCTGACCGTCGATGGTCGACTCGTAGGAAACCTGAACCATGTCCTTTTCTTTGGCGGGACGGTCATCAATGTCGTCAAACGTCGCGTGCTGACGGCGAATGCTGTCGATGGTCTCTGCGACCTGTTTGTCATCAATTTTATTTTTTTCGGCTTTAATCGCAATGCCCTGATATTTCGGAAGCTTAAATTCAGGAACCACGTCCAGAGTCACTTCAAATGTCAGCGGCTGTCCTTCAGTCAGATCCGGCTCGCCAACTTCCACGATGGAAACCACCTTCACGTTCTCGGCCTCAATGGCTTCGTGATAGTATTTCGGGACGAGACGATCCTTCAGATCTGTCGTCATCTCTTTGGCGAACTTCTTCTCTACCAAATCTTTAGGCGCTTTGCCCTTCCGGAAACCCGGCAGTGAAACGCCCTTGGCGTAAAACTTCAGCAACTCAGCGCGTTCTTCGGCCACCACAGCGGCGGGAACCTCCACCTTCATCGTTTTGCGGCAAGCGCCAGCAGTCTTGAGTGAAACTTTCATAAAATTCTCCTAGTACGGTTCAAAATTCAAAACGGCAGACCATACGGCAACCCCCCTGCCTCGTCAATTTCCAATCCTTAGAAGCAGGCTGAGCCTGCACCTCTTTATTTTTCCAATGTTTGGAACTCTTCAGGTTATTTTTTCCAAACATTGGAAAACCGTTGCTTCAGCGAAATCGGTTTATCTAGTTTGGGGTTGCGTCATACCCTGAAAAGCTATTTCCTATCCGCTTCTCAGCCCTTTTCAGAAAGAAAAATTCTATGCGCGAAAAAATTATTTACACCATCACCGACGAAGCCCCGGCCCTCGCCACGCAATCGCTACTCCCCATCATCGAAGCGTTCACCCGCGCCGCCGGCGTTATCGTGGAGCCGCGCGACATCTCCCTCGCAGGCCGCATCCTTTCCCAATTTCCCGAGGCGCTGACCGAAGAGCAACGCGTCCCCGATGCACTCGCCGAACTGGGCGAACTGGCAAAAACACCGGAAGCCAACATTATTAAATTGCCCAACATCAGCGCCTCCGTTCCGCAGATGAAGGCCGCAATCAAAGAACTTCAGGATCAGGGCTACGCCCTGCCCGAGTATGACGACGCCTCGGCGCAGCCCCGCTACGACAAAATCAAAGGCAGCGCGGTCAACCCGGTTCTCCGCGAAGGAAACTCCGACCGCCGCGCCGCAACGGCAGTAAAGAAATATGCCCAGACCCATCCGCACCGTATGGGCACATGGTCTGCCGAATCCAAATCCATCGTTTCCAGCATGTCGGACAACGACTTCTTCGCCAACGAACGGTCTGCGACCGTTCCGGAAGCGACCACCGTTAAAATCGAACTCGTCGCCGACGACGGCAGCGTGACGATTCTGAAAGAGGGTCTTCAACTAAAAGCAGGTGAAGTGATCGACGGCACATTCATGAGCGCCAAGGCGCTCGAAGAGTTTCTCTCTGAACAGATCGCCGCGACCCAAACGGAAGGCACCCTCTTCTCTCTACACATGAAAGCCACCATGATGAAGGTCTCCGACCCGATCATCTTTGGTCACTGCGTCAAGGTGTTCTACAAAGCGGTCTTCGAAAAGCACGCGAAGGTTATTGCGGAACTCGGCGTGGATGTAAAACATGGCTTCGGCGATCTAATCGCCAAAATCGAAACCCTGCCCGCTGAACAAAAAGCTGAAATCGAAGCGGACATCGCCGCCGTTTACGAAACCGCACCGGACATTGCCATGGTCGACTCCGACAAAGGGATCACCAACCTCCACGTACCGAGCGATGTCATTGTCGACGCTTCAATGCCCGCCGCCATCCGCGCTTCCGGTCAAATGTGGAACAAAGATGGCAAGCAGCAAGACACCAACTTTATCATTCCCGACCGTTGCTACGCCGGGGTCTACGCCGAAACCGTCGAGTTCTGCAAAAAGAACGGTGCGTTCGATCCGACCACCATGGGAACCGTCCCGAACGTCGGACTCATGGCACAAAAAGCTGAAGAGTACGGTTCGCACGACAAAACCTTTGAAATTCCGGAGGCCGGCACCGTTCGTGTCACTGACGCTACAGGTAACACGCTGATCGAGCACACCGTAGAAGCCGGCGACATCTGGCGCGCCTGCCAGACCAAAGACGCCCCAATCCGCGACTGGGTCAAACTGGCCGTCGCCCGCGCCCGCGCCACCAACACCCCCACAATTTTCTGGCTCGACGAAAACCGCGCGCACGATGCCCAGCTCATCGCCAAGCTTGAAGTTTATCTTCCCGAGCACGACACCGAAGGTCTCGACATCATGCTGATGGCTCCCGAAGAAGCGACCCGCTACACCCTCGAACGCGCCAAAGCCGGCGAAGACACCATCTCCGTAACCGGCAACGTCCTGCGCGACTACCTGACCGACCTCTTCCCAATCCTCGAACTGGGCACCAGCGCCAAAATGCTCTCCATCGTACCGCTCATGAACGGCGGCGGACTCTTCGAGACCGGTGCCGGCGGCTCCGCTCCGAAGCATGTTCAGCAGTTCGAAAAAGAAAACCATTTGCGCTGGGACTCGCTCGGCGAATTCCTCGCGCTCGGCGTATCGCTCGAACATCTAGCGACGGTCTTCAGCAATGAAAAGGCTCAGATCCTCGCCGACACACTCGACGTAGCCAACACCAAGTTTTTGGCTGAAAACAAATCGCCGTCGCGCAAAGTCAACGAATTGGATAATCGCGGAAGCCACTTCTACCTCGCTCTCTACTGGGCCGAAGCCCTCGTCGCGCAGGATGTCGATGCCGACCTCAAAGCACGCTTTGCTCCGCTAGTGGAAACACTGGAAGCCAATGAGGAAAAGATCGTCGACGAACTCATCGCGATCCAGGGAAAAGAAATGGACATCGGCGGGTACTACCGTCCGAACGAAGAACTCGCTATCAAGGCCATGCGCCCGAGCGAAACATTCAATGCGGCTCTCGCGGCGCTGTAGTCGCGAGTCGAAAGTCCAAACGTCAAAAGTCTGGATTCCAAAACGTAGACGCGACGTCCCCGTCGCGTTCCGTTCCTGCTCAGCAACGCGGTGAGGACACCGCGTCTACATTTCCAATGTTTGCAAAACTGTAGGGCGGAGTCCGAGACCCCGCCATTTTTCCAACCATTGGAAACGATCCGTGTAAATCTGTGTTATCCGTGGTCAAAAGTTCCCAACATTGGAAACTGCCTCATAACGAATAACCTCAGGCGCTTTTCGCCTGAAAAGCGCGATTCTATTTTTTTGTGCTGAGCGGAAGGTGCGGCAAGAATTCCGCGGCCGAGCCTTCCCCTGAACGGGGCATACCGGGCGCCCACAGCAGCAATGTTCCCCCGAGGCTTTCTGCGCCTTTGGGTGAGAAGCTTGCGTATAAATAAAGCTCGAGGATCAATAGCGCACAGAGTGCATCCAAGGTGTTAACCAAATTCGCTTTTTCAAAATTATTATCGCGATGGTATTTGATGTCTTGATAGGCATTCCACCATTCGAGCCGTCCTCCGGCAATATCCCAGCCAGCAAAAGGACGCACGGTGCGCGAAAAAGCTTCTACATAAACGGGGGCAGTATGAATTTGAGGAAATTTTTTCAGGAGGGTTTGTTTGTAATGCCCCATGTTGGCCGTCGGGTTTTTCGGATCAATGGCTCTGCCAATTCTTTTCAAAACCGATTCACACTCCGTGTTGATACAAATGAGCTGCTGTGCAAATTCGATAGAGCAAGTGGTGTCGTTGATTTTAGAACACCCGAGGTAACGCGCAGTGGCATAGAAGTCAGACTCCAGCTTTAAAAAATACCGCCAGCAGGAATCGTCGAGCGCTTTTTTGTTTTTGGACCCTTGATTGGACATAAACGACTCCTTTTGAATTATCTTGTTACAACAAAACGGAACTTCCAACTGCGGTCTTCAGTCATTGTATGCCCCGAAAACATGCCCGACAGTGTGCAGAATCTAAAAGACTGCGTAAAGAAGAGATGGGCTCCGAAGGTCGGAATAAACGCTTCCAAATATTTGAAAAACAAAAAGGCCCGTGCAATTTTCCGGCTCTGACTTTCGACTCTTTCCCCTCCCAAAGCGCGATTGACAGCGCTATTAAGAGCGCTATCATAAGTGCTGTTAAAGGGGCTATTATGAAATATGTAACTGCAAATGACTTAAAGAGAAAGGGCGTGTCTGTTGTTCGCGAGGCCATTGCCGAATACGGCGACGGAGAAGCAGGCATTTCTGTACGAGGAAAACGAGAGTTTGTTGTGCTTGATCTCGAAACCTACGATCATCTTCGCGAATGCGAGATTCTGGCCGCTTGGGCTGAAACTCAGGAAGATATCAAAGCCGGACGCTATGTCGAAGAAAGTGCCGAAGAGCATATCGCAAGGATACGCAAGTATGTCTGAATTCGAGATTCACTATACGAAGCGTTATCTCCAACGAGAAAAACGGTTTATTAAAAAACACCCTGAGATTATTCCGCAGTACGAAAAAACGATCACGCTTCTGGAATCCAACCCGTACCACCCGTCCCTGCGCCTTCATAAACTCAAAGGGCCTCTTCAGGAATTCCGGTCGATTTCAATCAACCGCAGTTACCGAATCACGATTGAATTCATCATTCAGGACAACCTCATTATTCCGGTGATGGTCGGTTCACACGATCAGGCGTATCGATAGAACCAGTCAAAAGTCGAACGTCTGAATGTCAAAGGTCTGGATTCAAAAATGTAGACGCGATGTCCCCATCGCGTTCTGTTCCTGCTCAGAAACGCGGTGAGGACACCGCGTCTACGTTTCCAATGGTTGGAAGAAACGTTCCAATGGTTGATGAACCCGACAAAAGTCTACGGCATCGCCGCCCGGAGGTCGACGACCACCCGATTGGCTAATGTTTCAAAGGTGAATCGCGATCTCCGAGCGCGACTAAAGCAAGCGAGACGCTTGCTCTACAATCTTTGCGTTCCTGCTTTTCTTTGCGGTATGCCGAAAAAACTTAAATCCGACAGGGTTGGATTCACATAAAGGCGCGGACTAGGCGGGCCTGTTCATAGGTGACGGTGCCGCCAGAGGCTTCAATGATCGGGGCGAGCGTGTCCGCATTGAGACGATTAAAGAGCTCCTCAATTTCAATCCGCTTTTCAGGATCGATGAATTGATCGACATCGATCTGCTCGCCCTGCCCGATCAGCTTTTCAATATGCTGGCTGATGGTGGCGGGCGATAAGTTCCGTCGGGCACAAATCTGTTTCACATTCATCCCATCTTTCACCAGAGCGAGCGTTTCGCGAACGGTTGCGCCTTTGGGTTTCTTTTTCCGAATCTTGGAATTTATGACGCCGCCGGCGTTAACAGGAACCTGCAGGATGGCGCGCGCGGCGGTTTCTTCGGGGTGCGCGTCTTTATAGGATTCGATGGCCGCCAGGAAGGAGTCGCCGAAGTGCTTGAGCTTGGATTCGCCCACGCCGGAGATTTGACGCAACTCATCCGGAGCGGACGGAAAGTAGCGGGCCATTTCGTGAAGGGTATGGTCGGAGAAGACGACGAAGGGCGGTACGCCGAGATCGCGGGCAACGCGCTTGCGCTCGGCGCGGAGAATTTCAAACAGGTCGGGGCTGAAGTCGCCGGACGGGAGAACCCGCCGAGCGGTTTGAGTTTCTTTCCGCAGGAGAATCCGAAAGGGGATTTGACTGCGCAGAATGGGTGTGGCCTTAGGGGCGAGTTGCAAGACGGGATATTGATCGTCGGAGGGACGGATACAATCCTGCGCGAGGAGTGCATCGATGATGCGTCGCCAGTGACGCTTATCGCGGTCGCTCCCCGCCCCATAGGTTTTGAGTTCATCGTGATGAAATTGGCGAATGCGCTGGGTCTTGGCGCCGACAACGATATCCGCAATATGGACGGCCCCGAATCTTCCACCGGTGCGGACAATGGCGGAAAGGATTTTCTGAGCGTCGACGGTCGCGTCATAGCGTTCGACGTCGCCGGTGCAAATATCGCAGGTGCCGCAGTCTTCTTTGGGATAGGTTTCGCCGAAGTAGCCGAGAATGTTTTTGCGGCGACAGACGTTGGCCTGCGCAATCTGTACCATTTTATTGAGCTGGGAGAGCGCGACTTTCTGTTCGATCACATCTTCGATCTGATCGATGAAGTAGCGGATTTTCACGGTGTCGCCCTGCGAAAAATAGAGGCAGCAATGGGCGGGTTCGCCGTCGCGCCCGGCGCGTCCGGTTTCCTGATAGTAGCCTTCAACGTTTTTGGGCAGGTCGCCGTGAAGGACGAAACGGACGTTGGATTTGTCGATCCCCATGCCGAAGGCGATGGTGGCGACGATGACGTTGATTTCGTCCCGGTTGAACTGCTCCTGATGACTCTTGCGATCTTGAACGGACAGCCCAGCGTGATACGGCAGGGCTTTAATCCCCTGCTGCTGTAAAAATTCAGCGGTGGTTTCGACATTTTTGCGCGTGGTGCGGTAGATGATGCCGGAGTCTTCGGGATGCTCGCGCAGGAAGGCGAGGATCTGCATGTTGAGCTGTTCTTTGGGCTCCACCTGGTAGAAGAGGTTCGGGCGATCGAAGGAGGCGCGCGTCAGATGCGGGGTGCGTAGCTGGAGTTTTTCGATAATATCGTCTTCCACCTGATGGGTGGCGGTGGCCGTGAAGGCGGCGACGGCGACATTGGGGAAATGCTCAATGATGTGAGAGAGCGAAAGATAGTCGGGGCGGAAGTCGTGTCCCCACTCGGAAATGCAGTGTGCCTCGTCGATGGCAAAAAAGGAGATCTCCGCACGCTTGAGGGTAGCCAAGAAATCCGGCATGGCGAAGCGCTCGGGGGAAACATAGAGCAGGTCGAGCTCGTTGTTTTCCAATGCTTGGAAAACTCGGCGGCGTTCTTTGACTAACTGCGAACTGTTCAGAAATTCAGCCTTCAGTCCGTTCGCCTGCGCGGCATCGACCTGGTCTTTCATCAAAGAAATTAGCGGGCTGACCACCACGCATAGGCCGTCGAGGATGTGGGCGGGAAGCTGATAGCAAAGCGACTTGCCGCCGCCCGTCGGCATCACAGCAAACACATCGCGTTTTTCGAGTAATGCCGCGACGATCTCTTCCTGATTGGGACGGAACTCACCGAACCCAAAAACCCGACTCAGGACTTCATTCATCTTTTCAGTCATTCCCAAACCGCCTTTACCTTTGGATACGTTGGAATGATTCGGTCTTTGGTCAGGATGGTCATTTTGTGCTTTTGCGCGGTGGCGATGAGGATGCGATCAAACGGGTCGCGGTGAATGGGCGGAAGCTGCGCTGAATTCCAAGCAATTTCGGAATCAACCGGCACTTCACTTAAACGATGATGCTCAACGGCCCGCAGATAGAGTGCATGTGGATTCTTACCCCACTTCAACTTGCCGCCGCGAACCAACAGGCTGATTTCCAAAGCCGTTATTGAGGAAACGTACAATTCCGAAGCATGATAACGAATGGCTGACTTTGCCTGTTCCGTCAGCTGAGACAAGTCGGTCGCCAGCCAGATCACTGCATGCGTATCCAGTAGCAACATCAGCGGTATTCCTCCGGCCACAGATCTTCGGTCGATTCCAGCGGATCGCAGAGATAAACCGCCTTCCCTTTCAACTTAGGATCCTGTTCCAGCGGATCAAAATCATCAGGGATCTCTTTGTGCACCACAATATCGACCACCGGCTTGTTATTTTTGCAAATGGTGTACGACTCGCCGGTCTCCTGCACCTGCTGAATCAGCTTGGACAGGTTTGTCTTGGCTTCATAAATATTCACCCGTTTCTTCATTCCGACCTCCAAAAGAAGGATAGTTGGTCAAGTTGGTCAAGTCAAGCCGCACCGAAGGCGCGGCAGTTATCGGTTAACGGAAAATTTGTTATCCGTATCCAGCATTCGGGAAAACAATCCTGATAACCAATAACAGATAACTGTTAACTTTTCTGAACTTCAAGAAGTTCAGAAATCCCCTTCTCGGCGAGGTCCATCATTTGAGCCATCTGCTCTTTGGTGAAGGGTTCGTCTTCAGCGGTGCCCTGCACTTCGACCATGCGACCAGAGGCGGTCATGACGACGTTCATGTCGACTTCGGCATCAGAGTCCTCGAAATAGTTGAGGTCAAGCACGGGCGTGCCCTTGTAGACCCCGACGCTGATTGCGGCGATCGGCTCTTTAATCGGATCTTCTTTGAGCAGGCCAGATTCCATCAGACGGTCTACTGCCAGACGCAGCGCAACATAGGCACCGGTGATGGAGGCTGTGCGGGTTCCCCCGTCAGCCTGAATCACATCGCAGTCGATGGTGAGCTGACGTTTGCCGAGCTTTTCAAGGTCGACCACAGCGCGCAGGGCGCGGCCGATGAGGCGCTGAATTTCCATCGTGCGCCCGCCGACGCGGCCGGTTTCGCGGCGGAAGCGTTCGGACGTGGCACTCGGAAGCATGCCGTACTCACAAGTGAGCCAGCCGCCGGGCTTCTTGTCGCGGCGCATCCACGGGGGAACGCTTTCGTCGACGCTCACGGCACAGATCACTTTGGTGTTTCCCATTTCAACCAGCACAGAGGCTTTGGCATTCATGGTGAAATCTTTTGTAAATTTTACAGGGCGCAGTTCATTGGGAGCCCGTCCGTCGTATCGTTTTTCTTCCACTTTAATAAACTCCTCTAAGTTGATCCCGTTATCGATTCGGCTGAAATGGTTTTTTCTCATAAGGCCGCCAATTATGCGAAACCGCCTACCGAATGCAACGGGGAAACGATATAAACCACAGAATACACAGAAAACACGGAAAAGAAACCGAGTTGGTGGGGTTCCGTGTATTCGGTGTATTCCGTGGTTAGATCTTTATTTCCTAGCGGCGCGGCGGACGGCGGTTTCCACCACCTCCACCTTGCCCGGGACGACGGCCTCCGCCACCTCGGCGATTCCCTTGACGGCCTTTCGGCTCGGGGCGGGCTTCGGATCCGGTCGCGCGACGCGCAATCTCAGAGTGATATTTGTGATCACTGTCGACCGGAACCTCTTTGCGGATCAGCTTTTCGATGTCGCGCAAAAAGTCGCGCTCACGAGCGGAACAAAACGAAACGGCGTCACCATCGAGACCCGCACGAGCGGTGCGGCCGATACGGTGAACGTAGGTTTCCGGTTCTTCGGGCAAATCGTAGTTCACCACGTGCGTGATGCCATCGACGTCGATTCCGCGCGCGGCGATATCGGTGGCAACCAGTGCGCGAACCTTGCCTGCCTTAAACTCAGCGAGGGCCTTTGTGCGAGCGGTCTGCGATTTGTTGCCATGAATCGCCGAGGCAGTAATGCCGGCGGCTTCGAGCTTTTTAACGACTTTATTCGCGCCGTGTTTGGTGCGTGAAAAGACAATCACCTTGTCCATATCGTGCGAGTCGATCAAATCGATCAATAAGGCATCCTTATGTGCTTTATCGACAAACATGAGCTTCTGAGCGATTCGCTCGACGGTCGGCTTGCCGGGATCAATGGTGATTTTTACAGGATTACACAACATATCGGTCGCGAGCTTCTCCACCACCGGCGGCATCGTTGCCGAGAAAAAGAGAGAGTGGCGCTTTTTCGGCAGTTTAGCGATCACCCGTCGGATGTCCGGAATGAACCCCATGTCGAGCATGCGGTCGGCTTCGTCGAGAATGAAAAGCTCGATCTTGTCGAGATGCACAACCCCCTGATTCATCAAATCGATCAGACGGCCCGGCGTGGCAACCACCACATCGACGCCTCGGTTCATGGCCTGCACCTGCGGATTTTGGCCGACACCGCCGAAGATGACAGTGTGCGATACGCGCACGTGGCGTCCATAGGTTTTGATGCTGTCGCCAATCTGGGCAGCCA
Source organism: uncultured Verrucomicrobiota bacterium (assembly GCA_964476065.1). Classification (GTDB taxonomy): domain Bacteria; phylum Verrucomicrobiota; class Kiritimatiellia; order Kiritimatiellales; family Tichowtungiaceae; genus Tichowtungia. The sequence continues at coordinate 3,024 of CAYYYX010000046.1, read as the reverse complement.
GCTCACGCGTCGGGGTCATAATCAGCGCACGCGGACGACCTTTGGCCGGGGTGATATTGGTCTGACACATCTCCTGCAGGAGCGGCAGGGTGAACGCGGCGGTTTTGCCGGTTCCGGTCTGTGCGCAACCGAGAATGTCTTTGCCTTCCAGCAAATGCGGAATGGCTTCTTCCTGAATCGGTGTGGGGATGCTGTAGCCCTCTTCGGCAACAGCGCGTTGAAGCGGCTCAATGAGAGCCGCGAATGCGTTTTCTTTTTTCATGTTCTCTTCTTTTCCGTCCGGAATTTAAAAATGATCTCTGCCTGCCGGACGTGTAGGGAAAGAAGGTGCCGCGCGATGAGCGGACTCAAGTGAGCGAGGGTTGTAGGCTGTTCACCTATTGAAGTCAAGGCCCATGCTGTCAGGCTTTTTCCAAACCTTGGAACCGGCAGCGCCGGATTTCAGGGCGTCGCCTCACTCAACCAACGCCTTTTTCCAATGCTTGGAAATTTTGCGCTCCATTTTTCCAATGTCTGGAACTTTTCGTAGACGCGGTGTCCTCACCGCGTTTCTTTGCGGAGTGAACGCGGTGAGGACACCGCGTCTACATACGAGGACTCAGTCTTCGGCGAGTTTGCGGGAGGGGCGAGAAGCCATCCATGCTTTCATTTCTTTGCCGAGGGCTTTGCGGGAGGCATCGTCATCGCGCAATTTAGCGAAGGTGGTGTAGAGCCCGAAGAACGCCTGACGGAAGGTATCGATGTGCTCCATCCGCTCCAGGAAACGTCCGGCGGCATCAATGGCTTCGGTCTGAGGAAGCTTGAGGCTACGGAAAATAAACTCATCGGCATCGAGCGTAACGACCCATTGTTCTTCGCCGCGCGCCAGGGTGAGTTTGGCGCGGCGCAGTTTTTTACCGCTGAGTAGCGCGGCGCGGGTTTCGGCGCTGAGCATCGGTTCGCCTTTGCGGATCGCAATTTCGCCCTGCTCTTCCTGATCGAACAAAAGCGGTCCTTCGACCAGCGCGGCGAACGATCCGCCGCCGGGTAGTTCGGCATAGCCGCCTTTGGCCTCAGACATAAACCAAAGCCACATCAAAAATTCACGGCCCGGCGCACAGTCGGCCCACTGATCTGCGGCAAAACCCCAGTGCGACCAGTGTTCAGCATGGCACTGCGCTTCGCTCCACGCGGAAGAAATGGGGTCAACAGCAATCAATTTGGCACCCGTGGTTTTGGTGAAGTTAACCAAAAATGCGTCCAACTGATTTTCACTAAGCGCAGTGGCATACAGAATGCCCGCGGCGCGGTCATAACAAAAATCGATTCCCTTAAGGGTCGGCGGCATTTCAGGCAGAAGCCGTTCAATCACCTGTTGCTTGATTTCGCTTTTGGTTTGGCGATTCACATAATCGCGCCCTTCCGCCTGCATCCAAACCGCCTCTTCGATCCGGCATTCGGCGCGCAGTAGCGAGGTCGGAATTTTTCGTTGAGCCTGGCAGAGAGCCAAACGCAAGTGCCCGCCCGGCCAAGCCGATCCTTCATGAATTTCGCGGTCGAGCAGATGTTTCGCTCCCACCCATCCGCTCACCTCTTCATCGAGCATGTGATCGACCGAACCGAGTACCTCGTCGGCGAACCGCTCGTGAATCGTTTCTGGGATTTCAACGGGAACATAAAACATGCGAAAACTGACTGATCCACTTTCAAAAGACATAGGTGTACCTGTTATCGGTTAATGGTTAAAAGTTATTAGTGAAAATCGAACGAGTATCTTTCCCGTTCCGCGCTCTGACCGCCAGCCTTTTTGACTTTTTTCCAAACCTTGGAACTTTTTTCTTAGCGTTTTCCAATGTTTGGAAACATTGCCTTGAAAAGAGATTGCGTCTACACTGCGACCCATGCGGGAAATCAATCCAGCGGAACTGCGGTGCAAATACTGCAACTCGACCGATGTGGTAAAGGCAGGAACGCGCCGCCTTAAGTGCGGCATCAAACAGCTCTACAAATGCAACGGGTGTTTAAGGAAGTTCTCTAACCTGCACCGCAATCAAAAACAGACTGATCCTGAGGTCATCCTCAAAGCCCTGATTCTGGTCTGCCGGGGGTACTCGTATGAGCAGGTCTGCCGCTTCATCCTGCGCAAATACCAAGTGATGATCTCCACCAGTGTCATCTCCAAATGGGTGAAGGAATACAACCCGCCCTATTTGAAGAGGATGTTGAAAAACGTAGACGCGGTGTCCCCACCGCGTTCGATCCAGCCAAGGAAACGCGGTGGGGACACCGCGTCTACATTCCAAACCTACACCCCCGAACAGACGGTGATCAGCCATGTGTTTACGCATCGCGATCTGAACTACAATTTTCAGGTGCACCGCCCCAAGCTCGACCGGGTGCCGCTGCCGAAGCTGAAAGAGTATTTGCTCAAACTGCCGCAGAGCATCCGGCACGAGGACTTTGAAACCGCCGCCCGCTGCTCGCAGCTTAAAACCGAGCCGGATCTGGCAATCAAACAAAGCAAACACACGCAAGCCTGCAAGGATGCTCTCAAAGCACTCCAGTTCGCCAAAACCAACTATCAGCGGCACGACTGCGTCGAAAACTTCATGCTCAACTGCGACACCTACACCCTTGCTGCCGAGGTGCCGGTTTGGATGGATACAGAGGAATTTGATTTAACCGCAAAAGAACGCATAGAACGCAAAAGCCAATCTTCTGTAGCCGCGATCCATGATCGCGGAAAAGGTAGGGCGAACTCTCCGAGTGAGCCGCTGAGCAGGAACAACGGCTCACTCGGAGAGTTTGCCCTACCCAATAACTCCGAACGGATAACCGATAACCCGGAACTTTGTTCCGTCGCCGGGCACATCGACCTGCTGCAATACAAATTCAACACGCTCTATATTCTCGATTTTAAACCCCGTGCAGCCAAGGAACAGAATCGCAAGGTCGCCACCCAACTGAATCTCTATGCGCTGGCGCTGGCAAAATGCGCTTACCCCCGATTTTAGGGCCACCGGCTAAGGTGGAGTTTGCATCCAA
>CAYYYX010000045.1:0-17774 GCA_964476065.1 uncultured Verrucomicrobiota bacterium | reverse complement strand
AAGTGTTGCACTTTTGGGCCGCCGCCCGCCGCACTTTTCAACCGGCGTTTACACGTCGACTTTCAGATTTTTATTTTTGCTCATTTCCATCTCCCTAGCTCAGTTGTTTTCAGTTCGTTAACTGGCTAGGAATAGAGCTAGAGCCGTTCCGGTTGGTTTTAAGCGGGTAAAAAGAAAGCGACTAACCCGCTTGGGGATAGCCGCTTACAAAAAAAGCCGCTCAGAACGAGCGGCCGATTGTTTCGCCGCAGCAGAGGCGGCGGTTGATTTAATGTTTGATTCTAACTGTTTCGTTTGCGCCCCGAGGGGGCGACAGGAAGTAGCCGCGCAAGGCGAGCATCTTTTCGGAGCGTTTGGAGATTTTCATGAATCCAACTGCGCGACTTCGAGATGTCAGATTGTCCAGAAATCTTCGGATTGCTCAACCCTTGGGCACAATAAAAGCAGACCCGGCGAAGCTCACCTCCGATGCCTTTTTCGTCAAGGAGCGTTTCGAGCTTCGAGGCCACAGGCGGCTCCGGTTTTTCCCAGCGCCAATCTTTCCGTAAAGAGTCCCTCATTGCGCCAAAAAACGCCACGCTGGGGCTTTTAGGCCGCTTTTGCAGGCTCTGCATACCGCTTTGGGCGACGACTTCAAATCGCAACTTTTCGTCCAAATTTTTATAGATTTCAATCCATCTTTTCAGCCAGTCAATGGCTTCACCAAGCGTCGCAAGGTATGTCTCATTATCTGGACAAGAAGCCCCAATACATTGTTTATATAGCGCAGCATGTAACATCTGGATGTTAAACAAACGCCCGGTGTCACCGGTCAGTTGCGGGAGATCGCTGATCCTGATGGAAAAAGGTGCCTCGTCACCGCCGTTATCGCCCATTAGACCAAACAAGAGTGCACAAAGCTCGACCGCACTTTGGGGTTTAGAGCCGTCACGACAATGTTCCGCAGAATACGACTCAAGAGCAGCTAAGGCAAAAGCTGCAAAATCCGCCCAAAGATCAGCATCAGCACCCATGATTGAAAAATCGTCCAGCACATAGGTGCCAGACGAACATGAAAACCGCCAGTGGTCGCAAAGATTCTTTAGGTCGCGCATGTTTTGCGGGTACTCCTGGAGGAATAACGCGCATAGCGTCCGCAAAGAAATTCCCGTAAAAGTGCGACCATCGCCCAGAAAAGCTGGACGGCTAAGCAACCACGGAATGTCGCCTATGCGCTGCCGCAAAGGCGGCAATGCGACTTCAAATTGAAATCGCGGTGGCAGATCATGGACCAGAGCATCCTTTATATTAGCGTTTGTGGCCGCAAAGATGCGCGTAACGACCTTTTTGCCTCGATCAGCTCCTAAAGGGAGCAACTCGAAAGACTCCAGAAACCGCAAGAGTTTCTGCTGCGATGCCCGCTCAAGCGCACCGATCTCATCCAAAAAAACAACGCCCCCCTCATGCGTCTTCAATAGACCGAGGCGGGAATCATTGGCACCTGTAAACGCACCCTTTACATGACCGAACAAATCTGAATCTGCTCTTTCTGCAGGAATCGATGCACAGTTTACCGAGACCCATTTCCCGTCAGGAATTCCTGCCAAATCGATGAGATGCCGGGCCAGAGAATCCTTTCCGGTTCCCGTTTCGCCTGTGATGAGGACATGCGTCTGCATGCTTTGAGCAACCCGTTTAAGCTGCCCGAGTGAGACAGAACTATGCTTTCCGGTCATTTGGGCCGGCAGAAGAAACTGCTGACCATCGACATAGATCACCCGATCTTCAACAGACCCTGACTCCATTGCTGACTTCCTTTCCGGTTTTGCCGAAGCGACCGCTGTTGCGGCAGTATTATTTTCGGGTGGCTTGTTTTCTGAACTACCGGTCGCTTTCTTTTCATCCTCGCCGAGCATCTTTTTTACATGGCCAGACATCCGCTTGCGATACTCCTGCGCCCGCTGGATCGATGTGTCCACTCCCGGTCGAAACAGCTCGATGAAAGCCCATCCAGACGAGCCCTCTTCCGGTTCATATGTTTTCTTGCTGTGGACATAGCGTTGGACTGTGCTCAAAAATTCTTCGGCCTCTGGCCCAACCCAGTCCCATTCTACATCCGCAATTGTACTGGGGTACAAATCAGGGAAAGCGGGTTCAAACTTTGATGGAAAATCAGAAAATTCCGGTGTATTCGCCAAGAGGTTGCTAAGATTCTCCGTAGCCCACAGGTATGAGGAGTTCAACTCCAGATCAATCTGAGCGCCCCAACTCGCCATCGAGACGGTGGATTCGAGCATTTTGTAATAGGCCTGCGCCAACATCATAAGAAGAATCGGGAAGACGTTTTGACGCTCCTCCGGCGGCATTTCCGGGATTTTTTCATCCTCGCTTGGCTTTTTTGAATTACTACCCATCTCTTCCTTCACCTCAATCTCGGGTCTAGTCTTGCAAAACTTGTCAGACCGTTGCAAATTCAAACCCGTTAAACAAGCATCTCAGCGCAGAAGAGTCGACTTCCGGGAGTATTCATGGAAAAGGATAGAACCGCACCAGAGACACAGGCACCCGACAACATAGAGGCGTCATTTGACGCGTTCAAATCCCTGTCGGACAGCATCACGGCGGCCACCCCGACCGATGCCATAGAGGGCATTATCAAGCCTATCCTAACCAACGTCCTCGAATGGCAGTCCGAGGAACTGACGCCCTGTAAAACAGTAACACCCCCTCATCGCTGCATACGCCTCTGCATCGATGGCGGCTCGCGCGCCGCCGTCATCATTCAGGACGAGTCTCTGGGCCTTACTGGCCGAAACGCTGATCGACCCTATCGGCTCGATGGCCCTGTTCTTGCCACACCGGAGGCCACTAACGCAATACGCCAGGCCTGTATGGTCTGCGGAATGAAAAACTGCGAGCTGGCCATCATCACAACTGGCTCCGAATGGATTATTTTCCGTGGCAACCGGCTGGGCGACGGAAAAGATACCCTGGAAGGTTTGGCCTTTGCTTTCCCTGATATGGAGGCCGTCAAACAGCATTTTAAGTTGTTTTATGATCTTTTGGCGCGCGGCCCTGTCACAGAGCTTCGATACCGCGCTCATTTTCAGGAAGCCGAGGGGCAACCAATCCGATCCCGTTCATTCGGGAAAGTGTTGCGTATGCCACATAGTCTCCGCCCCCTTGATCGCGGAAAACTAGCGGCTGACCTCGATCGAGTGATGGACTCGTTCTTCAAACGGCTGGTGGGCGACAAAGACCCAGAAATGCTACTAAAATGCTTTGTCGTCACAAAGGAAAGCGCCATCGCCGAAGATAAGATCGCCCGAATCTCCGAGGAGCTCGTAGGCCGCATCAAAACTCTGGATACTCGCACATCGGACACATTGGGCGAACTCATACACAAAGTTCAGGTTACACATAACAACGAATTTGTGCTTCTCGTGGGAACAAAAGGTGCGGGGAAATCAACTTTCATTGAACGGTTTTTTGACAGCGTTCTTGATTCCGGAATCCGCGACGAATGCGTCCGCGTCTACGTGGACATGAAGAAATGCTCCGGTTCAGAGCACCGAGTCATCGAATGGCTCAACGACACGCTGCTTGAAAAAATGGAACGGGCTATCTATGCGGATAGCGATCCGGACTACAATGAATTACTTGGCATGTTTTTCGACGAGTACTGCCGCTGGAGCAAGGGCCCCTATAAACACCTCTATGAGAGTGACGAATCACAATTTAAAATCGAATTTGGACGCCACCTCGAACGCAAAAGAGTGGAAAAGCCACACGATTACATCTGCCGGCTCATGCGGCATATTGTGAACAACCGAAAAAAAGCGCCCTGTCTTATTTTCGACAACGCCGACCATTTTCCCATCGAGTTCCAAGAGCGGGTCTATCAATATGCGCAGTCGCTGTTTGAAAGCACCACATGTCTTGTCATCATGCCGATCACCGACAAAACCAGCTGGCAACTCTCACGCCAGGGGGCTATGCAATCGTTCGAATCAGTCACCTCTCTTTTCCTACCAACGCCATTAGCGAAAACGGTGCTGGAACAGCGCATTAAATATCTGGAGAGAAAGTCCGCCGATGAAGATGAAGAACGTGGCCGAGGGTATTTTCTTGGACAGGGCATCCATCTCGAACTGACGCAACTGAAGGCCTTTGCCCGATGCCTCCAGCAAGTATTTATCGAAACCGGCCGTGCATCCCGCTGGGTTGGCAGCCTTTCAAACCACGACATTCGTCGCAGCCTCGAACTGACCCGTTCAATCATGGCATCCCCATACATCAAGGTTGATGAGCTCCTGACTCTCTATATCACTAAAGACGCAGCGGCCATTCCCGAGTATGACATCCAACGAGCGATTATTCGCGGCAACTACAACTTCTACCCCGTCGACAGCAACCAGTTCGTGCAAAACATTTACTCACTACGCACAGAAATTGGAACATCCCCGCTCCTTGGCCTGCGCATTCTTCAGGCCCTTTTCGACGCCCACCACCGCGAAGTCCAGGGCACAGAATCCTTTGTTGCCGTCGCTCAGATATTCGACTACTTCCAAGCCACAACCATTGAGCGTCGAGCGGTCTCCCTTTGGCTCGATGCCATGTTGAAAACAGGCCTCTGCCTCAGCTACGACCCAACCCATACGGGCATCGAACAAGTCCAGAAAGTTGAGATTTCTCCAGCCGGACGCCAGCACCTTCTTTGGGGGGCGAGCGACGAAAACTATATTGGCTCGATGATGGAAGTCACCCCGATAAACGATCCGGCTACTTACGACACGATCAAGAACGCCCCGCGAGACAACAAAACCATCGAGTGGGTCATGAAGACCGTGGCCTTTACCCAATACCTTCTCGACGAAGACAAATCATACGTCCAAATTCCCGATCACGAATCCTACCAAGGACAACATCGACTAACCAATTTGCTGGAAGGAGCGAAACAGCGTATCGACAGAAAACGGGAATCTATACTGCGACAAAACGAGGCCTATCACCGCCAGCGCCGGAACAACCAGCGCAAATCACGTTAAGTTTTATTTGGGCAATGAATCGCGCCCGCCCAATCATTTGTTGAGGGGAACAAAAAACCCTGCTAATTATTTAATTAACAGGGCAGTTCATATTGGTTTTGGCGAAAATTAGGCAATACAATGCTTTCGTGACGCTTCTTCGCTCTGTCTCCGTGCCTCACGGGTTTTATCAAGCTCAGGTCGAAGCTTTTCACCAAAACTAACGCGGAAGTCCTCATAGTCCTCGCTGGATGAGAAAAATGGAGTGCCTCCATGTGTGTCGCAGAAGATTTCTACTGTAGGACTCATCTTATACCTCTTTCAAATTCGAGCGATACATTGAATACGGTTGATTTCCTAGAGTCAAGTTGAAGTTAAGTAATTTCTGAGGGTCGTTCAAGGAAGAACCGGCATCAATTAGTAGTACTTCGGGGTAATGAATAGCAATCCAGCCCTCCGTTTCTCGAGCATTCCTCGTGGCATCCCATATGATCTCCCCGAGGACGTTCCCTTTCCCATATTCCTCAGGAGTAGATAGTTCGCAAATCCAAATAAAATGGGGAAGAGGAAGTTCTCTGTAAGTGCTCTCAACCTTTGGGTCACCCATCCCTCGGGAACTCACCTTCTTTTTGTAGGACTTCACCGTTGTTAGAAACATTCGTAAAATAAGCGGTTCTTTGGCTAACTCAGGGGAGAGTTTTTTAATACCCACAATCGGATCATCCAAAATATTGAGAACAACCTTTTCAAAATTTTCGGCTGTTAAAAATACTTTCTCCGCCAAGCCGACGACAACTTCCTTAATATCTGCGAAGTTGATGCCATTATGAGTCGTGCTTGTTTCCGAAATGTATTGGTAGGGAATATGATTATCATCATTCACAGTAATGCCATTACAGAAATTAGATGAAAAAGTGGGGGATGTAACCGCTGCCAGTGGGCTAAAGTCTGAGCTATGACCATTAAGAACAACCACATGCCCGGGGATGACCGCCAGAACCGGAATTCCTGATTCAACGTATGTATATAAAATCCGCCTGAAGGTGTCTGGATCAAACCCTGCTCGGGAATAGGTTATGGGAGACAAACCAAGACGTCTCAGTGTTTCTGCCAGCTGCCATGTGTACAAGCCATCAGCAGGTACGACTCTGCTTCCTACCGCATAATCTTGAACCAAATTACTAATTTGCGAGGGATAACTTTCAGGATAAATGGTATACTGATTACTAAAATAACGGGCCATCATCCACAAAGCGGACTGCGCGCAAACGGTAGCATCTGTATCCTGACTAATGAACGGAAACCCCTCGACCTCCAGCTCCGTCCCTTGCAGGCTTACCTTTTCCTTACAGCTGCAAACGTAAACGCCGAGGCCTGTGTAATTTTTAAAATCAATCAATGTGCGCCCAATACTGTTGGGGCGAGTCGGCCGAATCACAGAATATCCTAAATAATTTTCCTGAATATTCGCGGGCTCTTTGAGCTCATCAGGTGAAACTTGGCGATTAAAAAAATGAAGCCGAACGCAACGGGAACCGGGGGTACTGAATCGCTTAGAGTGAAAATTAGAAAAGGTATCCCGATAATCCTTATCGATGTAATGATGCTCAACGGCAACACATTTTGTGTTTGCACTCAGAGCGGTCTCCAACCGTCCTTGGCCGGGCTGATCAAGGTACTCGGAACAAAGCTGACGAACAGAATTCCAGTCATCCGTCTCATCAAAAACAACGATTGGCAATAAACTGTTTGGATTGTGAATCATGTCTTTCCTTTATTCATTCGACATCCCCAACCACCTGAACCTGCCCGTTCATGAGCATCGGCAGCAAAAAGTCCCGCAGGCTCGTTAGTTGCTGGTTTTCAAAAAGAAGCTTTTGTTTTTTCGCCTGAATAGGCGCAGCCAGAGCATTGAAGTTGCTCAAGACCTCTGGATCAGGAACAACTGCCCAATAAGCGTTTATAAAGGAATCAAACAACAAGTTTTTGATCCCACTGGTTTTTCCCTCCCAACCAAACAAAATTTTATGATCATAAATCGATGACCATAAATTAGAAAAATAGAAGACAAGCTCCGGGTTGCTTAACGAAAAGGCCCGGCAGAAATTTGAGCAAATTACTGGGCTATCAAATCTCGATAAAACATCATCACAAATGAACGCTAAACGGCCTGTAGATTGAACGGGACTTCCTCCCGATATTTCGACGATGAAGTCATTTTGTTTCAAAAGCTTATGGCAGTTTTTCTTTAGGATGAACCGAGTAGGTGGCTTTAAAGAACCCTTGCCGTTCAACCCATTCAAATCAGCCCCGCGCATGCAAAAAACCTGTTCCGTATAATTTCCCTGCGCACTCTCCTTGCCCCAGTCTCCACTTTTGTCAGAAGCAATGAGACCGGCCAAACTGTCAACACCCCACCCCTCGGGGATTTCGCGTTTTAGGGTTTCGTTGTAGACCATTTTCCCGCCAGAGGATTTGTAGGGCTGGCCGTTGGCGTTGGAAAAGTCGAACTGAACGAACCAGTAGTCGTAGAGCGTTTTGGCCATCGCCTCCAGCTCCCCATTGATCCGGTTGTTTATTTCAATCTTCGCGTCGAGCGCGGATAGGACGGCGGCGATCTTTTTTTGCTCCTTAACTGTCTCGGGAAGCCATAACGGCAGGGCGTTAAGTATTTTTTGATTCAATGAGGGCATAATAGAGCCAGAGCTGTTTTTAAGCAGCCAATGACCGATTGTTGGAATGCGGAATTGATAGCTGACAAACAAACTATTTATTGAATCACATAGCCGTAGCCGAATTCCATCAGAGCCAAGAAACCAGTCCGATTGTCTATCCGTCACTATTGAGTTGCGGTCGATAGCGCCCTTTCTGCCAAAAACGATATCTCCTGATTTTAAAATGAACTGTGGAAGTCGACTTGTTACTGACTCTGGAACTTTTGGGGTATGATCTGAAATCTTAATGTAACCACGCTGAATCTCGCCAACAGAAATCACAGGAACGCCATTCTCTGAATACTCGGAGGCTTTAAAAACCGTTCCGAATGGCCCTGTTTGGATGTTTGCCTTGCCGGTTTTCTCTAACTCGCCCAGCGTGGTCTTCGGCCAAGCTTCATTCATACCTTAACCCCTTGAGCTGATTTTTGATTTCGGTTTCAAGGGTTTTGGATTCGGCAAAGAGAGAATCCAAATTGCCGGTGAAGGTGTTCATTTTGGCCTTAAACTCTGCGGGGGTGATGTCGATATATTCGATTTTCACATCGAAATATTGCCCGGCGGAGAGGGAGTAGTTTTTTGCGGCAATGTCGGCGTACGAGACGGTGACGGAGAAGTCGTCAATGGCCTGCTTTTTGTTGAAGGTGTCAATGATGCGATCTTCCTCTTCGTCAGAGAGAACCGTCTTTTGATTTTTGCCGTCTTTGACTTTTTTGCCGAGGCCGGAGGCGTCGAGCAGCACGACATCGCCTTTGTTGGTGTCGTCGATAAACACAATCGACACATTGGTGCCCGTGGTGGCGAAAATATTGGAAGGCATGGAGACGACTCCGGCCAGCATTTTCTCATCGACCAGTTTCTGCCGGATTTTTTTATCGATCCCGGACTGGGCGGTGATGAAACCAGTCGGCACGACGACGGCGGCTTTTCCGCCGGGCTTGAGCGAGGCGATGATGTGCTGCAAGAAGAGCTGGTAGATGGCCATTTTGTCTTTGGCTTTTTTCGGCACGTTGGGAAGGCCAGCAAAGAAGCGCTCCTGATTGGCTGGGGTGTCGAGATCGTCGCGGAAGTCGGAGAAATCCATTTTAAAGGGTGGATTGGAGACGATGTAGTCGAATTTCCGGAGAGCGGTTCCCTCTTTGTGATACGGCAGGAGAATGGTGTTGCCTTGGATGACGTTCTGGATGGAGTGAATCAGGCCGTTCAAAATGAGGTTGAGGCGAAGCAGGCTGGAGGATTTTTGGGAGATGTCCTGCGAGTAGAGGGTACAGCGGTCTTCGCCGATGGCATGAGCAAGGTTCATCAGCAGGGTTCCCGACCCAGCGGAGGGGTCGTAGGCACTGGCGCCCTTCACCTCTTCGCGCACCAGAATGGCGGCCATGATTTTGGCGACGGCGTGCGGGGTGTAGTACTCGGCATATTTTCCGCCGCTGTCTTTGTTGTAGTCTTTGATGAGGTATTCAAAGATGGTGGCGTAGAAGTCGTACTTTTGCGTAAAAATATGTTCGAAGCTGAACTCGACCAGCGTGTTGATGACGGCGCGGCAGAAGTCGTCGCGCTTGGATGCGTCGGCGATATATTCGCTGAGGCGGTCATCAAACAGTCGGATTTTCGCACCTCCGGCGGTTTTGACAGCGAAGATGTCTGTGTTGGTGGCTGCAATGTCGAAGAGAGTGTCATCGAAGAGCTTAGCGAAGTCGGATTCATTCTGCCTCTCGAAGAGTGTAGCAATCAGGTGGCGCGACTTGAGTTTGGCGGTGTTGCTGCCCAGTTGCAGAAGAAGCATTTCGTAATCATCGTTCGGAATCTGTTTAACGGCCTCTTCCCAGGAGTCGGCCTTGGCGAGGGCCGGTTCGATTTTCTTCAGCTCAAAGGCAAATTTGTCATTCAGGAATTTGTAGAGAAAAACCTGGGTGATAATTTTAAATTCATTGCCGTCATTGCCCAGCCCGTAGGAGGCGCAGGTGGCTTTGAGCCGGTCGATCAGCTCTTTGGTTCTGGTTTCGAAATCGCGTGTTGTCATGCTACGAGTCCTTGGTATTCGCGGCGGTATTCATTCACCACGAGTTGATTGATAAATTTTGAAACTTCAGCGTTTAGCGGAAATCTCCGCTGCGTTCTAAACTGGTCGATCACCAGACGGATCATTTCTCCGTCAAAGTAGCCTTCGTTGTTCATGACCGCCGGGTTTTTCAGAACAAACCGGTCGGCTTCTTGTTTTACACCTATGAGGGCATCGTGAACCTTGCGTTCCTGGGCAGATAAAGCGGCGCTTTCCATCAGGCGTTTGTGAATGCGGACATATTTAGCGTCGTGATGATATTTGGCTTTCAGCTCTTCGTTCAGCCGGTTGAGCTTTTTGACCCGTTCATAAATTTTGCGCAGGGTTCCGATGTTTTGAACGATTTCCTTTTGGGTGACCTCGTAGAGATGTTTGTTTTTAAAGAGACGTTCGAGTTCCTCACGCAAGGTCACAAACTCCGCATCTTCGGGGTCGATATTGCGGGCCATCGCTTCGCGGGTTTTGCGCAGCATGCCTTTGAGTTCGTCGGCGAGCTTTAGCTCTTCTTCGCCGACTTTGGTGAACTTGAAGATGATATCTTCGAGTGCTAGATTGAGCAGCTCGGCGGTGTCCGCGCCTTTCTCCATATCCTCTTTCACATTGAGCAGTGCGAGGTGGTTGTCGGCCTCTTTGTAGAGGTCGTTGAGTTTTCGGAAGTCGAGTTCGTCGAGCAGGTCGTACTGTCCGGAGAAGCGGATGATGTTGTACAGCTCCCGTGCACAGACCAGCGCTCGTTTGATCTCCATCATTTCCGCCCGATCCTGAATCTGGCTGATCTGTTGAGAAAAGACCTCGGCGTTTTCAGTATCGAAGCGGAACAGCACATCTTTGATGGATTCGATGTCGGCCAGAATCTCCTCTTTGGATTTGAAGAGTTTGGACCATTCCGACTCGTCATCGCCGAGGATTTCGTTCAGCTCTTTGAAGTAGTCCTCGTTGGTTTTAGCGAATTCGCTTTGGATGTCGGCAAAGTCGACCACATACCCGAAACGGTGGCCGTTATAGGTGCGGTTGACGCGGGTCAGCGCCTGAAGAAGGTTATGGGCTTTGACCACGCGGTTGAGGTAGAGCTTTTTGAGGCGCGGGGCGTCAAACCCTGTCAGGAGCATATTGTAGACAAACAGCAGATCGATTCTTCCGGCTTTGAATTCACCTATCAGATCTTTGCGCGTACCCTTTGTTCCTTCGTCATGAAGGATCAGTGCCGCAGTCAACGGTTCCGATGGTTCCTCGCCCTTTGCGTGATAGGGTTCCCCCGGCTCTTCAGCAATGGCTCCCAGCACTTCCGTTTGAACCGTTCCGTATTTTTTTCCAAAAATTTCCGCCAGCATGCGGGCCTGCGGTGATGAATCGCAAATGACCATTCCTCCGATGGTCTCATCGTCGAGTCGAATGCGGCTATTTTTAAAATCCTCAACGACATAATCGATCAGCGGCTCCACAAACTGTTTTTTTGCAAGCGCGTCCCGGCCTTTGACTGTCCCTCTGGGGACACCGATTTCATCCAGCGCTTTTTTGAGCATGATCTTGTAGTTCGACTGAATATCTTCCCGGATCAGGCGCAAGGTGTAGCCGTCGGCAATCGAGGCGTTGTAGTAGTATTTGTGGATGTAGTCACCAAACAGTTTTTTGGAAGCGGTGGTTTCACCCAGCAGCGGCGTGCCGGTGAGTCCAATCTTAATCGCTTTGCGGTCTGACTGCTCCAAGTTAGCAAGGAAGCTCCCTTTGGGGTTATAGCTGCGATGCACCTCATCGAGGAAATAGATGCGCTGGACGTCCACGCAGTAATCCTGCGTGCTGACCACATTTGGGTCATCCTCAAAGCGTTGAATATTGACGACGGTGATTTCCGGTCGACCTGAAGCATTGTGAACGGCGCGGGTTTCGCGAATTTCTTTTGCAAAGGCGTCTCTGGAACTAATTTCGTGCACAACCAACCCACGGGCGGCAAATTCCCGTCGGGCCTGAATCAGCAGGTCGATCCGGTCCACAATGAAATAGAATTTTGGGATGACGCCTTTGCGGCTGTAGTAGTTGGTCAGGAATTTGACGTTGTAGAACGCCAGTGCGGTTTTTCCGCTACCCTGGGTATGCCAGATGATTCCTTTGCGCTCGCCGGCGTCCAGCTTCTGCTCAATCGCCTTGGTGGCGAAAATCTGCGGGTAGCGCATGATGTGCTTCTGGATGCCGGTTTCTTCGTGAACAAAGGCAATGGAGTAGTTCAGCAGAAATGCCAGCCGGTCGGGGCTGAAAAGCGAATTCGAAAGCCGGTTCGTCGGACTATCCGGATTTTTGTTAGTTAAAAACTCGGGGTTGTGTTTGATCACTTCCAGATTGTTGTCTTTCAGCACAAAATCTTCGAGCGCTTCATTTTCAGGCGTCAGCAGTCGGTCAATATTTAGATCCTGCTCTTCGCGGAAGTAATTGAATTTAACTCCATTTTGCGAAGGCGTGGCGTAAAAAGCCCCCTCGATCGGCTGTGGAGAGTCGCTGTCGTACTCCATATTATTCGAGAACACCATCACTTGAGTGGCATTCATAAACCGCCGGAACTTAGGGTTTTTGAAACGGGCATCAATCCGATTCCGCTCCGCCAAAATGCCTTCTTTATTGTTCGGCTTCTTGACCTCGATGAAGACCAGCGGCATGCCGTTAATCAGCAATGTAATATCCGGACGGAATTCTTCATCTCCATTTATGCATGGCAATTCCGTCAGCACATGGAAGGAGTTGTTGCTGAAGTTTTCAAAGTCGATCAGCCGAGTGCCTGATTTTTGAACCAGTCGTTCGTAAAAGGCTTTCCCCATATCTTCGTAGTCAAGCAACAGAGAGGTTTCCGCCAGAAGTCGGTTCAGTTCATCGTCTTCAAACTTTCGGTTCGAATTGATCGTCCGCACACTCTCCCGAAAGATTTCTGGGAAAATGTTCGTGGAAACGTCCCATTCCGCAGCGTCTTTAGAGAGATACGTGTAGCCAAGCCGCGTCAGGTGAAGAATAGCAGGAAGCTTAACTCTGGAGTCCTCATTAAATGGCATCTACTCTTTCCCTTCTTCAAAACCGTCTCCAGCGTGATGTTCCAAATACTGGAAACTTTTTAACCCTTTTTTCCAAGGGGTGGAAGCCTGCGACGAAACAATCTGAAAAAGTGAGGAACGCGGTCAGGTTTCAGAGGGGCGTCTTTGGTCTTTCTTAAACCCCAGCTTGTTGATGGCCGCATAGTCTGCAAGCAGCGTGTCCTGCAACCGTGTGCGTCCGCCTTCTTCTACGCATTTCTCGTCGATGTCCAAAAACAGAGGCACCAATCTGGATTCATCGGTTTTTTCCCGGTGGAGCCGGGCCACCGCCAGCAGTAGAACCCGAAGACGGTCGGCGGCGGTTTTGACGTCGATTGATTCGAGTATTTCATCGAACGGCGGGTCGAGCGGTTGTCCGCGTCCGCCAGCGGTGACAATATCGATCAGCGCGGCTTCCAGCTCGGGCAACGTCCATTTGCTAAGGCCGTGCGCTGGATCAGCGGCAAGAGCCTCGGCAAGGGGCATCAACTTAGATCGTTTGCCGGCCTGAACGGCGGCGGACATCGACTGCCCCAGGCGACAGCATCCGTCCCATAGGATCGGAAGCAACCAGCACAGGAAGGTGAACAGCAGTTGCAGGAAAATCCAGAGCATCTGCGCCAGAAACACGATCAGGACAACGGCGGCCTGCACCACAAAAGCAGCCAAGGCAAAGATCGCATAAACCATCTGGATGGCGGCGGCGTTCTTTCCGCGTATCTGTACGCCTCCGAGTTTTACAGATGAGCGGTTGGGCTTCATCCAGTTGAAGGTTCCCAGCGCATTTTTAGAAGAAACGCTGAATCCACTTTTGGACAGGTTGAGTTTTGTCGGCCCCTTGCCGTACCGGCCCCGCAGTCGAAAGTTTCCGTTCTGGAATCCGGCATTGGTGCCTTTGGTGATGCGGGTGGAAACACGAGCACCATGTTTCGAGTTGGCGGTGATATTTACACCGGCAACGCGGATCTGTTCCCGGACGGCCACTCCGCCAGTACGACTGACCCGCAGGTGTCTGCCCCGGTGTTCAATCCGCTTCTGCCTGCCGTCGCTGTCTTTTTCGCCAATACCGAACATGAGACTTTTTTATCTTTCTGCCATCTTTAGGCAAGAGCAAAAGACCCGCTCGATTCTGTCAGCGTACCGGAGGAAATAGTTCTCATATTTTTGATGCAAGAGAACTGCTGGCAATGCGACTTCCAACAGGTCAGGCAAAAGACTATGAATATTTTATAGTGCTTTCGTGTACTTGCAATCAAGCTCTCGCCTTCGTACAATTCCGAAAAATATGGGGAATTATTATGGCTACAAATCCAATTGGAAAAGGCACAAAAACCATCGGTATCAACATGTCGAACAAGATGGCAAACGATCTAGAGAAACGTTCCAAGTCGATGCATATCAGCAAAAGCAAGTACTGCAAGATCATCCTGCAACAATGGATTGATTCTGGTAAGAAGCTTCAGCTTGCTGAGAAGTGATAGCGGGTGTTTCTTGTTGGTTCTAGATTTTTGAGGGCGTGGTAAGACGCCGCTTTTTGGTAGCGGGTCGTTTTACTGCGTCCTTTTTTAAAACCTTCATAACATACAGCTCAGACTACGTGGGATACTACGGGTTTTGACCATTAAAACGCACCTTTTTTCAGAAGGTTTCACATCTGCTTGACCCTCATCACAATTCGTGTACACTATTCATTGCTAGGTAGATAGATGAATCAACCTGCAACGTGCTGACAATAAAGCACTCGGTTTAAATGGATTCGGTTAGCCGGAAGATGACCACCGCAAGCGGTCATTTTTCCGGTGAGCAACCTCACCAGGGCACCTGCCCTGTTTTTCCTTCATGAAATTTTCTTATTTTCATCATTTTTCCTTAAAAAGGTGAGTTGTCCCGTAGTTTTGGCTGTTGCGGGTCAGCAAGCGCCTGAGGCGGCGAATGAATGGCCTGCGGCGCGAGTGGCTCTGGCTGAGACGGGGCCAGCTTTTCAGGGGCAGCCGCAAGGGGTTCAGAAATTTCTTTTTTCCCACGACTCACATCGCGGGGTTTGCTCAAATCAAACAGGATCATTTTGTACTCCTCACTCCATTCCGCATCAAAGGATTGAGTCCGTTGCCCCTTATAGGGAATATCGTGGAATTGAAGAAATGCCTTTGCAGAAAAATGCCCCGAAGGTTGTTTTTGCTGACTGTTTTCACGTGGATAACGAATGATCAACTTGATCGCTCCTGGAATCGACTTATCACTAGTCGGCTTAACCCCGACAATTTGTGCCTCTTTATCGTAATGCATAACAATGTAAGAATCCTCATCCAGCAATTTAAATCGCTTAAGCGCGCCCGAAGAAACGCCTACTGTACCGTTCGGTCTTACACTGAGTTTTGCATCAAAATTTGACCCTACGTCTGTAAATGGAACCAGATTTAGCATAATGAACTCCTTTAATTTTTAAAAACATACTCTCGCATACTCGTCTTGTCAACCGGCATGTCATCTATTTTACACAGCATGTTGTATTTTGCCCTAAGAGTCACACGCAAGTCGTCCGTCCCGATCAGGTCATAACGTTCAATTATAAATGAACAATTATGGGAATATTTCATGATAGGGACTAAAGCGCAATTATTCGAAAATTCGGATATATGCATATTTACACGCCTCGCGATCATTTCTATCGCATAACTATCGCCAGTTTTCACGCGCCGTCTTGTTTCGGCCATAGGGAATTCCTTGTTAACGATTTGACAGGGAATAAACATAGGCCATGCCTGTGGATGTAAAAAGGCCAAACGTTTCCAACCCTCGGAAAAAGGGGCATCATTTTTTCCAACCCTTGGAAAGCCAAGCACTTCCACGCCGAAGTTTTTTCGGGGAAATCATGCTTGGAAGGGTCAGATTTCGCGGTCAAGGGGCGAGATTATGATCTAAAAGCACGCAGGCCCAGAAATGATTAGATAATAGGACCGATACCGGCACTGATTGAAGAAAGACCCGTCGGTGGATCTGGCTCCTTATTACAACCCCATCAGCCCGGTCATGGCCTGAATGTAGGATTCTGGCTCATCGTACATAAATAAGACGTGGTGATTCATAAACTCACTCTTGTCCCATCCACCAAATTTTCGAAAAAGGTCACGATGACGGGTCGGTGAAATGATAAAGGAATTCAGCACAACGGAATCATCCTGCAGGCGGTTATCCTGAATATCCTTAATCCGTTGGTGAAACTGGATCTTGCTATCGCCTGGACCGTCCGAATGGCGCAGCCCATGAGGATCGGCAAAAGAGATATACTGCTTATCACCATCCAGCAGCCAAAGGACAAAGTCGGGATAGAAATTGCCTTCATCAAAGAAGCTGATGCCCTTACCGCGGCTCTGATTGCGAAGCACATAGAATTCCTTGCCCTGTAAAAAGCCGTCCTGTTCTGCGCTGCACCAGATCTTCATGTCCTCGACAAACTGTTTTTCGTGTTTATTCAGGTGCGTAGGTTTAACGGTGATCCCTACCACGCCCTTCTTAACATGAATGAGTGGCTGATAGAGATGATGGCCAAAATTGAAGATGGACAGATCACCGGCCTGGTATTCCTGAAGGTCTCCGGCCAGCAAGCGTTCTCCGATTCTTTGGAGATCTTCAATGAGCACATCGCGGCTCTTTTCGATGGCTGCCTGATAGGTCACGCGCAAGTTTTGCAGGAACTGCTTGTTAAACCGCTCCTCAGGGTCATCGATGGCTTGCTGTATGGTGCGGTATTCCTGATAAGGCCCTTCAAACTCATCCTTTTTGAAGTCGTAGTATTTCCGGCAGTAGCGCTTCAATAGATCAGACGCAACCTCCTGCCAAAGTTCAACGCGACCAAAACCTGCAAACTCCAGCATGTGATCAGGAATAAATAGCTCGTACCAATCCGTTTGATCCAGCAGTGCCGACACCGATGCTCGGCTGATTTCTAGATTATACATGGCGTTCTGCTTCTTGAAACGAAGCAGCTCGATGTAAAGACGGTCATAATCGAGAAATTTCCGGTTTGCCAGTTTCAGAAAGGTCGGCTCCATGGCCAATTCGTCATCCGTATGGAGGTCGAAACGACGCGTCTTACTGTCCAGCCGGCCAAACCAATCGGCAGAAACCTTAGTGCGGATTTGATCATAGCGACCGAAGACCGGACGCTCATTCGTCTTGAAGTCAGGCATATCCCTTTTGGGCAGGATGATCTTCAGATCGGTACGAGCCAGATTTTCGATGGTCGGCAGGGTAATGGTCTCGATTTTTCTCTCAGAGGTAACATCCTCTTCATCGATATACTCGTTGAACACCTTCATGTAGTCGGCGCGAATACCGAAAACATTCAGGGTTTCCAGCTCATCGACGAATTCGGGGTGCTCGGCATCCGTGATCCCGCCGCTGCGCTTCAGCGAGAAATCAAGACCCTTAAGGCGTACGCCCCGGCCAAACAACTGGATAATCTGAGAACCTTCGTTGCGGCCGATGTTGACCAGCCCCATGCAACTGACGCGCCAGCAGCTCCAGCCTTCGGTAAACTTCTTCGCCCCTACCAACAATCGAATCTTACTGCCCGGCTCCTTGATTTCATCAAACAGCGAGACGGAAAACGGTTGCTCCGAGCAGATGATGCGTCCCCCATGGTTTTCTTCGAGCATATCCCACAGTTTCTTGGGTTCCCCGACGTTTATTACCCCAAAAAAGTCATCGCCATCGCCCACCCGCAAACCGATCTCGCTGCCACTACCTTTGAGATGAATAGCACGCAGTAAGCCTCTGCCCGTAGAATTAAACACGACGGAAAGGATATCGAGAAAAAGACGGCTCGGGGATTCTGGCTCGGTGATGGGGAACAGGCGACGCACAAAGTTAAAGGCGTTGCGAAAAACCAGGCCATGATCATCACGCAATTCATCACGCTGGCGGAGCAAAAGATCCA